>NC_015578.1:312297-624594 GCF_000214375.1 Treponema primitia ZAS-2 | reverse complement strand
CCATGGTCATCGCCATGGAGGATGATTATATACTCCTGGCCCACGCCAAGGGGCTCAGGGAAAAGAAGATACTCTTTACCCACGCCCTGAGAAACGCCATACTCCCCATTTACACCAACCTGATGTCCGGGCTCGGGGCTATGGTAGGGGGCGCCGCGGTGGTGGAAACCGTGTTTTCCTATCCCGGCATTGGGAACACCATCTATGAAAGCGTCCGAGCCCGGGACTACAACCTTTTGCAGGGCAGTTTCCTGGTCATTTCGGTAAGTATCCTGATTTGCAACCTCATAGCCGATTTGGGGTATCCCCTGCTGGACCCCCGGGTCAGGCGCCAGGTGGTGGAAGCATGAAAAAGTTCCTTCTTCGTTTATGCCGCCCCGAATACCGTTTAGGCCTTTTGGGAGCCCTGCTCCTGTCGATCATAGGCGGAGTCAGTATCCTTGCGCCGATAGTGGCGCCTTACAATCCCTTTGAGCGCAGCGGCACTCCCTTTGAAAAACCCGATTCCGCCCACATCCTGGGCTGTAACGATGTGGGGCACGATCTCCTTTCCGAGCTGATGTACGGAGGCAGAATCTCCCTTTCCGTGGGCCTTTTCGCCGCCTTTTACGCCACCGCGGTGGCGGTGATCGCCGCCCTGGCTTCCGGTTACTTCGGGGGCGGCCTGGACCGGATCATCATGCGGGTGGTGGACTTGATCATGTCCCTGCCCTTCCTCCCCCTGGTCATAGTCCTGGGAGTGTTCCTCGGCCCGGGCATGGGAACCCAGATCCTGGTAATTTCCCTGGTCATGTGGGCCCATCCCTGCCGGGAACTGCGGTCCCAGGTTATGAAAACCCGGAACTGCGGCTATATAGACGCCGCCCGGGCCATGGGGGAAAAGTCCTGGAAGATAATTTTGCGCCATACCCTGCCGGATCTGATGCCCCTCATAGTGCCCCAGTTCGTCCTGGTGGCCCAGAGCGCCATCCTGATCGAATCATCCCTGAGCTTTCTTGGCTTGGGGGACCCGATTTCCAAAAGCTGGGGGAGTATGCTCTTCTTTGCCAATACCCGGGCAGCCTTCCTCACCGGCGCATGGGTTTACTGGGTACTCCCCCCAGGGCTCCTCATAAGCCTTTCCTGCCTTTCCTTTTCCCTGATCGGGTTTTCCCTGGCCGGGAAGCGGGGGACTCTGTACTCTTCCTACGGTTCCTTCAAAAAATCCCGGGAACAGGATGCCGGTGAAAGAACCGCAGAATCACTACCCTTAGTTCTGAACAATATTAGTGTGTGCTACAACACCGGTCATGATGAATACCTCGCCGTTTCCGGGACCTCCCTGACCCTGCGAAAAAAAGAAGTGCTGGGGATCGTGGGGGAATCGGGGTGCGGCAAGACGACCCTGGCCATGACCATCCTAGGGCTCCTGCGCCACCCTGCGGAACTTACCGGCGGATCGGTCTTTATCCACGGGGAAAATATGCTCCTGGCAGGAAAGATGAAGATCCTCACCATCCGGGGAAAAACCATCGCCTATGTGCCCCAGAACGCCATGAATACTCTGAACCCGGTAGTTTCCCTGCGAAAGCAGTTAATCGAAGCCATCAGGATACACCGGAAAGTACCCCGCCAGGAAGAAAATGCCCAGGTAGCCCGGCTCCTGGACTTTGTGGGGATAGACCAGTCCCGGCAGGATTGCTATAACCATGAGCTTTCCGGGGGCATGAAGCAGCGGATTGTAATCGCCATGGCCCTGGCGAATAACCCGGACATCCTCATTGCGGATGAACCCACCACAGGGCTGGATGTGCTGGTCCAAAAAAGCATCCTGGATCTACTGATGGAACTGAAGGATCGGCTATCCATTTCCATCATCCTCATCACCCACGATCTGCCCCTGGCAATGAACTACAGCGACAGCCTAGCAGTGATGTACAAAGGAGAGTTTGTTGACTACGGTTCCATGGCTGAGGTCTATCAGCATCACCGTCATTTCCACACCGCCAGTCTTTTCAACAACTTCCCTCGGCTGGATCAGCCCAAGACCTGGGTACGGGATCAGAATTTCGGAACAGAAAGAATAGCTACGACAGTAAAACTTTCTGTGGAATCCGATATTCCTTCAGAAACCGGACCTCTGAAAGAGGCCGGGCTTCTAAAGGAGGCCTTGGTAGTCCGATCCCTTTCCAAAACCTTTTACTCAAGGCAGGGGCTCTTCAAGAAGGCTTCTGCGCCCATCCATGCGGTACAGGATGTTTCCTTTACCCTGCGGCCCGGAGAAGTTCTGGGTCTCATAGGGGGCAGCGGCTCAGGCAAGACCACTGTAAGCCGGCTCATCATGGGCCTGGAAAAGCCCGATGGCGGGGAAATATTCCTGAACGGAGAAGCCCTGCACCTGATGAAGGGAGCGGAACGCGCAAGGGCAGCCCGGAAGATACACCTGGTTTTTCAGGATCCCTATCAGTCCCTGCATAATAATAAAACTCTCTTCGATATTGCGGCGGAACCCATGGTTATTGAGGGAGGATACACCCAGGAGGAGATGAAGGAGCGGGTCCACGCCGCATTGCAGGATGTGCATCTTCCCTATAGCGACGCCTTCCTGAGGCGGACCCCAAATGAGCTTTCCGGAGGACAGCGGCAGCGTCTCTCCTTTGCCCGGGCAGTGGTGGCCAAACCCCGGTACATCATAGCCGATGAACCCAGCTCCATGCTGGACGCTTCCCTGCGCAAGGAACTGTTAAAGCTCATGGAAGAGCTGCGGAGCCGTTACAATATGGGGTACATCTTCATTACCCACGACCTTTCCCTGGCCTACCATTTCTGCGACCGCCTGATGGTGATGCATGAAGGGGCGGTGGTGGAAGAGGCGGACGCCCACAAGTTAATCCATCATCCCGTCCATGGGTATACCAGAGAATTGATCTCCGCTGTGGAGACCCCGACGCTTCCTGCGGCTGCACCGGATGATTCGGGTTATGCCCTGACTGTATGAACAAAATGATCCCCTCGGCAAAACTTGCGGCCCTTCTTGGGCTGCTGTTTATTTCCTTTCCCCTCCCCCTGTTTGCGCACATTGCCGACGAGATCGCCGTAAAAACCACGGTCGAAGTAAACAAGGATACTGTCAACTTTAAATTTGATATTTCATCCGGGGTTCTGTTCAGTACAGCCTTTCTAAAAACTCTGGATCCTGATAAAAACAAAATTTTTGAAGAAAAGGATATCCTGGCGTTTTCTGAATTTTTTTTGAAAACCCTGAAGGTTGACTTTGACGGCAAGACAGAAAAACTGTCATTTGAAAATTTCACCGCCTCTGAATGGGATTATTTCGCCGCCGGAGTTTCTACCATAATCCTGGAATATGCACTAGTTACTAAAAAAGGCAGGGCAGAAACCACGGAAGCAGAAATGGATCAGGGCGGATACCTTCGTTGCAATTTGCGTTATGAATTTTCTTTTTACCCGGAAATCGCGGTATATTCCTTAAGCCTCGTAAACAATGCCCCGGAAGAAATAGCTTTCCTGAGCGAAAAGCGGCATGAATTCCTTCAGGACGTACTTGAGCTGCAGTATGCCCTGGACCCGGCCCTTGCGGCGGCCATGGCTGCTGAACGGACTAGGGCGGCGGCTTTGCTCCCGATCTCCGCGGCCCCTGAAAAAAAGAAGCCCCCCCTATCCACAGCCGCCATCAGGGAATTTATCCGCAGCGGATTTGAACGTTCCGGGATCATGGACTTTATCCGGGGCACGGGATCCCGTAGGATTCCTGTGCTGCTTTTGATCCTCGCCCTGGGTGTAGGCTTCCTCCACGCCTTTACCCCCGGCCATGGCAAGGCCCTGGTGGGGGCCTTCCTGATCGCCAACCAGGGAACGGTGCTGCACGCCTTCTGCTTGGGTATAGTCCTTACCCTGACCCACACCATAAGTATCTACGGCTTCGGCCTCCTGGCCTCCACGGCGGCCAAAGTTTTTCTACCCGGGGAGTTTGTCCCGGTCTTAAGCGTGGCTTGCGGTATTTTCATCATTGGTATAGGCATACGGAGCTTTATCAGAAGGATCCTGGGAAAGGAGACGGATCATGCGCACCTGCTCCCCAACCTCAGGATACTGGAACGGGATACGGTGAATATTCTGATTGACGGACAGGCGGCGGAGGCGAATGAGGCCCTCATGATTGCCCAGGATGACAGTGAGCTTCAGGAATCCCTTAAGGCTGCGGGGGCGGAAAATTTTACCCTCTGCTCTCCGGGCTGCTCCGCCCATGTCAGGCTTCCCGGGGCTATCCAGGAACGGCAGCGTTCTGAGTTTTTCAGAATGGCCATAAAAACCGGAGCAGTGGATGCGGTGGTGGCCCAGTCGGAGAGAACTATCAAATATATAGGAAAGCTCGGCGAAAAAACTTTCATCCAAAAAAGCGACGCCGTTGTCCAGGAGCCCCGGGAACTTCTTTTCAGCGCGGTCCGCAACTACGCTTCCCGGGGGGCGATTACCATGCCGAAAACCCAGCTTTCCTGGGGAAGGGTGATCTCCCTGGGCATCACCGGGGGGATCATCCCCTGCCCGGATGCCCTGGCGGTACTCCTGGTAGCCACCGCTGCGGGCAAGGTGGGCATGGGCATGGGGATCATCTTCCTCTTCAGCCTGGGCCTTGCCTTCGCCCTTATCCTTGTGGGAATGGCCATTGTTTTGACCAAGCGGCTCCTGGCGGGCCAACGGCGTTTTGCCCTGGTTCTCCAAAGCCTTCCCTATTTCAGTTCACTGTTTATAAGCGCCTTAGGCGTTTTGATGATTAAGACTTCATTTATATAGGAGGAAAAAACAGGACATGAAAAAAATTGCGGTATGCGGCAAAGGCGGGGTGGGCAAAACCACCTTTACTGCCCTTTTGACCTACTGCCTTGCCGAGCAGGGCCGGGAAGTCTATGCCATTGATGCGGATGTAAACCCTACTCTGGGAGAGGCCCTCGGTTTTTCCCCAGAGGAAATCGCCGAGATACGGCCCATTATTGATATGCGGGATCTCCTTGAGGAAAGGACCGGGGCTAAAAGCGGCGAGTACGGCTCCTTCTTTAAGACCAACCCCCGGGTAAAGGATATTCCGGAAAAATTTTCCCGGCGGATAAAAAACATCAGCTTTCTTATGATGGGCGCAGTCCGGGGGGCAGATCAAGGCTGCGCCTGCGCGGAGAACGCCATGCTCAAGGCTCTGGTGACCCACCTCATTTTAAAGGAAAAGGAAACGGTCATCATGGACATGGTGGCCGGGACGGAACATATGGGCCGGGGAACCGCCAAGGGGGTGGACGCAATGTTTCTGGTGGTGGAACCGGGAACCCGGAGCATTAAAGCTGCGAAAGAAATCCTGAAGATGTCCCTGGATTTAGGTGTACAGCATGGCTACGCCCTGGGAAACAAGATACGTTCCCCGGAGGACATACAATTTCTGAAAGATGAGATGCCCGAATTCACCTTTGCCGGTTTTCTTCCCCTGGATAATGAGGTGGTGTCCGCAGAACGGCAGGGGGCAGCGCTTTACGAACGTTCCCCCATGATGCGGGAACATATTAATAAAATTGTTCAAGATCTGGGAATTTAAAATGCCACAGTGGTGGTAATGAATGATAAGAAGAGGAGTGTTTTTATGAAAACGCGTGTTTTGGTTTTTTTAGTTTGTATTTCTGTTCTCATGTCTTGTGGACAGAAAAAGACCGGATCTTCCGGGGATGGTTCCGGAAGGGGGCCCCAGACGGCGGAGGAGCTTACCATTGGTATTTATGATGACGCCGGGAGCGTTACCACTTGGGGGGGCGGGTCCTATAGCCCCTGGGTCCTGGACGCGATCAACGAAAAGCTCGCGGGGCCTAATCCTTATGGCCCAGCGCCGAAGATGATCCTGGCGGAGTATATCAGGCCGGTTACCGATGACAACCTGGTTTGGGAGATCAAACTCAAGCCCGGAATAAAATGGCACGACGGGACCCCCCTCACCTCTGCGGATGTCAAATTTACGATTGACTATAACCGGGAAGGGCCTTCAAATAACCGTTATTCCCATCATACCAGTTCCGCCCCCCGTCTCCCCGGGGAAGGCATCACGGTTATTGACGATCTTACCCTGCGGGTAGCCGGGGCCTATCCCATGCCCTATTTTGATCGGGAACCCTGCGCCGAGCTGCCCATTGTTCAAAAGGCCCAATGGGAAAACATCCAGGACCCCCGGCAGTTTACGGGAAAGTCCATAGGTACCGGCCCTTATAAGCTGGTGGATTATAAAGTGGGGGAATACTACAAACTGGAAGCCAATGCGGATTACCATCTGGGAAAGCCCCTGGTAAATAAGCTCAACCTGGTGGTGATCCGGGATTTCTCCACCATGTTCACCGCCCTGCGGAGCGGCGAGATCGACGGGGCGGCCCGGAACCTGCCGCCGGAAATGGTGGAGGAATGGTCCAAGGTCCCCAACGTTACTATCGTTAAGACCCCCTACCTCTGGGGCGCCTGCATTACCCTGGACACCACCAAGCTGCCCTTCGGGGACCTGGCTTTCAGGGAGGCCATAAGCTACGCCATCAACCGGGACGAACTTCTACGCATCGTGGGACTCGGCCGGGGCATTACCGGTACTGTGGGCTACCCCCACCCCCGCTCGTTCCACACCAGCCCCAACAATTCCCAGCCCTACGATCCCGAAAAGGCCGCCCAGCTTTTTACCGAGCTGGGTTATGTAGACCGGAACGGCGACGGGCTCAGGGAAACCCCCGAGGGTAATCCCATTAACTGGCGCATCCTGGTGGACGCCTCGGCGCCTCTCTATGTCCGGGCTGCAGAGATCATCACCGAACACCTGGGGGCGATAAACCTCAAGGCCCATGTGGAGGCCCTGGAAAGCGCCGCCTATTCGGAGGCGGTGAACGTCACCGGGAACTACAACATGACTGTGGGCGAATTTGTTCCCCACGGCCTTGCGGATGATGACATGATGATGGTCCTCTTGTTCGGTGAACAAAAAAACGACATCGTCCCCTTCAAGGAACGGGATGAGGCCATGGTAGCCTGGGAAGCCGCAGTAAGCGGGGAAGAACGGCTCGCCGCATCCCACTACCTCCAGGGGCTTCTCAACAAACACCCCAGGCGTATCATGCTCTGGTACCCCGACGGTTTCTTTGCCTACAATAACACCCGGTATGATAACTATTCTGTGATCATGGGAGAGAACGATATTTTCCACAAATATTCGTTCATTCCCAATGAAGCCCGGAAAGGGTATGTGCTTGAAAATTTTAATTAAGTACTAAACGCAGCGCCACCGGTTCAATTGGGCCGGTGACGGAAATCAGCGCGGTCCAGGGTTTGGTCATAGGATGAGAATAATTCCAGTACCGCCTCCGGTTTTCCCGGGGCGGTACTTTTTTCAAGAAAGGCGCCGCCGTTAGACGCCGGGTATTGCATTCCCCTGACCCCCGACCCATTAGCGCAGCCCCCTTCGCATGCGTAGGTTTCAAACACAAAGGGTATCATCTGGGTTTCCGAAAAGGCGCCCCGCTCCGAAAAACGGCTGGCGGCATTCTCAAGCCCCTGTTCAATCAGGTACTCCACGCCGGTATCCAGGGCGGACAGGCATTTACCGATACTGCCGAAAGCAGCCAGGGTTAAACCCGGTCCATATCCATCGCTTTCCGGCAGACAAGGCTCATATTGGCTTATATCAACAGGATTTTCTTTGAGCCATGCGGAAAGCGCATTGATAGTAACATTGTAATGCACCAGTTCCTCACGGTTCTCCAGCACAAATTCTCTGCGCTTTAAAACACAGGGGGAAAGAAAGGCAATGCGCTCCGTTATCCCCCGGTATGACCGGAGGTATCGGGCCGTACAGAGCAGGGGGCTGTACACAGGGGTAATAAATTCAGCGTATTCCGGGTGCGTATGCTTAAGAAACCAGTTCATACCGACACAGGCGGATGTGATCAGGGGCTTCCCGGAACATTCACCCAGGCTGCGGTAATAGGCCCACAGGGTAATATCCGCATAGGGCAGTACGGGATGAAAGGCCATAACCCCCAGGGAACGGAGATACCCCAGGATGCGGGGAAGATCCTCCAGGACGGCGAAGGCCGCCGGGGCGACCAGCATCCGTATGGGGAGCCCATTTTTAAGGTCCCGGAAAAAATCGGGAAGATCATTTCTTGAATTCTGAACATCGGTGGTCATAAGGGTCCTCGGCAAAATGTTAGATAAAACTATCTTTAAGATACCATTCTTCCGGGGGAATGTAAAGAGTTAGTTATACCAAACTAGAAAATCAGAGAGGCGTTTTACCTGTATCTTCGTGGTTGGCCCTGAAGCCGATTGGCTTTGTCTTAGGTGGACTTGCGATAAAACTGTTCAGCACCCTGAGAATATCATCCACCCGTTTATCATTGCGATCAATATAAAGGAGCAATAGCCTACGTAACTCCACAATTTGCCCGCTTGTATCGGTTTGTGAAAGTGCATATTGGCGCATTTGAACAAATACCCGCATTATTTTGATATTCACATCAATGGCGATATCGCTTTTTAAAACACTAGATAGCATTAAAATGCCATGTTCGGTAAATGCGTATGGCGCCGCCCGCCGGCCGCCCCTTTTTTCATCGGTTTTTGTGGTCACAATTTGTGACCTCAAAGTCTCCCATTCTTCCGGGTCCAGTTGGAACATGAAGTCCGAGGGAAAGCGCCCAATATTCCGTTTTACCGCCTGGTTTAACACCTTGGTCTCAACCTGATACAAAGCGGCCAAGTCGCTATCAAGCATCACTTTACGCCCGCGAATTTCGCGAATAAAGGTTTGTATGGGGATTGCTTTGTCCATAGTTAATTATCATACCTATGGCGCCTTTTATTAAGAAAAATTTCTTAAATCGTGATTGAAGTCACTATCGCCCCTGGTTAATCTTCTGAATCGGCGCTGCCAGGGCCCGGAGCCGCACCACCCGCCCGCCGCCGAAGGCACGGTAGCGTTCCCCGTCGTCAGAGAAGGCCGAGGCCATTTCACCCGGGAAGGAGGGGTACCGGGCCTGGGTCCAGACCAGGGAAGGGTCGCCCAGGCTTAGTTCGGGGTGGGCGGGGTTGAAGTAGATGAGGGATTCGTGGACCCCCCGCTCGTTCAGGGGCGCCTCGTCGGTGCTTTGGAGGTAGCGGATGACCCCCTCGTTCAGATCCACCGATTGGATAATGGCGGAATGAACCACCCCCCCGCTGGAGCCCCGGAAGAGCAGCACATCCGCAGGTTTAATGCTGCGGATCTCATCCCGGACGGCGATGATTTCCGGTGTCCGGGAATTGAAGAACCAGGTCCCCACATAGTAGGAAGGCTCCCCCCCCCGGGGAATGCCGATGGCCCGGCGCAGGGCCCAGCCAAGGTGACCCCCCCCTTGCGGGCTATATAGCTAAGGGTATGCCAGACAAAGCCCGAGCAGTCCATACCCACCCAGCCCAGACAATATAAATAATTGTACACGTCCGCTTCGCTGAGCCCCTCGCCATTTACGAGTACATAGGGACGGTGGGGCAGGCCCCGGTAGGCCCCGGCTTTCATTCGGGCTATGTCAAAAAGATCACGGGAACTGGTCCAGGTTCTGGTGGGGATGTCCAGGATCATCACCTTTTCCTTCCCGTCCCCCAGAATTCCGGCATAGCTCTCAAATTCATCGGAGTACAGGATTCCGGTGATAATTTCCCACAGGGAAACCGGATCAGCCTTGCCGCCCCCCTGGAATTCCCAGGTCTGGTCCGAAAGCTGGTCCCGCTCGTTGTTTTGGGCAAAGGGCATACGGAGGTTCATCACCTTGCCGTCCAGGATATAGGTCTTAAAGCACTGGCGGTAGGCTTCCTCAATCACCCCCTCCACCCCGGTTCCCCAAACCCGGGCAGGATCCGCAAAGGCCCTCAGAGTCCGCTCGGTTTCCTCGTCGGCAAAGAGCCCCGGGGTGCCGGAAAACAGGAGGCCGAAAGTGCATATTAAAAGTACCGTTCTTCCCATTTTGTCTCTTTCTTTAATATAATGAACTTGTGAGGAAACCTAGTTGGTTTTTAAACAACTCTAATACTATATCGACGGGAAAAGTAACAAACACAAGGGGGCCGCCATGGCAGCCGTAGAACAGAGTGCGACAAAAACCTTCGGGATCCTTACCGCAGGGGGGGATTGCCCGGGACTGAACGCCGCCATCCGGGGTGTGTGCCGGGCTGCCCACGACAGGTACAACATGACCGCTGTGGGTATCGCCAATGGCTACCGGGGCCTCATCGACGAGGACTGGCGCATACTGCGGCCGGTGGACTTTATGGGGATCCTCACCCGGGGGGGCACCATCCTGGGGGCCAGCCGGGAAAAGCCCTTTAAGGCTCGGCCTAAGGAGTACAGCAGCGACATCGAGGAAGACAAGGTAGAGCTGATTAAGGAAAACTACCGGAAACTGAACCTGGATTGCCTGGTAGTCCTGGGGGGGAACGGCACCAATACCACGGGCTACCTCCTCGCCAAGGAGGGGCTGAATGTCCTGGGGCTCCCAAAAACCATCGACAATGATATTATCGGCACCGACCGAACCTTTGGCTTCCACTCAGCCCTGTCCATCGCCACCGAGGCCATAGACCGGCTCCATTCCACCGCCCAGAGCCATAACCGGGTGATGATCATTGAGCTTATGGGCCACAAGGCGGGTTGGCTGGCGCTCTACGCGGGGATAGCCGGCGGGGGGGACGTCATCCTGATACCGGAAATCCCCTACGACATTAAGGCCATAGGCCGCCACCTGGAAAAACGTACCCAAAGCGGCAGGGGCTTTTCCATCGTGGTAGTAGCCGAGGGGGCCATGTCGATTGAGGAAGCGGCAATGGACAAAAAGGAACGAAAGAAATACCGGGAACAAACTGTGGTTCCATCCATAGGCTACCGGATAGCCGGGGAAATTGAGGCCGAAACGGGCCTGGAAACCAGGGCAACGGTGCTGGGCTATGTGCAGCGAGGGGGCATACCCAGCGCCTCCGATCGGGTCCTGGCCACCAGCCTGGGAACCGCCGCGGCAAAACTTCTGGCCAAAGGCGAATACGGCAGGATGGTCGCCCTGAAAGGGGAATCCATAAGCTCCGTAGATCTCAGGGTCCCTGCGGAAGGGGTTAAAACCGTCCCGCAGGATCATTATATGATCGATACCGCAATTTCAGTGGGAACCTGCATGGGAGTATAAGAATGCAGTTTGAACTTACCGACGCATTAATCGACGATCTCCTCTTTGCCATGGAGGATCAATTCGGTACCCTCTTCCTGGATACCCAGGAAGGGATGGTGGTCAGTGAAGACGACATAGACTGGGCGGATGACAAAGACGACCGATTTATCAGCATCCCCGAATGGGATTCCGCGGATGGCTACCGGGTAATGGAGCGTTTTGCTGCGAGTTTCAAGAACCCGCTAATCCAAAAGCGGCTCACCGGAGCCCTGAACCGTGGGAAGGGGGTATTCCGTGCCTTTAAGGATGCCCTGGCCCCCTATCCGGAGGCGGAAAAGCTCTGGTTCGCCTTCAAAGAACAGGAAATGAAAAAGGAGCTGCGCTTCTGGTACAACTCCCTCAGGGAAAAATGGGGCTTGGAACGGTTAGGCGAAGAGCCTGAGGAAACTGAGGATCTGGTGCTGGAAGATTTCCTGTTCCGGGAAAGCCTGGCTGCGGATGAAACGGCGGCGGAAACCCTGCATCGGCTCTGCCTTGAAGAAGCGGCGGGCGGCCCACAAGCCCCCCTGGGCGAAACGCCCTGGCTATTTCCCGGGGAACCGGCCCTGGTTGCCGAAACCAGCGGTGGGGAGTTTGCCGCTTATATAGCAGGCAAACTCCGGGGGGAAATCCTGGAAATTGCCGCCCTGGAAGTCCGCCCGGAATACCGGGGCCTGGGCCTGGGGGAAGCCCTACTTACCCGGCTCCTGGAAACCCCGGCGGCCAAAGCAGCGGCAGAAATACTCATCGACGTCCCCCAGACAGCCGATGGGTTTTCACGGGTGCTGCTTCGGGGATCCTTCACCCCCTATGTTATCCGGTACCGGAAAGGGCAAAGAAAAAAATAGTGTATTGAGTAAATACTATATATATGTCATGCTAAGACAAATTTTAACAATAGGAAAAATGAATGTCCGTTTTATTTAATGAAGAAAAAATTAAAAACCGTCTAGATGAAATTCTTGAAAAGATTCAGACCGAGGCGGATCCCAAACTGCTCAACCAATACCGTTCCCTTTTCCGGAAGAAGGTTTCCTTTTTCCGGCGCTCCTACCTGGCGGCATATCTGCTGATGATCCAGGATCAGGGAACCGGTCGATCACGCAAATCCGGGGCTTTCGAGACGGCTAAAGGCAGCCGGGAGAAGCCGGCGGGTAATGCCCGGGGAACTGCGTTGCAAGTAGCGCCCGCCGCCCCCAAGAGCAAACGGAACCCCGCCGAGGGAGCCGAAGCGGCACGGCAGCCCCTGCCGGAAGAAGAATCCACCCGGATATTTATCAGCATAGGCCGGAATCGGCGGGTTTTCCCCCGGGAAATCCTGGGGCTCATCGGCACCAAGACACAAATTTCCAAGGATGATATCGGACTCATCAATATCCTGAACAACTATTCCTTTATACAGGTCCGTACCAGCGTTGCGGAAGAGCTTATCACCGCCCTGAATGGCGTAAATTTCCGGGGCAGAACCCTTACGGTCAACCATGCCCGGGCCCGGAAGGACGAAAATTCCCGTGATGCGGATGAGACTTTCCCCGAGGATACCGGCCTGGAAAGCAGCTTTGACCATGAAGGCGGGGAAATACCCGCTGAAACCTCGGATTTTTCAGCCGAGGCTTCGGCGGAATTCCCGGATGAGGAGCCGGAAACCGAAGTTCAAGACGACGAAACCAGAGAAGAATAGCAATAAGAAGAATTTCACCACAAAGGGGAAGAGGGGAAGATCAGAGGACAACTCGTTTTATCCTACCTAATCATTGCTCTCCCCCTTTTTGCCCCGCTTATTGCACAATTTTTTCGTATTGCCTAAACTACCCCCATGTTGCAGGCACTAAGAGCCCCACAAGACCTCCCCGTACATAATTCCTTGTAATATAATACTTTACACGCATATCGCTCCGGTGGTTCCGGGGTTTCCGCTCTCAGGTACGTCTGCCCCATTTGGGGGGCTGTGCGTCTCATTCGGTCACTAAAATAGACCGTATGGGTAAAAAAGGAGAAAGAACGACCGGCAAGAAGGCCCATGGTGAACGCGCTGATTCCGTAAGGATACCGGCAGAAACGAAGGCTTTAAGCCTAAAGGAGACAAGTATGAAAAAGAGACAGGGGCTATATGGCGGCTTTGCGGCGCTCGTGATCGCGGCGGCGTCCATGTTGGCGGTTCACTGAAAACAAAATTTACAACATTGGCGGGTGCCGAAACGGCAATACAAAAGCCAAATGGGAAGGCAACTGGCGTATCAATTACTGAATTTATGAATACAATGGACGCACAAGGCGCCACCATAATTAACACAATTTTTACCAACGCAGCGGACAGGGAAAATTTTAATAAATTTTTGGACGCGTATAAGTCGGGACAATATTTAATTACCTGCGACTGGACAACGGAGGGCGGTGTTGCGGCAAATGAATTTGTTGCAAAGACAACCGCTGCTGGGCAAACACCAACGGCGAATGTAAAATATGAAGATGGTCGTGGGTTCAGCTATAACAGGCCGGGGAATTTTAATGCCATCAACACATCCCTGACAAACACAATGCGGGGGCAAATTGCTACGGCATTGGGTTTGGGCAGCGAAGCGAACGCGGGCAAAATGGCGGATGCGTTGGTTTTGCAATTGGGTCAGGACAGGGAAGAACTGCGTGCAGTTATGACGGATATAACAAAGGAACAGACATCGGCTTCGTATTAATTTGATTTATTGAATTATCAGTCCCATGGTACAATGGCACAGGTGGGGGCACAGTCCAGTGTGAATTCGGCATTTTCGAATGACGCGGTAAAGGGCGAAAAGGTGTATGGCGCGTGCCTGGCACCAGTTTAGCCTAAGAAAAACGTGCCAGGTGACTGACACCAGAGGGCGTACTCGGGAAACCGGGTGCGCCCTTTTTTATGGGGGAGCGGGGAGCGTTTGCTCAACAGAACCAGGTATGGTATAATTAATGGCAGGGGGCTTGTATGTTGGTCATAAGCGCTTTTTTTGAAGACAGAAAGTTTGTGCCGGAAAGCCCAGTGTCGGTGCCGGAAAAAACCCGGGCGACCATCACGATTGAGGATACCTCAGAGCGGATGGCGTGGAACGAGATTCCCCGGGTGCGGGCGGCTTCGGGGCGTGGGTCCCTGGAGATTCTGCGGGAAGGTCGGGAGGAACGGCTCTAGTGCGGCAGTATATCGACTCGTCGGCGTTCTTGAAGGTTGTTCTTTGAAGAGGATCTGTCTGATGCGCTGCGGGAGTACCTGACGGAGGCGAGCGCGGCGCATACGATTTGTTCCAGCAACTTGCTGGAGACCGAGTGCCGGCGGGCGGCGCACCGGGCGAATGTGCGACAGTTAATCTGAATAGTTTAATAGAAATTAATAAAGCAGGACTTCAGGCATTACGGGAAACATTAGGCCCTGTTGGCATGGTTAAATTCATTCAGCAATATGAAAATGGCTATGGAGATTATACTAAGGAAAAATATACCCAGCCGGATTTACCCATTGATGAAATCGATGGTTTATTAAAGACGAAATTTTAAAAAGGGTGGAAAGAAAAGCGTACCTGGCGCCACTTTTGGGAAAAGGGGCCAGGCTGCGGCGCTTATTTTATGCTGCGGCCCCGGGGTCTGGGGCCCGCTGCGGACATGGCGGGCTGAGGCGCTGCCAGGACCTGGGGGGCATCGGCGCTTTCCTTAAAGCAATCCTGTTCAAATTCCCGCATTTCTGCGGCGGTGACTTTGCCCTGGTTGAAAAGGTCTGTCATCTCCCCGTGGAGGTGTTTAAAAATGGCGCTCTTATACTTCCTCATAGCCATATCTCCTCAATCCAACCGCCATCCAGACGGCCTAAAAGCTCTTTTTCGGTATATTCAAGGTATTCCTTGGAAACCTTCCTGAACCACCTCAACTCTTTATCCCCTATGTTTGCCTGGCCTGACTTGGCAAAAACATACTCAAAAAATAGCCGCTCATCCTGCTGGAAAAACAGGATAACCCGATAGCCCCCGGACTTTCCAGCCCCAGAACGAGCGATCCGCTTTTTAAATACACCCCCGCCCAGGTCGGCCTCATAGGCTCCCCGGCTTACTTCCTCAGCCGCAGCGCTCAGGTCGGTATCGGTGATCCCTGCCTTATCGGAAAGCCTGGCAAACCGCTTTGTCTTAAATATACGCATGATTCCCTTTCTTTTCCAGTGGTATAGCCATGTAATCCGCCTGAGAACCCTCCCTGAGTATATGGACACTGATGGCCTATATACCCCCTTTAGGGAGCTGAAAGGGAAAAATGCTTTAATGGGTAAGCACAGGGGTGACAGGAGGCAACGCAGGAGTGGATAGTAGGATCTTACTGGTCCTCCGGCAGTTTGCCGAAATCCCCAAGGTATGGTAGAGTAAATAGAGAGGTAGCATTAGGGGCATATCAAGTCGGAAGAGGTCCGTGAAATAACCGTGCGGGCCCTGGCCGATACCGGCGCCCATGGTGATGAGGTCTTGTATCTGCTCATGTAACGCCCGTCAGACCCTATACAGCAAGCAGGTACAGGATCATGCCGACAAAAAGCAGATTTAGCCCTATGCCAACCAAAAGGATCAGCCCCCCGGTAATTTCCAGAATATAGGCTGAGCGGGTATACCGTTCCGCTAAACCCTCAGGCTCCCCCGGTATAGCCCCATAGGCAGCAAAGGGATCCCGGGGCTGGACTGGCAGGGGTGTTTCAAGCCCCTCCGCCTCCTCGGGCATCACTCCGAAAATATACCAACCCTCGCCTTTATGGAAATGTTGTTCCGGTATGATCAAGGGGATATCCTTCGGGATTTTCTCCAGGGTATCCCCGGGAATAAGCCCCGGGACCGCATCCCCGGGGAGTTCTTTACGCCAGACCGCCCCGTAAACTTCGCCGTCCGGAAGCCGTCCTTGACGGGAAAAACTCTCCCCAATAAGTTTCTTCCCCATAGAAAGGTACTTCAAAGGCAGCCGGGCCAGGTCCCGGTAGGCCCGGAAAATGCGGGCCCGCCACCAGAGCCGCCGGTACACCACAGTCAGGAGCACCCCCGGAGGCAGCAGGGGAAAAATCGGGGCAAAGAGGGCGATAAAGGCGCAGAGCGCGGTCAGCCGGAAGGCGGGCCGGGAAAGGAAAGACAGGGCGATGAGTATCTGGAAAAAGGCGTTGAACATAAACCCATAGGGGGTAAGCCGGTTCCAGTATTCATTCCGGTGCCGCCCCGCCCGAATCGCCCGGGTTGCCATGGTATGATCCGGCCCGTCATAAAAGATAACCAGCAGGGGGCTCTCCTTGGTGGAAACAAAGGTCCACCGGTCCTCAACATGGCAGAGCAGCCCCCCCACAAAAACCTTGGCCCCCCCGGTAAGGGTGGAAATTCGGTCCCAGCGTATACGCTCCGGGGCTTCCTCACCGGGATCAAAGGAGCCCAGGGTTTCACCTCCCTCGGGCATGGGCAATAGGTAGGTATGGGCTCCCGCTAGAACAACCGGGATGGTCAGGGTCTCGCTGCGTATCCACAGGGTCTTCCCGTCCGTAAGGGACTCAAACCCGCCGGTAAACCGGTACTGGGCGCCTTCCAGGGGGGTCTTCTGGCAGGCGGCATAATCCAGAATGGGCTCTAGGCACAGTTTGTCAAAACGGCTCCGGAAAAGACGCCAGGATCTCCGCATCAAAAAAGCCCCGGCCACGGGAACCAGGCCACATCCGAGGACTACCAGGGCGATTATTACTAGCAAATCTGTGATACGCAGGGTACAATACCTCCATAGGGGAACACATGATCGAACATATTGTTGTAGGAGCAATCGAAACCAATTGCTGGATATACACCTGGGATGAATCAGGCGACAGCGCCGTCATCGATCCCGGAGCGGATCCTGAATTAATCGTTGCCCGGCTTAAGCGGCTTAATCTGCGGCCCCGGTATATTTTACTTACCCACGGCCACTTTGACCATATCGCCGCCCTGCCGGAGCTGGCCCGGGCCTTTCCCGGGAAGGAGCCGCCGGTTATTGCCATCCACCAGGAGGACGCCAAATACCTGGGACCCGAAGCCTACCAGGTCCATGTGGAAAGCTTCACCATTGCTGCGGGAAATGCAGATTACATAGACGCCCTTTGGCAGGATATGCCCGCTGCGGATGTCCTGCTCGCCGAAGGGGCCAACATAGGCCCCTTCAAAACCCTGCACCTTCCCGGCCACACCCAGGGTTCCGTGGGCTTCCTGGACGAAAAGGCCAAGGTCCTTTTCAGCGGGGACACCCTGTTCAAAGCCGGCTGGGGCCGCACGGATCTCCCCGGCGGCAGCTGGCCCCAAATCCAGCAAAGCCTCCGCCGGCTCTTCACCCTGGACGGGAGCATCCGGGTCTACGCCGGCCACGGCCCCAGCACCACCATCGCTAGCGAACAGGGCGGTTTGCTGTAGCGGGGTGTGGAATAGCCTATTCCGTACCCCCAACTCCATTACCCCTTCTCTATCAAAGTTTCCGCGATGTTATAACAGTAGTCCCCCACCTTTTCTATGCGCCGGACCACGTCAATAAAGAGCAGTTCCGTCTTCACATCCACCCCGGCCTCAATCCGTTTGCGGCCCAGTTTCCGCAGCTTGTTCCGGGATTTGTCAATGTCGTTTTCAAGTTTCTCCGCAAAGAGGGCTTGTTCTCCTGAGATACTGGCGCCCAGGTGCTCTTCCACAAACCTGAGAAAATCCTCCACCTTGCTCACATAGGGGACCAGGGCTTCCATTTCCTTATTCTTAAAAATATGGTCCTTCCGCACACTGCGGTTCAGAAGGAGGCCTACGCTGTAGCAGTCATCGGTCATGTCCTCCAAATCGGAAATGATCCGCAGCAGCCGATAGACCTTCGCCTCAGACTGACGGCCCAGGCGCTGGCGGGTGCATTCTATGAAAAACCGGGTCAGCTCCTCCCGCATCTCGTCGGCATATTCCTCGCTGTCCTTCAGATCATCCACCAGGGCATCCACTATTTCCATCTTGTTCCCCTCCCCCCGCAGGCCGGGCAGAACATGGCTGACCTGGGCAAACATGGAGGATGCCAGGCCCGCCATATCCTGGATTTCCTTTTCAGCCCGGATAATATTCAGTTCCGGTGTACTGGGGGTAGCCCGCTGGTATTCAAGCCGATAAGGCCGAGGCCGTCCCTGCTTCCCGTCCTTGTCCTTGATAAGGAAGGAAACCAGGGCAGCAAGCTGGGTTACAAAGGGCAGGAACACCAGGGTGCAGAGAAGGTTAAAGACCGTGTGGAACATTGCCAGGTGGGTGGTGATGCCCACCCCAATGGGGGAACCGGGAACCAGGAAATCCACCAGTGCCAACAGGGGCCGGAAAAAAATCAGCGCAACAATACTGCCCGCCACATTAAAAAACACGTGCACCATGGCGGTACGTTTTGCCGCAGTCTTGGTCCCGATGGCGGCTAGGATGGCGTCGATGGTGGTACCGATGTTGGCCCCCAGGATCAGGGCGGCGGCTATCTCAAAGTTGATAACCCCGCCGAAGGCCAGGGTGATAACAAGGGTGATGGTAGCAGCGGAGGAGTGCATCAGCAGGGTAAGCATGGTTCCTATAAACACCCCGAAAATTACTGAAAGGAAACCCAGGTTGGAGATTTTCCGGATAAATTCCATGGATTCCGGGCTCACCGTGGGCAGGGCGTCGGTAAGAAAATTCAGACCCAGAAAGATAAAACCGAAGCCCAGGAGGGCCTCCCCGAAATTCTTATGCTTCCACTTCGCGGAACGCATTAGAAAGCCAAGTCCGATAGCCGGCAGGGCCAGGGCGGAAATATCTATGGAAAACCCCACCAGGGACACGATCCAGGCGGTGGTGGTAGTGCCGATATTTGCCCCCATGATCACCCCGATGGCCTGGGTAAGGGTCAGGATCCCGGCATTCACAAAAGAAACCAGCATCACCGAAACCGCCGAGGAGGACTGGACCAGGGCGGTCACCACCATGCCGGTCAGCGCCCCGATAAACCGGTTTTTGGTCATAAAATTCAGGGCCTTCTGCATACGATCCCCGGCAGCCTGCTGAATCCCGTCGCTCATCACCTTCATCCCGTAGAGGAAGAGGCAGAGCCCGCCGATTATCCTGAATACTATACCAAGATATACCATGGGCAAAGACTATATGATTTTCAATTTAAAAAAAAGATGGGGATGGCCGGAAACCGCATCTGGTCCCAACCATCCCCATTCACAAGCTTCGTGTCGTAATTATACCGGGTTTTTCCTTCTGAGACTCTCCATCAGGGGGATGGGGGTCGTATCCACATCGTCAATATGGATGCCGCTGTACTTCTTCGTTTCTTCAACGATTATATTGCTTAAAAGCAGTACCGCCAGGATATTTGGAAGTATCATCAAGGCGTTCAGGGCATCCGCAATATCCCAGACCAGGCCCAGGGGAATGGCGGCGCCTACAAACACTATCAGTGTGTACAGGATACGGTAGGGAATATTTATCTTGGACCCAAAGAGGTACTCCGCGCCCTTTTCACCGTAGTAGGACCAGCCCAGAATGGTAGAGAAGGCAAAGGTGATCAGGCCGAAGGTGAGGATAATGGGGCCAAACACGGGTATCTGGGAAAACGCCTCGTTGGTCAGGGCGCCGCCGTTGGTGAAGCCGGTGCTGCCATTGGGCGCCACTTCATAGCTTACAATCACCAGGCCGGTCATAAGGCAGACCACCACAGTGTCCCAGAAGGTACCGGTCATGGAGACCAGAGCCTGCCGGACCGGGTTTGCAGTCTTCGCCGCGGAAGCAACGATGGGCGCGGAGCCCATGCCGGATTCGTTGGAAAACAGACCCCGGGCTATGCCGAACCGAGCCGCTGCCATCAAGCCGTAGCCCAGCAAACCGCCGGTTAAAGCCCTGGGGGCAAACGCGGCATTCCAGATTGCCACAAACGCCGGGCCCACATATTGGGCGTTCATAATAAGACAGATGATACAACCAAGAGTGTAGACTGCTGCCATAAACGGAACCAGGCTTTCGCAGACCTTGGAAATTGCCTTGAGCCCGCCGACCAGCACCAGCCCGGTGAAAACCATCATGATCAGGCCGGAAATCCAGGCCGGAATGTGGAAATTCCGCTGCACCAAGTCCGCCACTGCGTTGGACTGTACCCCGTCGCCAATGCCAAAGGCAGCCAGCGCCGCAAAGACCGCAAACAGGATGCCCAGGAAACGCCCGAGCTTCTTGTTTTTGAGACCCCGTTCCAGGGCGAACATGGCCCCCCCGAGCATGGTACCCTTCTCAGTCTTTACCCGGTACTTAACCGCAATCAGGGACTCGCTGTACTTGGTTGCTATACCGAACACGCCGGTCAGCCACATCCACAGCACCGCCCCGGGGCCGCCCACGGCGATCGCCGTGCCAACCCCGATAATATTGCCGGTCCCTATGGTAGAGGCCAGGGCGGTAGTCAGGGCGCCGAACTGGGATACATCCCCTTCGCCGCCTTTGTCTTTAGTTACCGAAAGCCTGATAGCCAAACCAAGCTTCTTCTGAATGAACCCGGTTCTTACAGTCAGGTACAGGTGGGTACCGAACAGGAGTATCAGGAGCCAGGGCCCCCAAAGCCAACCATCAATCGTAGAGATAGTTCTTGCAAAAGCTTCCATAAATACACTCCTCTAAGTGAATTTTCAGGTCAAAGCATCCGTTGCAGGTACATAGGGCAGGTTGTGGGCTTTTGCCACACCTTCATAGGTAATTTTGCCCTTGTACGTGTTGAGCCCTTCCAGAAGGCCTTTGTCTTTCTTGAGCGCCCCGGCAACGCCGAGATCCGCAATTGAAAGGCCGTAGTTCAATGTGGCATTGGCAAGGGCATTTGTCGAAGTATTTGCAACCGCCCCGGGCATATTGCCCACGCAATAGTTGACCACCCCGTCCAGGACATACACCGGATCGTCGTGGTAGGTCACATGGCTGGCTTCGCTGCATCCGCCCTGATCAATGGCCACGTCAACAATGACTGAACCGGGTTTCATGGTCTTAAGGTGCGCTTTCTTGATAAGATGGGGGGTAGAGGACCCGGGGATAAGCACCGCGCCGATTACCAAATCCGCCGTGGGCAGAATGGCGTCCAGGTTCTGGGGGCTGGAATAGAGGGTGTTGAGGGCCGCTCCGTAAATATCTTCCAGGTATTCAAGCCGGTCCAGGTTGATGTCCAGAACCGTAACCCTGGCGCCCAACCCGACCGCCGCTTTTACCGCATTGGCGCCCACAATACCGGCTCCAAGTACCACCACTTCCGCCCGGGGAACACCGGGAACACCGGAGAGCAGGACGCCCCGGCCACCAAAGGGCTTTTCAAGGTACTTCGCCCCTTCCTGGACCGACAGGCGGCCCGCGATCTGGCTCATGGGCTTCAGGCAGGGAAGCCCGCCGCTGCGATCCTTGATGGTCTCAAAGGCAATACCGATGCACTTGCTGTTGACCAGGGCATCGGTCAAAGCACGATCCGGCGCCAGGTGGAGATAGGTATACAGGACCTGGCCTTCCCGGATCAGCTTGTATTCCGCTTCCAGAGGCTCCTTTACCTTGACAATCATTTCGCTTTCCGCAAACACATCCTCGGCGCGATCCACAATCTTGGCCCCCGCCGCCTTGTACAGATCGTCCGGGAAGGCTGAACCTTCCCCGGCGCCCTTCTGCACCAGCACCTGGTGACCATGCTTGACAAAGGCTTCCACACCCTTGGGTGTGAGCCCAACCCGGTACTCATGTTTTTTGATTTCAGTAACTGTTCCGACTTTCATACGAACCTCCGAAAAATAATTAAATAGTGTCCCTAATGGACTAACCTGACTCTACAGTTAGAATAGTAATACATATTTTATTTTTTGGAGGGTTTTTACTAAAATTCAGAAATTTTAAAGAAGAAGTTCAAATGGCCTTAATAATTTAAGTTGTTTTTTCTATCGCAGTACTATATTAGGCCCAGAAGAATCCTCCTTGTTAAATTTCCCTATTTATGTTACAGTTGTAAATACAAATGGATAGTATAGAGAAAAAACCGGATGCCATTGACCGCAAAATCCTGGAGATTCTGCGCAAGGATGCCCGTATACACCTAAAAGAACTATCCCGGCACATTAAGCTCTCCCTGCCCGCCGCCAGTGAGCGGCTGCGTAAGCTGGAACAATCCGGGTACATAAAGGGATATGTGGCTATTTTAAATCCCCAGAAATTCAATAAGGAATTCACCTGTTTCTGCATGGTAGAATTCAGCCATCACAACATAGACTACGACCGGGATTTCGTGGAATTTGTCAAAACCTGCCCGGACATTCTCGAATGCCACCGCATCGGGGGAACCTACGAATATATGCTGAAAATAGTGGCCCATTCGGTAAAAGAAGTGGAGCAGCTCATCGATGTCATGCGTATTGAAAAACGGGTGATCAATACCAGCACCATTACTATTCTGACCACCATTAAGGAAGAGGTCACTATTAGCCCAGAATAGTTTTTCTGTGAGTATCTATTGGCAGACTATTGTGTATTGAACCGTTCTTTTGCATAGGCAATAAACTCTTTTGCAGCATCACTGATGAAGGCATACTTGTTTACAATAAGATGAAATTCCCAATAGAAATCCATATCTTCAATTTCTATGTGCACTAAACCGGGAAACCGGTCCTGAGGGCCTCCGCCAAAACCAACAACACGATTGGTGCTGATTAATTCACAGGTCAGTTCCATTGCAGGACTACTCAAATTGATTTCCGGTACAACCCCGTTCCGGATACATTGATCCCACAGTAAATCGAAGGGGTGCATGCGGTTATTCAGGGAAATGACCATTTCACCCTTCAGTTCCTGCAGCTTTACGGAACTGCGCTCTGCAAAAGGGTGTTTTTCTCCAACCAAAAGGCCGATTTTGTTTCGTTCACATATAAGCGAAGCAAACAGATTCATGTCAACCGGCGCGGGAGAAAAACCAATTTGCAGCTTATTTTCCCGCATGGATTTTTGGCAGGTCTCTTCGACAAAATTCATGATATTCAGGGAAATATCCGGATGCTCCACAATGAAGGTACTTAAAAACAGGGGAGGAAACAGATGATCCAGCCCGTTGGCAATTCCGATAGACACCTGGGATTTAGCTTTTTCCCTAAGCTGCCGGATCGTGTCAATGATATGGTCGTGCTGGTTTGTGTAGGACTTGGCAGCCGTTTCAAGAACCCTGCCGAATTCGGTCAGCTCAATCCCTTTTGGGTTCCGGTAAAACAGGGGAACCTCAAGCTCATCTTCCAGGGCTTTGATAGATATACTTAAACCCTGCTGGGTAATAAAACGTTGACTTGAAGCCTTGGTAAAATTTTTTTCATCGCAGACCGCGAGGAAATTACGTAGCTGTTTGTAATCCATGGGTAATTATACCACAAGTTTTTATTGTTGCAAGACAATAATTTTCTGTTTTACAGGTTATAGGCCCTAATGTATGCTTACTTGAAGCATTTTAAACAGTATGGAGGATAACGATGGAAAGCGTTCCATTTAGCAAAGAAGAGCTGGCGGTTAGCGAGCATTGGCCCCCTCTTTTTCCGGGCGCCCCGGGCGCTAAAAAATTTAAAACCCCGGTAACCCCTCGGGAAAACTACGAAGCCCTGTATAAGGGGGAGCTCCCCCACTGGCTGCCGCTTATGGCCGATCAGTGTCTGCTAACCCCCCGTATTGACCCTGATAACATAGCCCGGGGAATGGCCTTGGAGGTGAATCCCCTATCACCCGAAGAACTGGTCGGCGGGAAGGACAAATTTGGCATTGAATGGATCTACGTACCCCAAGTTGGGGGTTCCACGGTAAAACCCGGTAACCCTGCCCTTGAGGATGCCAATGACTGGCCCAAGGTGATTAAATTCCCCGATATAAGCAAATGGGATTGGGAAGGTTCCGCCAAAGCAAACGCAGCATATACCACCGATGGAAGGGCGCTTACCTTTTCGATTTTTACCGGGTTTTATGAAAGGCTCATCTCCTTTATGGATTTTGAGAATGCCGTTGTCGCGCTGATTGACGATGATCAAAAGGATGCGGTCAAGGATCTTTTTGACAAACTCGCGGAATTATATAAAGAGATAATAACAAACGCCAAAAAACAGTATAACCCCCTGGTCATTAATTTTCATGATGATTGGGGCGGCCAGCAAGCGCCCTTTTTCTCCCTGGCAACGGTGCAGGAAATGATCGTTCCCTATCTTAAAAAAGTGGTCGATCACGTCCATTCCCAAGGCATGTATTTTGATATGCATTCCTGCGGCAAAAATGAACTGCTTGTACCAGCTTATATTGAGGCTGGCTGCGATTCATGGGGTGGGGCACAGTCAATGAATGACAAAAGTATGCTGTATGATAAGTATGGCGACAAACTTATCATCGGCCTTGATCCCGATGTGGCGCTAGGGCCGGATACAAAGACTGAAGATGCCGTTGCCGCAGCAAAGCGTTTTGTGGCAAAGTATGGACCCAGCATGGAGAAAAAGTCTTTTCTCTGCTCGGCAATGGGTACACCTCCGGCTTTCGATGAAACGGTTTACGAAGAAAGCCGGAAGCTGTTTGGGTGAAATTACCTCAGCTTACGCAATGAGTGGCATTGTACTGTGTAAGTGTTACCTGTGTAAAAAGCCGGCATTTTGACAAAGGCGCATGGATTAGGATATCTATTGCACCGCAAAATATTTTTTTCAGGAGTTAATTATGAAGTCCAAAAGAATGCTATTATCGGTGTTGTTGCTGTTTTCAGCAATGGGAGCTGTATTTGCCGGCGGACGGAAAGAACCGGTAGAAAATGTCATCACTATTTTGCATACAAATGATGTGCATTCAAATGTGGCGATTGAACCCTATGTGAAAGGATACGCAGATTCGCTTCGCGCAGAAAAACGCGATGTTGTAATAGTATCTGCCGGAGACGCATTTGACGGAACACCTTTTGCATCTCTTTCTGATGGACGGGATGTGGCAACTGTAATGAATATGGTAGGTTATGAAGTGTTCGCCATGGGCAATCACGAGCAATTTGATTCCGTCGATTTTAAAATGCTCTCAAAACTGGTAAAGTTTCCTATATTGGCGGCAAATATCGGAGCAGACTGGAAGACAAATATACCGGAAATCAAAGATTTTGTGATAAAAAGTTTCGGTAAAACAAAAATTGCGTTCATCGGCATTACATCCGGTACCACCGGCGACGAAGCAGTTAAGGCAGCGGAAAGGGCGCGGACAGAATCAACAGCAAAGGGCGCAAATGTGTTTATCGCTGTTACGCATCTTGGCGTACAAGATGCAGACGAAACTATCCGCAGTACCTATCTTGCCGAACATTGCCCATGGCTTTCCCTGATTATTGACGCACATTGCCACACCGCTCACCAGAACGGGCTTTTATATAATGGTGTCCTTATCGGTGAAACAGGCGAATACGGCAATAATCTCGGGGTCATTGAACTCACTGTAAAAGGCAGCGAAGTGCTTAACGTAACTGCGCGGCTTATTCCAATAAAAGGACACGAGGCAGAATCAGGCATTACACCGGATGCGGAAGTGCAGGCTTTTATCGACCAGGTAAATGCCCGGAATGCCGCATATCTAAACGAAACGGTGTTTAGTTTGTCGGAAACCCTTTATGGTACACGAGATTATAGCCGCCGCGCAGAGTCCGTCTTTGGTAATCTTCTCACCGATTCAATGCGTTGGAAAACCGGCGTACAAATCGGGCTGCTTCAAGGTCCTGCCATTCGGGCAAATCTTAACGCAGGCGAAGTAATACGCAACCAGCTGCTGACCGCGTTGTTTCCGGACGCTCCGGTCTGTACCTTCACACTAAAAGGCGAAGTAATCCGTAGTGCCCTGGAAAATGGTGTATCGGCATTCCCCAACGAAAACAATTCGTTTATACATATTTCAGGTATTCTCGTAGAATTTGACCAAAATGCCCCAGCGGGAAATCGCATTACATCTATCAAGATGGAAGATGGATCTCCATTTGATCCGGATGCAGTGTATACCTGCGCGAGCAAAAGTGACAGCTTATGGTTCATTCCTAATTGGGAAGTGCTGACGCCCGGGAAAGATTTTGAGTTAGGACATGGTACCATTTGTGAAGTACTGGATGATTATATTTCCAGCGGCATTACGATTCCAACAAAAATTGCCGGTAGAATTGCACCGATAAAATAGCCCTTACTATAGTCGTTAAACGAGCAAATGCGGAGTACATCTAAAAACTAACCGAGTTTTTAGATGTACCCTATAAATTAAAGGAAGGTAATCCATGAGTGATAGTACAAACTGGAAAAAGAGTATTCCTTGGGTGTTTTTTGCTGCTGAGACGTCTCTGGTATTAGGTGGCATGATCGCCATGTCGTATCTGATTTTCTATATTACTGACAGAATGTTAATTACCGCAGTTGTCATGGGAGCCATCATGCTTGTGGCCCGCATCGCAGATGGAGTACTGGGTATATTTACCGGTATTATCATACAAAAATTGCAACTAAAACACGGGCAATACCGCACATGGCTTTTGTACGGTCCCTTCATTATTGCCCTGGGCACTACCCTCTGTTTTTTCAATCCTAATATTCCCATGATGGCAAAGGCAGTGATTGTATTTATCGGGTACATACTGTACGGCGGAGGCAACAGCTTTGTTCAGCTTTCCCAAAACGGCCTCCTGGCCAAAATATCCGGACCCGATATGGATCACCGTATGGCAATCGCCGCCAAGCTCATGCAGGGGCAGCAGGCGGGTACAATTATCGGTTCTCTTATTACCATGCCCCTTATTCTCTGGGTGGATAAAACGGGAGCGGACGGTTATTCGGTCATACAGGTAATTATTGCAGCATTAGGCGCCCTGGGCCAGCTTCCCCTTTTCTTTATGACCAAGGAATACGAAGGCTTCGACCCAAATTTCAAAAGCGCCGGCGGCGCCTCGATCAAACTGGGCGCCATATTTGGCGAAACTCTGAAGAACGGGCAGCTAATCATTCTATTGTTGGCGGATGCGTTCCGTCATACGGCTTATATATTAGTCATGGCTCTGGGGGTTTATTATTTTAACTACGTTGTCAGGGCGCCTGAAATGATAGTATTCGCCATGACAGCCCAAAGTATAGGCGCATTCCTGGGTTCCTTTGCCGGCCAGCCAATTTCCCGAAAATTGGGGAAGAAAAACTCGGCCCTGCTGACAGGTATCCTGTGTACCATTATTTACGCCGGCATTGCGTTTTTGGGGGACAGGGGGCCTTTGGTGTACATCATTTGTACCGCCGCCGGACTTTTTTCCCTGGGAATTGTCAATGCCTGCGGAGTCAACCTTTACCTTGACTGCGGGGAATACCTGCTATACAAGTCAGGGAAGGACAACCGGACCTTTACCATGAGCTTTTTCGGTATTGGCATCAAAATCGGTATGGCCCTTTCATCGGTGGTGATTGCATTTCTGCTTGACGCATCCGGTTATGACGGCGCTACACAAAGCGTTGCGGATGTTCACCTCATGGGAGTCCTGATTGGCGCCGTGCTTGCAGGACTTAATCTCGGCTATTTTCTTATAATGCTCTGTTATGGAATCAATGAACAAAAGTCCAAGGAGTATGCGGAGCATAACTTCAAGGCAACACAAACGGCTTAAGCCGATTTTTAAGGAGCTTACTTATGTTAACAAAGAAACAGAATTTTTTGGAAACTATTCACGGAGGCAAGCCCGATCGGTTTGTCAATCAATACGAGTACATGAATCTTATTTTTGGTACAGATCCGATTGGGCGCGTTAATCCTTATCCTGCTCCGGGCCAAACGATTGTTAATGCATGGGGGGTTACCTATAGCTGGCCCGAGGGAACTCCCGGGGGGTTCCCCGTTCATGACGCTGCCCATAAGCTTGTCAAAGATGTAACCAAATGGCGGGATTTGGTTCATGCGCCGAATATTGTTTTCCCCGAATCTGAATGGGCGGATGCAAAGAAAGCCGTGGCGGCGATTGATAAAAACGAAGTGTATGCTGCTTATATGGTAGGCCCCGGAATTTTTGAACAGTGCCACAATCTTATGGGCATAGACGACTGCCTTGCAAATTTATACGAAGAACCGGATGCCATGAAAGAATTGATTGAATATATTACAAACTTTGAGCTTACCCTTGCCGAAGAAATCACCAGTAAAATGGGTGTAAATCTTATTTTTCATCACGACGATTGGGGTACCCAGATTTCAACCTTCTTTTCCCCGGATATGTTCAAAGAATTCTTTCTTGATTCGTATAAAAAGGTTTACGGTTTCTATAAGGCCCATGGCATTGAAATTATCGTCCACCATGCGGATTCTTACGCTGCAACACTTGTTCCGTATATGATTGAGGCAGGGATTGATGTATGGCAGGGTTGTCTTAGTACAAATAATGTACCGGAACTTGTTAAAAAATTCGGCCCTAAAATTTCCTTTATGGGGGACCTTAACAACGGTGTTCTGGATAAAGCCGATGTGACCGATGAAGAAATCCGGAAAGAAGTTGAGCGCACCTGTAAACAAAACGGCAAGTATTACTTTATCCCGAATCTCTGCCAGGGGCTTCCCATGAGTACTTTCCCCGGAGTCTTTGAAAAAGTGAGCGCAGAAATTGATCGTATGAGCAAAGAAGTATTTAAGTAAAGCACAGGCATTTCCTTATCAGATGTTTTATCAACATGCTGCTAATAGTGAAAAAGCAAAGAACTTTGCTGCAAGTAGGGTCTTTGCTGAATAGAAAGCTGTGATCTACAGTTTCATTAGAGGGATGGACCTACCCACCCCTCAACACAAATAAAATAAATATAAAGGATTCTATGGAACCAACCACAAATAAAACCGACAGAATTGGAACAGAAAGAATCGGGAAACTGCTGCTTGATTTTTCCATACCCGCAATCATAGGGATGCTGGTAAACGCGATTTATAACATTGTTGACCGGATTTATGTCGGCCAGGGGGTTGATCCCCTGGGGATTGCGGGTATAACCATCGTCATGCCGGTCATGATGGTACTCATGGCTATGTCAATATTAATCGGGATCGGGGCAAATTCCCTGTTTTCAATCAGGCTTGGAGAAGGGCGCCGGGATGAGGTTGAAAAAATCATGGGCCACGCCTTCTTTTTGCTTTTTCTTGTTCCGGGAATAGCTATTGTAGTCTGTCTGATCTTTCTGGATGATATTATTATTCACATCCTGGGCGCCAGTGAGAATATCTTTCCCTATGCCAAGACCTATTTGCAGATCATCCTCTACGGCGGAGTTTTCAGCGCCATGGGCCCGGGGATCAATCATTTTATCCGTTCAGACGGGCATCCCCGTACATCCATGGTGACCCAGCTCATCGGGGCGGTAATCAACATCATCCTGGACCCTATTTTAATATTTGGTTTTAAAATGGGCATTGCAGGAGCGGCATGGGCAACAATTATATCCCAGTTTATTTCCTTCGTGTGGGTTTTAGGTTATTTTAATTCCCGTTTTACTACCCTGAGATTCCGTATCCAGGACATGAAACTGGAACTTGGGCTGACACTAAAAATAATGGCCATAGGTTTTGCGCCATTTGCAATGCAATTAGCCATGGGCCTGGTGGGTGTTTTGCAAAATCATGCCCTTAATACCTACGGCGGTGATACTGCCGTTACATCCATGGGGATTGTCTTCAGTATTCTTATTGTGATTTTTATGCCCCTACAGGGAATCAATCAGGGCGCCCAGCCCATTATCGGCTATAATTACGGCGCAAAGAAATACCAGCGGGTCAAAAAAACCTACAAATGGGCGGTCATTGCAGGGACCATCTTTATTAGCGCCGGGTTTTTGCTGATACACCTTTTCCCCCACTTCTTCATTTCTGTTTTCCGGAATGAAGAAGGGCCGCTAATGGATATGGGGGTTTATTGCCTGCGGGTCAGCAGCGCCATGTTTCCCATAGTTGCCTTTCAAATGTTTTCTTCAAGCTATTTTCAAGCTATAGGAAAACCTGTTCAAAGTACTATTTTGAGTTTATCCCGACAGATACTAATGTATATACCGTTATTATTGCTGCTTCCCCGGCGCTTCGGCCTTCATGGGGTGTTTTTCGCCATGCCTGCTTCTGATATTTTATCTGCGGCCTTGACATTGATTGTAATGCTTATCGAATTCAAACGGCTGAAGAAGTTAATAGCTGAGGGTGAGGTCCGCCGCCGCTAATAACACTGTGTCCGCCACCGCTTTGGATCTCGCTTCCTGTTATGTTCTGTCCGCCACCAGGGCGTTTAAAGATGACCCGTCACTGAATAAAAGGGCCGGAATACCCGAAGGGTTTTCACCGGTTTGCGGAGTACTGGCCGGCTATGCAGGGGAGGACAAGTTTTCCCAGACCCCGACCAATTCAGTGACAGTGGGGTATGTAGAGTAGAAGACTAAAGGCCTTTTCACAATATTAAGTAAACAAGAGAGGTGTTTATGGAACAGGTACGCGCTGACCCGGCATTGGATCAGGATACATCCCCCTGATCCATCAGAAAATCCCGGATGTTCCTATGCAGTATCCCATCCCGGCTCATATCAAATTCGTCCATGGAAAGCACGTATTTAGGATAATTGTCCCGTATCTTCAACAGGGGACTAAATTCCCGGTTCACCGTTTCTTCCGATGCCAGGAGGTAGGCCACCTGAATATAGATCCGCTCTCTCCGTCGTTCCGCAACAAAATCGATTTCCTTATCATGAATAGTACCAAAGGTAAGGGTATAGCCCCGGCGCAATAGTTCCATGCACACAATATTCTCCAGAATCAGACCGATGTCCCGTTTGTTTTCCCCGTATACCGCTTCCCTAAGGCCGTGATCGGAAAGGTAGTATTTCTCATATACGGTCAGTATTTTCTTGCCCATCAGATCCTGCCGGTGGATACGGTGAAACAGAAAAGCGTCTTCGCAGGCCCTTAAATAATTGAGTATAGTCTCAGGCGCCGTGATCCGGCCTTCGTGTTTAAAATATCGGGAAATGCTGGTCGCAGAAAAGGGCCGCCCGGCATTGGCGACCACATACAGGATGATCCGGTCCAGGAGGTCCACATCCCTGATGTGGTTCCGTTTGACTATATCCTTGAGGATCACCGAATTATACACATCCCTGAGGTACTGATACGAAGGCTCCGCTTTGTATTGCAGGTTATGGAGGAAGGGCATACCCCCAAAAACAATAAAGTGCTGAAAGGCATCGGCAACGCTTAGTTCCGGCTCCAGGGTCCTGTAGAGTTCGGTAAATTCGGTGAACGAGAAGGGGGTAATGGCTATTTCCACGTATCGTCCCGCCAAATAGGTAGCTAACTCCCCGGAAAGGAGCTTCGCATTGGACCCGGTGATATAGATATCGACGGTATACTTGACCCGCAGGGAGTTGATACAGCGCTCCCACTCTGCCACCTCCTGGACCTCGTCGAGAAAGAGGTATACTCGGCCTTCCAGGGGCACTATCGCCTTTTCCAGGTGTTCATTCAGGGCTTCGGCAGTACAGAACTGCCTATTAGCCAGGTCCTCAAAGTTAAGGCTGATAAAATTACCGGGATTTACCCCCTGATCCCGGAGTTCTTCCTTGATCAGTTCCAGCATCACCGACTTCCCGCAGCGCCGTATCCCGGTGATCACCTTAATCAGCTCTGTCCCCACAAAGGGCTTAACCCGTTCCCAAAAAACCTTTCGTCGCAGCATATATTTGATTATACATCAACTATAACTGAAAAACAAGCAGAAATTCAATATTTATAAGTTATATCTTATAAAACGGTGCCTGGCACCAAACTTTTGTTAGTTGACTAAAACTCCATTGCGCTATAGGGTATATATAAGTTATGAATAGCTAACTTTATTGGCTGCCATAACAGCAATTTTCAGGAGGTTTTATGATACTAAAACAGCTACAATGGGGTCCTACGCTCCTCGGCGTGACATTGCTTGCGGGATGCCTTACAGGTAAAGCGGCGGAAGTTCCGAAAGCTCCGGCTTATACGCCCCCTTCCACGAGCCTGGTTAAGACCTTGGATGCCCTTTCCGGCGCCAGCATTTCCAGGATAAACTCAGCCAGCCTTGCCTATGTGAACGGTACCAGGCTGAATGCCCTGAGCGTTGATAATCCCGATCAGCCGCTTAATACGGCGGAGCTTCCGGTCAATGCCCAGTTTGTAACTTCAAATAAGGGGACCCTGGCGATTGTTACCCCTATTGGGGATGCGGCGGGGAGCAGGAAAATTCATATTTACAACCAAAGCCTGGGGCAGCCTATAAAGACATTTGACTTTGAGGGCACCGCTTTTACCCACGATGGTTTTGCTTCAGTTGCTTTGACCGATGAGTATCTGGCCATAGGAAGTGTGGAGGGTACAACAATCTACATTTATGTCTATGACATACAGGGCAATAAACCGGTTGGTAAGACCAATGTCAGCGCCGACGGCGCTCCCGCTGATGGTACCATAGCAATCGCCGCCAAGGGCAATTATCTTGTGGCGGGCCTCGGGCCGGTCGGGACCGGTGTTTATCAGATCAATCCCGAAACCCTGGGAATTACCAAGTCCGGTACCCTTGATGGGGTTTCCACCCACTGGATAAAGTACAACGACAGATATGTTATTGAGTCTAAAAACACCGGGGTGGTCAAGGTCTGGAAATGGGGCGCCGGTGCAGCTGCGCCAACAGCAGGGGGCTCCATTTCTGTGCCAAACCCGGCTACCGGCGTTTCAGGAACCGTGCGGGCCCTTCAGTTTGACCCTGAGAACCCCGATACCGCCTACTTTGCCAGTTGGACCGGCGGCGGGGTGTACAAGGTGAACCTTGCCAATGCCAGCCAGGGGGATGCCGCCAGAACGCTCCTGTTTAGTTACCCGGCGCATACCGGCCCCGCCGTTACTTACCTGAGCGCCTGGATGATTGAAAAGGAAAGCAATAAGGGTGATACGTATTTTGTCCTAACCGGGGGCCACAGTCCTAATGAGCCTGACAGGGCCGATCCGGGCATTACCCTGATATTCAAAAACCCGCCATCCGATGGCAGCGCAGCAGTCCCGTTCATAGTCCAGGACAATCAGCCCAGCAGGGTACGGACCTTGAGAACTTTGAAGGATTCTCACGGGAACATCTATTTTGCCGCCAAGGACAGTGGCGGAACCGCAAGCGGTAAACTGACGCTTAGATCGATTAACTATTAGGGAGAACGCCCCCGAAGGGCGGAAAGCTTTTTCGGGGGTACTTTACTATGAAGCAATGAGGCAACTCATTACCCTTTACGCCCCTTTCTTTTCCGGGTAAATTAAGGGAATGAAAAAGATATCTCTCACCGGAATCAAGCCCACCGGGATACTCCACGTGGGCAACTACTTTGGGGCCATCAAGCCCGCCCTGGAACTGGCCAAGGAATACGACTCCCGGTACTTTATCGCCGACTACCACGCCCTGAACACCATGAAGGACCCTAAGGAACTTTCCGCCCTGATCCGGCAGGTTGCCGCGGGGTGGCTGGCCGCCGGACTGGACCCGGAAGAGGTCATCTTTTACCGCCAAAGTTCCATCCCCGAAACCTTCGAGCTTGCCACCCAGCTCATGGCCTTCACCAGCAAGGGGTTGATGAACCGGGCCCACGCCTACAAGGCCTTCGTGGCTGATAACACCGAAAAGGGGGAGGATCCTGATGCAGGGGTCAACATGGGGCTCTTTACCTATCCGGTACTCATGGCGGCGGATATCATTCTCTTTAATTCCGACGTGGTTCCCGTGGGGAAAGACCAGGTCCAGCACATCGAAATGGCCCAGGACATAGCCCAGGCGGTGAACGCCAACTACAAGCAGCAGGTACTGAAGATTCCCCAGGCAGCGGTCCAGGAGTCGGTGGCGGTGATCCCCGGCCTGGACGGCCGCAAAATGAGCAAAAGTTACGGCAACACCATCCCCCTCTTTGCCCCGGAAAAGGAGCTCCGCAAGCTGATCATGCGGATCGTCACCAATTCTCAGGCCGTAGAAGAGCCCAAGGACCCGGAAGTCAGTCAAATCTATCTATTATATAAGCTTTTCGCCACCGCAGATGAGCAGGCTAGTCTGGCCAAGCGCTACCGGGAAGGCGGCATGGGCTGGGGTGAGGCAAAGGAAGAGCTCTTCCGGGTGGTAAACCGGGAACTTAGCCCCATACGGGAACGCTTTGAGGCGATCCTGGCGGATCCCACAGGGCTGGACGCCATCCTGGTCCGGGGGGCGGAAAAGGCCCGGCCCATAGCGGCGGCCACGGTGATGCGGTTCAGAAAAGCCGCCGGGATAGACTGGTAAGCCGGATAGTTTCCCGGTCTATTGACACGATCTATATTGGGGTAAAAACTGATAAATTATGGAGGAATACATGAAAAAAATTAGTTTGGCTATTTTTGCCCTGTTAATGACCGGTGTTCTGGTCTTTACCGGATGTCAGAAAAAAGAGCCCGCGGCCAAAGCCGCTTACCATATCGGCATTATGACCGGTACGGTTTCCCAGTCCGAGGACGACCTGCGGGGCGCCGAGGAACTTATCCGGCGCTACGGGGCAGTGTCCTCCGGGGGCATTATCCAGCACGTAACCTACCCGGACAACTTTATGTCCCAGCAGGAAACTACCATCACCCAGATAACCACCTTGGCGGATGATCCCCTGACAAAGGCCATCGTCGTAAACCAGGGAATCCCCGGTACCGCCGAAGCTTTCCGGCGGATTAAGGAACGGCGGCCCGACATTTTGCTCTTTGCCGGCGAATCCCACGAGGATCCCCTGGTTATCCAGAAGTCCGCCACCCTGGCGGTCAGCGCGGACTTTATTTCCCGGGGTTATACCATCCCCTGGGCGGCTAAACAGCTCGGCGCAGACACCTTTGTGCATATCTCCTTTCCCCGGCACATGAGCTACGAATCCCTGGGACTGCGCCGCCAGATCTTCGAGGCGGCCTGTAACGACCTGGGCTTAAAATTTGTGTTTGTAACCGCCCCGGACCCGACCTCCGATGTGGGTGTGGCCGGCGCGCAGCAGTACATCCTGGAACAGACCCCCCAGTGGATTGCCCAGTACGGTAAAAACGCGGTCTTCTTCTGTACCAACGACGCCCATACGGAACCGCTGCTCAAGCAGCTCCTGGTTTACGGCGGCATGTTTGTGGAAGCGGATCTTCCCAGCCCCCTGATGGGCTATCCCGGTGCCCTGGGGATCGACCTCTCCACCGAGGCGGGTAACTTCCCGGCTATCCTCAAGAAGGTGGAACAGACCGTGGTGGACAAGGGCGGCGCGGGCCGTTTCGGCACCTGGGCCTTCTCTTACGGGTTCACCGCCTCTGCGGGACTCGGCGAATTCGCCAAGCGTATCCTGGACGGGAAAGCTTCAGTTGACAGCACCGCGGATCTCTACGCCGCACTGGGAGAATTTACCCCCGGCGCCAAGTGGAACGGCGGTTTCTATGTGGACGCCAATACCGGGATCCGGGCGCGGAACCAGATTCTCATCTATATGGACACCTATATTATGGGCAAGGGATACCTTCCCACCACAGAACAGACAGTACCTGAAAAATACTACAACATAAAGTTCCAAGGCAATTAAACGCCGGGCTGAAGACTATACAGGCGCCTCCATTTTGCGGGCGCCTGTTTTTTTTTGTCAAATTGTATACAAGAGCCTTAAAATCCGGTATAGTTAATTTTTATTGGAGGAAAGTATGAAAAAACTGAGTTTAATTGCCCTGACACTGATACTGGGCAGCGCAATGGTCTTTGCAAACGGCGCAAAACAGCCCGATTCGGGCCAGGCGGCCCCTGCCTATCACATCGGCATTATGACAGGGACGGTTTCCCAGTCCGATGACGATTTGCGGGGCGCCGAGGAACTGATCCGCCGTTACGGGTCAGTAGCCAATGGCGGTATTATCCAGCATGTTACCTACCCGGATAACTTCATGGCCCAGCAGGAAACCCTGATTACCCAGATGGTGACCCTGGCGGATGATCCCCTGATGAAGGCTATTATCATGAACCAGGGCGTATCCGGTACTGCGGAAGCTTTCCGCCGGATCAAGGAGAAACGCCCGGACATCCTGCTTTTCACCGGTCAGCCCCAGGAAGACCCCCTTATCATTCAACGGGTCGCGGATCTCGCCATTAATGCGGACTTTATTTCCAGGGGCTATACCATTCCCTGGATTGCCAAAGAACTCGGCTGCGATACCTTTGTACACATCAGCTTCCCCCGGCACATGTCCTCCCAGACCCTGGGACTCCGCCGGCAGATTTTTGAAGAAGCCTGTAAGGATTTGGGGATCAAGTTTGTATTTGTTACCGCCCCGGACCCCACCTCTGATGTGGGAATCGCTGGCGCACAGCAGTACATCCTGGAACAGACCCCCCAGTGGGTAGCCCAGTACGGCAAAAACTCGGCGTTCTTCTGTACCAATGATGCCCATACGGAACCCCTTATCCGCCAGCTTATGCAGTACGGCGGCTTTTTCCCCGAAGCGTCCCTCCCCGCCCCCATCATGGGCTATCCGGGTGCTCTGGGAATTGACCTCTCTGCCGAAAAAGGGGACTTCCCCGCGATCCTCAAAAAAGTTGAACAGGCGGTGGTCGATAAGGGCGGCTCCGGACGTTTCGGTACCTGGGCCTATTCCTACGGTTTCTCCGTCAGCGTGGGGCTCGGCGAATTTGCCAAACGTATCCTGGATGGAAAAGCCAAAGTTGACAGCCGGGACGACCTTTTCGCCGCTCTGGGAGAAGCTACACCCGGTGCGGAATGGAAGGGCAACTACTATCAGGACGCCGCCACCGGTGTGCGGGCCCGCAACCAGATACTGGTTTACATGGATACCTACATGTTCGGCAAAGGTTACATGAAGGCCACCGAAGTAGTGGTTCCTGAGAAATATTACAACATCACGTTCCAGAGACCTAATTAATTTTCATTGAGACGTTTTAAGAGGGGGTGGGCTTGCCCACTCCCTTAGCTTTGTTCAAGGAAATGCGATGGCCAATGATGTTCCCTTGTTAAGACTGGAAAATATTGCAAAAAGCTTTTACGGGACCACGGTCCTTTCGGGGATTAATTTTTCCCTGGAAAGGGGTGAGATTCTCGGCCTGGTGGGGGAGAACGGCGCAGGCAAAACGACCCTCATGCACATCCTCTTTGGTATGTCCGATATCATCGAAACCGGGGGATACAGCGGCCAGATTCATATAGACGGAAAACCCATATCATTCAAAAGCCCCTTCGACGCCCTGGATGCGGGGATCGGCATGGTCCACCAGGAATTTTCTCTGATACCCGGTTTTACCGCCTGTGAAAACATCATGCTCAACCGGGAACCGCTGAAACAAAACCCAGCGGTAGAAGTTTTCGGGGAGCGGCTTGCCACACTGAAACGGGAAGTAATGCAGGAGCGGGCCACCAGGACCATAGCCAAGCTGGGGGTTACCATCTCCCCGGAAACGGTGGTCTCCGAAATGCCCGTAGCCCATAAACAGTTTACCGAGATAGCCCGGGAAATCGACCGGGATCAGGTCCGGCTCCTGGTACTGGACGAGCCTACCGCGGTCCTTACCGAAGGGGAGGCGGAGATACTCCTGGGGGCCCTGAAACGGCTGGCCGGAGAGGGGATCGCCATCATCTTCATTTCACACCGCCTCCGGGAGGTAACGGAATTATGCGACCGCATTGTGGTTCTCCGGGACGGGAATGTGGTCCGGAACACTGAAAATAAAAACGTTACCGTACCGGAAATCACCACTTGGATGGTGGGGCGGGAAGTGTCGGTCCGGGGCGGCAACCATGAAAAACGGCGGCTGGAAGGGGAAGCCTTCCGGGTGGAACAGCTCTGGGTGGACATGCCCGGGGAAACCGTCAGGGACGTTTCCTTTTCAGTCAAAAAAGGGGAAATTTTCGGCATAGGCGGACTAGCCGGTCAGGGCAAACTGGGGATCCCCAACGGCATCATGGGCCTCTATGCCGCCGGAGGCCGCTCCTGGATGGACGGCGCCGAACTGCCCCTGGGCAGCCCCCGTCAGGTCCTGGACGCTGGCGCCGCCTTTGTCTCCGAAGACCGCCGGGGGGTGGGGCTGCTTTTGGATGAAAGCCTGGACTGGAACATTGCCTTTGGGGCCATGCAGATCAAGGGGCAGTACCTGAAATCCTTTTTCGGCGGCCTCTTCCACCTACGGAATGAAAAGGCCATGCGGCTTTTGGCTGAGGACTATATCAGCAAATTGGAAATCAAATGTACCTCCAGCAAGCAGCCTGCCAAGGAACTTTCCGGAGGAAACCAGCAGAAGGTCTGTTTGTCCAAGGCCTTTGCCCTGAACCCAAAACTGCTTTTTGTATCCGAGCCCACCAGGGGTATCGACGTAGGGGCAAAAAAAATAGTCCTGGACACCCTTTCCGATTATAACCGGAACAGGGGAACCACCATCATAATGATTTCCAGCGAACTGGAGGAACTCCGCTCCATCTGCGACCGCATCGCCATTGTGGATGAAGGCCGGATCGCCGGCATCCTGGAACCGGATGCCCCGATTACCGAATTTGGGCTTCTTATGGCCGGAAGGGCGGGGGAAAAAGTATGAGCGACATCAGCGAAAAAAACAGCCAAAACGATTTCAGCGGCAAGGTACGGGAATTTATTACCGACTTCGGATGGCCCCGGCTTATCATCTTTTTCTTTGTGGTAGCCCTTTTCATTGCCGCCCCCTTTGTAGGTGTCAATGCGGACAGCTCTATAAAAGATGTGCTGGTCCGCTTCGGCCAGAACGGGGTAATGGTACTGGCCATGGTCCCCATGATGCAGTCCGGGGCGGGGCTCAACTTCGGCCTCCCGGTAGGGATAGTGGCGGGCCTTTTGGGTTCCACCCTTGCCATGCAGTGCGAATTTACCGGCGCCCTGGGTTTCCTTATGGCGATCCTTTTCAGCATGCCCTTTGCGCTCATCTTAGGCTGGCTCTACGGGCTCCTCCTCAACAAGGTTAAAGGCGAAGAAATGACCATCGCCATGTATGTGGGCTTTTCTATTGTTACTTTTATGGCGATCATGTGGCTCATCCTCCCCTACACCAACCCCACCATGGTCTGGGGCTATACCGGGAAGGGGCTGCGGACCACCATCACCCTGGACGGGTACTGGTCACGGGTGCTCAACAATTTTCTTGTAATAAAAATAGGGCCCTATTTTGAATTCCCCACCGGGGCGATCCTCTTCTTTATCCTTATGGCCTTTATCATGTGGCTTTTTATGCGGAGCCGTACCGGAACCGCCCTCACCGCAGTGGGATCAAATCCGGACTTTGCCAGGGCAGGGGGCGTTTCGGTAAACCATTGCCGGATTATCGGGGTAGTGATTTCGTCAATATACGGCGCCATCGGCATACTCACCTACCAGCAGGGCTTCGGTTTTATACAGCTCTACCAGGCGCCCCTTTACATGGCCTTCCCCGCTGTGGCGGCCATACTTCTGGGGGGCGCATCGGTAAACAAGGCCAGCATCCTCAATGTGGTGGTGGGGACCTTCCTCTTTCAGAGCATCCTCACCATGACCCCCTCGGTAATCAACAATGTACTGCAAACCGATATGTCCGAGGTTATCCGGATTCTCATCTCCAACGGGATGATCATCTATGCCCTGACCCGGAAAACGAAGGTGACCAAATGAAGCAGAATTTTAAGTTACAGAGCTTTCTGGCTGATAACGCAGTAGTTCTAATCTTTGTGATCATCACCCTGGGGGCAATTCCCATTTCAGGGCTCCCCCTCACATCGATTGTGCAGGAAATACTGACCCGTATAGGGCGGAACTGCTTCCTGGTATTCAGCCTACTCCTCCCCATCATGGCGGGAATGGGGATAAACTTCGGCATGGTCCTGGGCGCCATGGCGGGACAGATCGGCCTCATCTTCGTGGTGGACTGGAACATTGTGGGGGTTACAGGGCTGCTCTTTGCAAGCCTAATCGCCATCCCCATTGCGGCAATCCTCGGCTGGATCGCCGGGCAGATACTCAACCGCGCCAGGGGCCGGGAAATGGTTACCGGCTATGTGCTGGGTTTCTTTATGGACGGCTTCTATCAGTTCATCGTCCTCTATCTTATGGGGCAGCCTTCCATCTGGACCGCAAAGGTCCTGGACAGGTGGACCGCCCTTATACCCATACATTCGCCGACGATCATCCTTTCCCGGGGCTATGGAATACGCAACACCCTGAACCTTGATGCGGTACGCCAGTCCCTGGACAAATTCATTCCCCTTAAAATCGGGGCCATTTCAGTTCCTGTGGCCAATTACATCGTGATCGGCCTTCTCTGCCTCTTTATTATCTGGTTCAGGAAAACAAAGCTGGGCCACGATATGCGGGCGGTAGGGCAAAATCAGGCGGTTGCCCATGCGGCGGGGATACCCGTGGACCGCACCCGGATCCTGGCGATTGTCATTTCCACGATCCTCGCAAGCCTGGGACAGATCATCTTTTTACAGAACATGGGGAACATTGCCACCTACAACGCCCATCAACAGACCGGGTTTTTCGCCGCCGCAGCGATCCTCGTGGGGGGCGCATCGGTGTCCAAGGCAAGCATACCAAATGTGTTTATCGGAACCATGCTGCTCCACCTCATGTATATTGTGGTGCCCCGTGCAGGGACCAACCTCTTCGGGGACGCCCAGATCGGTGAATATTTCAGGGACGCCTTTAGTTACGCGATCATTGCCCTGGCGCTGGTCATCCATGCCTGGCGCAAACGGGCCAATGCGGAAGCAGCCCGTTCCAGCCTGCGGGGCGGGACAGAAGCGGTGAAGGAATAGGGTATGGAAAACAATATCAAAAGGCGGCGCCTGATTATCCGTTCAGCCCTGGTGATTGCCTGGATCGGCCTGGGAGTGCTTCTCTTCATTCTGAACCGCGGCCATTCGATCCTGGTGGATAACCGTAATATAGAAGCGGACAATATCCGGGCCCCGGACTTAATCAAAGTTTCAGTAGACGGCAGCAAGACCCTGGAATTTTTCCGGGGTGACCGGGACATTTTCGATGTGGGCGGGGGCCTGCACCGGATCAGGGTAGAATTCAGCGATGGTAAACCGCCCTTTGAAACAAACTTTACCCTGCCCCTGAAGCCGGACATGTTCCTCCTTTCCATACCCCGGATGATCAACGGCATGGAGCCCTATTTTGAAGAATTCCATTCGACGCCGGAACCCAGAAAACCGGAGGAGGAAGAGCTTCCCGGGGAAGAGGAAATTATCCTGCCCTAACGATTCTCCGGCGCTTAATTTAGTAATACATTTATTTCGTCTATTATTTCTGAAATTTCATCTTCCGTCGATTTTGTAATGAATTTAATATTTCGCTTTTTCCAATCAAGGCTTTTTACTTGATCTGATAATACCACTTTATCCTATTTTATATTTATCTAAAAATTGTCTCGGTTTAATTATTATTGGCTTATTAATTTGAATTTCGTCAAAATCTTTATCACCGGTTATTAATATATCAACATTTGATTCAATAGCATTTGCAAGTACAGGTAAATCAGCTACATCTCTTATTTGTGGATATTTTTTATTATTGTCCATTTTAAGATCAAATTTCTCATAGATTAATTCACCCATGAAGGTATTTTTTTCATTAATCTTATGAGGAAATTTATCTAAAAATACATTATCGACTTCTTTGATTGTATAATTACACAAAACCAGTATATAGTTTCCAATTATGCAATCAAATACTTTAGCTACAACTGATGATGGGAATAGAATTGCAGAAATGAGAATATTTGCATCAGCCATTATGCGCATATATTATTTTACATGACTTTTTCGCATTTTTTTTATATATTGTACAACATCATCAAGGTCATTAAAACCTGCTTTTTTTGCTTCACCCGTCATAGCTTTTTGAAAAGTTTTTAATGCTACAGAAGCTGTATTTTGAAAATAAAATTTACCATTTTCTTCAAAAAATATAATTTTATCCCCCGCTTTTAGGTCCATTTTCCGCCTAATATCTTGAGGTATAGTTATTTGCCCTTTTGAGGTAACCTTCGCTATTTCCATATCCTACCTCCTTACTTTCCTTACTAACAAATATAGTATATTCTTATTATTTTGTCAATATTTTGTATATTTTTGGTAAAAATCTTAGCCCAAAAATTTCGCCTAACGAAGTTTATGCGAATTTCATCTATTTCCCCATACCCGCTGTGTAAACGGTACTTTGGATTTTGCTTTAATAGTGAAAAATATTTTTTTGTATTGGTACCGATGATTGCAAAAAAAGCCCGGGGTTACCGGGCTTTTTATTGCTTTCTTTTGCACAGAAATAGTATTTACTGCGATAGGTTAAAAAGGTGACTGTCACCATTTTTCCGTTTTTCCAGGCTAAAAAGGTGACTGTCACCGTTTTACGTTTTACTGGTGACAGTCACCTTTTTTCCGTTACTGCTTAGTCCGCTGTGGCGGGGTGTCCGGTTATCAGGCCGTCCAAACCGCCTGCACCTCCACCTGCGATGATATAATCATCCTCTTTGGGGCTGCCGGTAGATGCGCCGAAATACGCCCAGCCGGTAGCATTCTTATACAAGGCATTTCCGTATCCGCTGGGGGCGCTGTTGTTGGCGGTAATGGTTCCCTCCGACATGAAGAACCTGGCATTGCCACTGCTTTGATTAACATATACGCCGCCGCCGATGGTGCTGGCGATGTTGCTGCTGATGGTACCGCCTGATTGGGTAAATATACCGTTGAAAACATACACGCCGCCGCCGCCGCTGGCGGTGTTGCCGCTGATTACGCCACTACTGGATAGGTTAAACGGGGTTTGTCCGGAAAGATACACGCCGCCACCGCCGTTGGTGGCGGCGTTGTTCTTGATGGCGCCGCCCGTCTGGTTAAACGTGGCTAAGGATCCGCCTAAAACATACACGCCGCCGCCGTCGGTAGCGGTGTTACCGCTGATTTCGCCATTGCCGGACAGATTAAACGTGGGGTATGGGCTTGATCCGGTATGATACATATACACGCCGCCGCCGTTGGTGGCTTTGTTGCCGCTGATTAGGCCGCCGGACTGGTTAAACTTGCCTTTATAAATATACACGCCGCCGCCGTCGTTGGTGGCTTTGTTGCCCTTGGCTGCTGTATCGCCGCCGATTGTGCCGCCGGACTGGTCAAACGTGTCGTTCTCAGCAGCATACACGCCGCCGCCGTCGTTGGTGGCTTTGTTGCTGCTGATGGTACCGCCTGATTGGGTAAACTTGGAGTTGGCTCCGCTAACATACACGCCGCCGCCGTTGGTGCCGGTGTTGTTGCTGATAGCGCTACTGCCTGACAATTTAAACGTGCCGGCGGCAAGATACACGCCGCCGCCATTGGTGGTGGCTTTGTTGCCCTTGGCTTCTGTATCGCCACCGATTGTGCCGCCCGTCTGGTTAAACTCGGAGCTGTTTCCGGTAAAATACACGCCGCCGCCGCTGGTACCGGCTTTGTTGCCGCTGATTACGCCACTGGCGGACAGATTAAACTTGCCGGTAACATACATGCCGCCGCCGTAGGAGGTAGCTTCGTTGCCGCTGATGGCGCCGCCGGACTGGTTAAACGTGCCTCCGTTAACATACACGCCGCCGCCGTTGTTGGTGGTAGCGGTGTTGTCGCTGATCGTGCCGCCGGACTGGTTAAACGTGCCGCTACTAGAAACATACACGCTGCCGCCGTAGGTGGCTTTGTTACCGCTGATTTCACCGCCTGATAACTTAAACACACCAGTATTAACAACACCGCCACCGTAGGTGCTGCTGTTGACGTTGCCGGTTAATTTCGATCCGGTATTCATGATAAATTCAGCAGTGCTACCCAAATACACAAGTTCCTTGGTATTGCTAGCTTTGCCCTTAAGGGTAACGTTGTCGTTAAGCGTAAGACTGCCGCTTGTGCCAATCTGGAACATCCTGCCGTTACTCTCAAGTGTAATCGTTCGTTCTTCGCCTACGCCTTCCAGGATGATTGCTTTGTTGGAGATACTGCCAGTGGCAGCTTCACCGGCAACGCCTTCATTGCCGTACAGGTAGATGGTGGTTCCGGTCGTGGCGGCGGTTACGCGGGCGAGAAGGCCCTTCGTGCCGGAAGTTGCGTCTGTCTTCGCCGCGGCAAGGGCGCTGATAAAGGTTCCGCTCGCCCCGTCAAGGGTGCCTTTTGCGCTGTTAGCTGCAGCTGCTGTCGTGGGGTTGTCATAGGCGCTCTGGGCAGTACTGATGGCAGTTTCATAGGCTGTGCGTGGGTCGGTTCCGGCCAGAACTTTTAAGCCTACCGGGATGGCGGCGGCGGATCCGCCTTGAAAAATGCCCCCAGCGGCATACTTTGTGCCTTCCGCAAAGTCGGTGGTAATAACGGCGGCATTCTTTGCCGTGGTCGCCGCGGTAATGGCGGTCTGTAGCTGCACTAAGGCGGTTACCAAGTCGGCGGCGTCCTTAGCGGTAGTGAAGGTACCTGTTGCTGTTTGGAGGGCAGCTATCGCCTCAGTCACCTGCTCCTTGGTTGATCCGTTGGTGTGGACCCACTGTGCGCTAGTAATCGCCGTTTGATAGGCGGTGTTTTCCGGGATATTGATAGAAGAGTTCAACGCTAGGGCTTCGGTAATCTTCCCGGCCAGGGTGGCTTTGGCCTCCGCCAGCTCTTTCTTAGCGGCATCCGCTTCGGCATCCGCTGCGGTGATCCATTTGGCGTACACGGTGGTATTGCTGTTCACGGCGGCGGTAAAGTCGTACTTGACGGTTAATCCTTCTGTGGTGTACCAGTCGTCAAAGTTAACGCCGTCTTTGGTTGGGTTTGCCGGGCGCGTTACGGTCCCGCCTGCGCTTACCGTCTGGGCGGCAATCGCGGACCCGCCTTCACCGGTATTGAAGGTAAAGGTATAGATTGCGATGGAGACATCGGCCTTGGCTCCGTCCTTCTTCGCATCGTTAAAGGTGTCTTTGGCGGCATTCAGGGTCGTGACTGCGTTGTCTACTACCGCCTGGGTTGCCGAATTATTTGCGGCTACCCCATCGGCAGTAGCAATAGCGGTGGTAAAGGTGTCCAGTGCCCCTTGGGTCACCCACTTGGTCCCGGTTGCGACATTCGCTGCGGCGGTATCAACCACCACGCCGGACTTGGCGCTATTCGCCGTGGTAATGGCGGTATTGAGGGCGGTTTTATTTATTGTTACCCCGCCGGTCTTGGCTCCGTCCTTCTTCGCATTGTTAAAGGTGGTGACCGCAGTGCTCAGGGCAGTAACGGCGCTGCTCACTTGAGCCTGGGTCGCCCCGTTGTTGGCGGACACGGTTTCGGCATTGGTAATCGCCGTGGCAAGGGCATCCCAGGCCCCTTGGGTCACCCACTTGGTCCCGGTGGCCACATTCGCCGCGGCGGTATCAACCACCACACCGGACTTGGCGCTATTCGCCGTGGTAATAGCCGTGGTGAGGGCGGGCTTATCTACGGATACTTCGTTGGCCTTGGTCCCGTCCTGCTTCGCGGCATTAAAGGTGTCTTTGGCGCTGTTCAGGGTAGTAACGGCGCTGTCTACTTCCGCCTGGGTTGCCCCGTTTTTGGAGGATACCCCTTCGGCGGCACTTATTGCGGCATTAAATGTACTCAGTGCCCCTTGGGTCACCCACTTGGTCCCGGTGGCCACATTGGCGGCGGCGCTATCAACCACCACACCGGTTTTGGCGGTGTTTGCCCCAGCAATGGCGGTATTCAGTTCAGCCTTGTTGGCGTTTACGATATCGGTCCCGGTTCCGTCCTGCTTCGCCCCGTTAAAGGCGGCAATGGCAGCATTCAGGGCTGTTACCGCGCTGGTAATCTGGTCTGCGCTTGCTTCGCTGTCGGTGGCTACCCCTTCGGCAGTGGCAATGGCGGTATTAAAGGCGGCCAAAACCTCCTGGGTTACCCACTCAGTCCCGATGGCCACATTGGCGGCATCGGTATCAACCACCACACCAGCCTTGGCAGTGTTCGCCGCAGCAATGGCGGTATTGAAGGCGGCCTTGTCGGTGGTTGTGCTGCTTAGGGTGATGGTGTATTCCTCTGTCTTACTGCCCACCGTCACGGTGATGGTCTGGTCCCCGGTTTCGTCGGGGTTGTACCCGGAAATAATTATGGTGATACCCCCTACGGTATAGGTGAGGTCCCCTGCCTCATCAAGGACACCAACGGTTCCCTCAGGAAGGGTTACGGAGCTGGCTACTCCATTGGAATAGGTCAGGGTTACAGTCAGCCCGCCTACATTCAGGTCGGCGCCCGCAGCATAGGTTTCCGGCGCTCCCTCTATGGTAATGGATACCAGGAATGGCACTTTGGTGCCGCCATCTCCGTTCTCGCACCCTGCCAGGGCGAATGCCCCGAGCAGCGCGAACAACGCCACAAGACGAATACTTACCAGTAATGTCTTTTTCATACAAAAATCCTCGCTTTTTTGCGGGTGAATACCCGCAGTATACAAATTGAACGAACCCAACGGATTCGGAATCTCCTTTTTGGTGCCGGTGTTGAGCCTCTGGGGAAAAAAGAAAGCCCGTGCCTCCATGCGTGAGGGTACGGGCTTTTTGCCAGGGGTGAGAAAAGAACTGTTTGGGTTACCGGGAACTTAGGGGGAGGAAAGGGCTGTCCGAAAATGGGCCGGTTTCTATATCCTAGTAAACCTATCGGTAATGGGGGGGGTAGTGTTAGTTATTTTAGTCACTATAAAAGCAACGTGTTCATGCGCTGTATCCGACGGATTGGTCATGTCATACCCCCTTTTTATAGTTCTCCACAGAGGAGAAATAGCTTTATAGATAAACATAGCGCGTTTAACCGGAAATACCGGTTTCTTTTGGCTAGACTTTGGGGGTAAAATATAGACTTTTGTCTAGGTTTTATTCGCACGTGTTTTATCCATGGGGACTAATGAGCCCGTTAGCCACGGCGTATACCACGTACTGCATGATGCTATCGTAGCCGGTTTTATTGAGGATGCCGGTGATAACCGCCTTGAGGGTGCCTTCGGAAATGTTGAGTTCCTGCTCAATAAAACGGCGATCCCGGGCTTGGGCAAGGAGGCGCAGGATCCGCATCTCCCGGTCGGTAAATTTCGGGCTCAGGGTCGCCAGGGTGGGGATATGGGTGGGAAAGGTGCCGTATCCTGCCATGGTTCCCCGGATTATCTGTAAGAGTAAATCGTTCTTTACGTTTTTATAGACAAAGCTATGGGCCCCGGCTTTTTTTGCGGCCTCGATAAAGGTAATCTCCGGGAAGGCGGTTATGATGACGATCTTGGTGTCCGGGAATTCAGCTAGGATTTCCTGGGTGGCGCTTATACCGTTAATTTGGGTTCGGCTGCTTTCTTCCTGCTCCAGGCTCCGGTGGGAACCGCCGTTTACCAGGTTGTCGTCGGTAAGCACATCCATAAGGATAAGGTCAGGCCGGTTCTCACGGCAGAACTCCAGGGCATCTCCGGCATGTTCCAGGGCGCCGACGACCTGCATATCCTTCTCATCGGAAAGTATTGTGGTCAATGCTTCCCGGAGCATGGTCATGTCCTCAACAATCAGTATGCGTATCATGTGTATCTCCATTGCCCAACAGCATACCGGCTATCAATCTGAAAAACCCTAACTTTTAGCCAGACTTTTGGCCCTTTGTTAAGACTTTTCTCCAGAACCTACTAATGCCGGTGTGCCAGGATAACGGGGGTGACAATGAAAAAAAAGCCGCCTATTTTCAAACTATTATAAATTGCGCAAGCCGGTTCTTGTGGTTATTCCTAATTTGGACTAACCCTAAGCCCCCGGATTGTTAAACTCCTTGAAAACCGCTATACTGGCAAAGTGAAAAAGTACCTGTCCTTTGGGGTCCCCATACTGGTAACCCTTGCCTGTTCACTGCTTTTCTTCACCTCCCTGGATAACAAGATCTATGACCTTTTGCTCAGAACCATCCCCAGCCTCACCGAAGACAGCTCGGTACTTATCATAACCGTGGATGACGATGCCATCGCCAATACCGGGGTATTCCCCTGGCCCCGGGATATCCTGGCGGACGCCATCGTGTTCCTCCGGGAAATGGGCGCCGATACGGTGGCCTTCGACCTAAACTACCTGGACCGGAGCCCCCGGCGGGTGGACCCGGATTATGTGCAGAATACCTTGCCCGCCATGTTGGACAACGAATTTTTCCATATTAACGAAGCCGCCGGCCAGGTGCTGGATGGCTTTTCATCCGGGGAGCTGCGCCCTTCCCAGGCGAGAGAATATAAAGAACAGCTTTTTGACTATTACCGCTCGATCCGGGAAAATGTCCGGGAATCCCTTTCCTATGTAAGCCGGGATGAGGATGAATACTTTGCCCAATGCCTGCGGTTTTTCGGGAAATCTTTCCTGACCCTGACTATGATTACCCGGGGGGACATCCAGGGCCTGGATCAGAAACTGGACCTGAGCGGGATGAATATCCCCTATCTCCAGGAACACATCGCCCTGAAAAACATCAGCGCCGAAAAAGACACCCTCACAGGCAACCAGCCCGGGGTACTCCCCTCCATTTTCCCACTCCTGTCCCGGGCAGAAGGCGCCGGCTTTGTCAACGCCGCGCCGGATGGGGATGGGTACTACCGGCGGGTTCACCTGGTGATGAAGCACGCCGGCGTCTATTACCCACACCTCGCCCTGGCCGCCCTTCGTGAAATGATCGGCAACCCGAAAATTGTGGTGACCAATAGCTCAATACTCCTGAAGGACGCGAATATCAGGGGAACGATCAGGGATATTACCATACCCCGTACCCGGGACGGCTCGGTTTTAATCAAATGGCCCAAAAAGCCCTTTAATGACTACAATACCATGTCCGCCTGGAACCTCATCAGGTACAATACCCTTGAGAAAGACTTCATTCGGAACCTGTCTGTGATGGAATCCTCGGGCTTTTTTTATTATCTTGATGAAACAGCCAGTCCTCTGAAAGCTTATAATGCCGCCAATGAGCTTCAAAAACTCCTCTCCACGGAGATTTCCCCGGCTGAAGCCGATGCCGGAAATACCGGGAAAGATCAGAGCGGCCATGGGATCAACTTTGAAGCCTACCGGGCAGCCCGGCAGGAATACCTGGATCGGGCTGGAAATTTTTTGACCGGCTTCTATGAAGAAAATATCCTGGCCGATGTGGCCGGGAATGAGGTCCTGGAAGATTTTGTCAAACAGCTTTTTGCCGCCAGCCGGGAACAATTCAACACCCTCCTGGACATACGGAAAGATGTGGGCCGCCGGGTCTCGGGTACCCTTTCGGTGATCGGGGTAAACGCCACCTCCATGACCGATGTGGGGCTCACCACGTTCCAGGAACGGTTCCCCAATGTGGGGGTCTACGCCACCCTGGCTAACATGATACTTTCCGGCGAATTTCTGGATAACGCCCCGACATTCCTCTCCTTCATCATCGCCTTAGCTCTGTCCCTGGGCCTGGGCTTGTTAATCCGCCGGCTGAACGATGTGGGGAAGTCCATTGGCGCTGGCATAATCGCCATAGCCATAAGCGCTTGTCCCCTGATCATCTTTTTTATTATCACCAAACGCTATATTGGGGTGGCAGTACCCTTTGCCTCGGTCACCTTCAGCTTCCTGAGCCTTTCTGCAATAAACTTCTTTTCCACCTCCCGGGAAAAATCCTTCCTCCGCGCCGCTTTTTCCCGGTACCTCGCCCCCCAGGTGGTGGAGCAGATCATCTCGGATCCCTCCAAACTCAACCTTGGGGGGGAAGAACGGAAAATGACCGCCCTCTTCACGGATATCCGGAGCTTTTCCTCTATTTCGGAATACCTGCTCCCAAAAGATCTGGTTAACCTCCTCAATATTTACCTCACCGAAATGAGCGATATCATCCTGGAAAACCGGGGAACCGTGGATAAATACGAAGGGGACGCCATTATTGCCTTCTTTGGGGCGCCCCTTGATTTGAAAGACCATGCGGCCCTGGCCTGCCGAACCGCAATCAATATAAAAAAAGCCGAAGCCCGGTTAAACGCACGGTTTTTGGATGAAGAAGCTACCCCCATTCCCTCCTTTACCCAGATGATAAAAGAGGGGGTCCTCAAGCTCCCGCCCCTATTCACCCGTATAGGGATAAATACCGGGGACATGATCGTAGGGAACATGGGAACTCCCAATAAGATGAACTATACCATCATGGGCCATGCGGTAAACCTGGCTGCCCGGATGGAAGGGGTGAACAAACAGTACAATACCGGGGGTATCCTGGTCACCGAATATACCCGGCAGGAAATGGACGACGAATTTGTATTCCGGCGGCTGGATCGGGTCCGAGTAGTAGGGGTCAATACCCCTATACGGATATATGAACTCCTGGAAGAACGGTCGGGATCTCCGGAAGAACTGCTGGAATGGGTGCAACGCTGGGAACAGGCAATGAAATTATACGAAACCCTGCACTTTTATGAGGCTGAAAAAATGTTCCGGACCCTGGCAAGCCAAAGGCCGGAAGATATGGTAGCGAATTTGTATCTTGCCTGGAGCGGGCAGCACCTGAATAATCCTCCGCCCCCAGACTGGGACGGAGTGATCAATCTGACTCAGAAATGAGCTTTAAAGAACTTATTCCGCCCAATCCAGGCCGTTGACTTCACTTGCCCTGGAGGCGGAAGTGGGGATATTGGAAGCTCCCTGGGAGCCTGCGGCCACATTGGAATTGGTCACATTTCCCCCCACGGAAATCCTGCCAGCCCCGGCTCCTGCGCTAAGCAGACTTTCCAGGGTACCCTGACGGGCCGCCCGGATGGTCGTCTCCTGGCCTCCATTCCCGACAACCAGAACAGCATTAAGCCCGATTTTCACTACCGTAGCCGAACTGAGGGTATCCCCCACAGAAACGGCAACCCATTGGCCCGAAGGTCCCTGTTGATCCACCTTTCCGGTTAAGCTTTTCACCGTGAAAGTATCCGCTCCAAAAGCAAGGCCCGCCAAGACAAAACTCAGAACCAAGCTGAGAAATAATGTTTTTTTCATACAAACCTCCAATATCAGATTATCACTTACTAATGTATCACCGGAATCCTTACTTATCAATGTTTTAAAAAAATATTTTACAAATACTTTACCCTGAACCCTGTCTCATGGTATAAAAAATTATGAATATAACCAAAGATCGGGTGATTAGTATAAACTACACCCTCACCAATTCCCAGAATCAGATACTTGATTCCTCAGGCAGCGAGCCTTTTTCCTACCTTCATGGACATCAAAATATCATCCCCGGCCTGGAAAAAGCCCTGGACGGCAAAAACCAGGGTGACAGTTTCAAAGTAAACGTCCCCGCCGCCGACGCTTATGGCAAACGGGACGACCGTCTCATCACCACGGTCTCCCTGGACCGTTTCAGCGGCGCCGACTCGGTCAAACCAGGCATGCAGTTCCATGCAGAAACCCCGGACGGTGAGCTCCAGATGGTCACGGTAACCAAAGTTGAGGGCAACACGGTCACCATCGACGGCAACCACCCCATGGCCGGCCTGGACCTCAACTTCGATGTCGCTGTGGTGGATATACGGGAAGCCAGCGAAGAAGAACTGGCCCACGGCCATGTCCACTCCCACAGCCACGATGAAGAGGACTGTGACTGCGATGACGGGGACTGCGAAGGCTGCCACGACTGCGGCTAATGGGCTTGCGCGGGACAGACTGAAATTCGACGGTGTCAAACCAGCTCTTTAAAAAAAGCGCCCCGGAATCGGGGCGCTTTTTGTTTAAAAACCGGGTCTCAGGACCCTTTCAAATCTTACTTTAAATACAGATCCCTGGCCTGATACGTGGTATGCAGGAGTTCGTGAGCCTTGTGACCGTTAGGCTCACCCAGGAATTCCTTGTACACCTTTGTGATATTGGGGTTCTGGTGTGAGCAGCGCAGCTGGGACTGTTCATCGTCCTGATAAAGCCCCGCCGCACGTTTTGCGCGGACTTCATCTACACAGCCATAGGGCTGGCCGCCGCCGCCTACACAACCGCCTCTGCAAGCCATCACTTCGACGAACTGCCAGGGGCTGGGCTGACCTGCCGCTTTTGCCGCACGGATCTTGTCCAGGACCGCCGCAATATTTCCCATCTGATGGGCCACGGCGATCTTGATCTTTGTTCCGTCCAGGTCAACTTCAGCTTCTTTGACCCCTTCCAAACCCCGGGCGGGTAAGAAGTTTACATTCCCCAGCTCTTTCTTGGTAACCAGGAAATATGCGCTCCGTACCGCCGCTTCCATAACACCCCCGGTGGCGCCGAAAATGGTGCCCGCCCCGGTGTAGGGACCCAGAGGGCTGTCCGCCTCTTCGTCCGGAAGCTCAAGGATCTTGATCCCCGCCTGTTTGATCATCCTGGCAAGTTCGCGGGTGGTGATGGCAATGTCAACATCGTTACCGTGTCCGGCGCTTTTCATGTCGTCATTGCGGGAAATTTCCCACTTCTTTGCCGTGCAGGGCATTACTGAAACCGAGCAAACCTTATCGGGGTTCACCCCGGCTTTTTCCGCCCAATAGGCCTTTATCATGGCGCCCATCATCTGCTGGGGCGACTTTGCGGTGGAGAAGTTCGGAATCATATCGGTGTAATATTTCTCCATGTAATCGACCCACGCGGGACAGCAGCTCGTGATGAGCGGAATGTCCCCGCCCTTGGTCAGGCGGTGAACCAACTCGGTGCCCTCTTCCATGATGGTGAGGTCCGCAGAAAAGTTGGTGTCAAACACCGTATTAAAGCCGAGCCTGCGCAGGGCCGCATACATCTTCTTGGTAGCGATGGTCCCCGGTTCAAGGCCGAATTCTTCAGCCAGGGCAACCCGGGTTGCGGGGGCAATCTGTACCACCGTGTGAAGTTCCGGATCCTGCAAAGCCTGCCACACTTTTACTGTGTCGTCCCGCTCGTAGATGGCGCCTACCGGGCAGTGGGCCGCACATTGGCCGCACTTGATACAGGGGCTTTCACCCAGGGGCGTCCCCGCGGCGGAAGCGATACTGCCTTTTATGCCCCGCCCCAGGAATTCCAGGGCCCAGACATTCTGCATTTCCTGACAGACCTTTACACAACGCCCGCAGCGTATACACTTTTCGGGGTTCAGGATGATCGCCGGGTTGGAATCGTCTATCAGCAGCTCGTTCCGTATCTTGGCAAAGGGAATCTCCCGGATGCCAAATTCTGCGGCCATGGTCTGAAGTTCGCAGCTTCCGTTACGCGGACACTGCAAACAGTCGGCGGGGTGATTGGAAAGTATCAGCTCAAGAACCGTCTTCCTGATAGCGATAAGTTCCGCATCGTGGGTAACCACCGCCATACCTTCGGAGACCGGGGTTGTACAGGCCCGCACCATCTTTGGGGACCCTTCCATACGAACTATACAAAGCCCGCAGGATGCCCAGGGCGGAAGGTCGGGGCTATAACAAAGGGTCGGAATTTTGATATTCACCTTTTCCGCAGCTTTGAGGATGGTAGTCCCATCTTCGACCTGAACGGCTTTTCCATTTATTTTACAGTTGATCATTGTTTCCTCCTATGCCCTAACCACTGCATCGAACTTGCAGTTCTTGAAGCATTCGCCGCACTTTACGCACTTTGACTGGTCGATGGTATACGGCTTCTTCTTTTCCCCGGTAATACAAGCTGCAGGACAGTTCTTCGCGCACATACCGCAGCCTTTACACTTGTCTTCAAGTATTGTAAAGGACAAAAGGCTCTTACACTTGCCTGCCCGGCATTTGTGATCATGGATGTGTTCCATGTACTCTTCCCGGAAATTGCGGATCGTGGACAAGGTCGGGTTAGCCGCCGTGCCGCCCAAGGCGCAGAGAGAAGCTTTTTGCATCGCTTTACCGATGGTTTCCAGCTTGATGAGGTCCGCCTCATCCCCGTTGCCGTGGGTGATTTTTTCCAGGATCTTCAGGATCTGGGTGGTGCCGATGCGGCAGGGCGAACACTTTCCACAAGACTCGTCAACGCAGAAGTCCATGTAGAAACGGGCCACGTCAACAACGCAGTCATCCTCGTCCATTACGATCATGCCGCCGGAACCCATCATGGATCCCATCTGGGTCAGGCTTTCGTAGTCGATTGGGGTATCAAGGACTTTTTCAGTCAATATACCACCTGAAGGCCCGCCGGTCTGGACGCCCTTGAACTTTTTGCCGTTCTTGATGCCCCCGCCGATTTCAAAGATGATTTCCCGCAGGGTTGTTCCCATGGGAACTTCCACAAGCCCTGAGTTGTTGATCTTTCCGGTCAGGGCAAATACTTTGGTACCCTTGGACTTTTCCGTACCCATGGAGGCAAACCAGGCGCCGCCCCGGACCAGGATGGCCGGGATGTTAGCCAGGGTCTCCACGTTGTTGATACAGGTGGGTTTCCCCCAGAGCCCCGCAACCGCCGGGAAGGGAGGTTTCGGTGTGGGCATACCACGCCCGCCTTCCAGGGAGCGCAGTAACGCTGTTTCTTCGCCGCAGACAAATGCGCCAGCGCCCAGACGGATTTCGATATCAAAGTTAAAACCCGAACCCAGGATGTCATTGCCCAAGAGGCCATAGTCTTTTGCCTGGGCCAGGGCGAGTTCCAGGCGGTGAACCGCCAGGGGGTATTCTGCCCGGATATAGACAAAGCCCTGGGAAGCACCTATAGCCCTGCCGCAGATTGTCATGGCTTCGATTACCGAGTGGGGGTCCCCTTCTATGGTTGAACGGTCCATGTATGCGCCCGGATCGCCTTCATCGGCGTTACAAACCACATATTTTATGTCGTTGGCAACTTTTTTTGTTGCGTCCCACTTCATCCAGGTGGGGAAGCCCGCGCCGCCCCGGCCCCGTAAGCCGGAAGTCTTTAATTCGTTGATGATATCATCGGGTTTCCATTCAAAAAGGGACTTTTGAAGGGCTATATACCCTTGATTTGCAATGTACTCTTCGATCACCTCGGGGTTGATGATCCCGCAATTGCGAAGCACCACCCGCTGCTGTTTCTGATAAAAGCCGATGGGAGGGAGGTCGCCGTGGGCCGCAGCCTTTTGTACCGGAGAACCGTCGGGGTTTTTGTAAAAAAGCCGATCCACTTCCTTGCCGCCCTTCACCTGGCTGGAAATGATCTCCTCAGCGTCTTCCGGTTTAACGTCCACATAGAAGGAGTTGTCAGGAAGCACCTTTACGATAGGACCCCTTTCGCAGAACCCGAAACAGCCGGTCTTGATCACCTGGACCTTATCGCCCACGCCCTGTTTCTTTGCTTCCGCTATCAGGCCTTCATATATTTCTACACCCTTGTTTGACTGACAGGCAGTACCGCCGCAGGTCAGTATGTAATGGGTATAGCCCTTTTTATTGCGAAACTCGCCGCTGGCGCCATCCCGCAGTTTGTTCAGAGCATCTGTATTAAGTTTTGACATTGCTCCCCCTATCCTCTGGCCTTGTATTTTTCGAAAATTTCAGGGAGCTGTTTTTTAGTTAACTTACCGTAGGTTTCACCACCAACGGTCATAACCGGGGCGAGGCCGCAGCAACCTACACAGCGTACTTCTTCTACGCTGAAAAGGCCGTCTTCAGTCACCTCATCCGGCTTTATATTAAGAACACTGCGTGCTTCTTCAATAAGATCCCCGCCGCCTTTCAGGTAGCAGGCCGTGCCCAGGCATACGGACACCTTGTTTTTTCCGGGCTTGGTCGTTTTAAAGAAGTGGTAAAAGGTTATCACTCCATAAATCCGCGCCAGGGGAATCCCGGTCATAAGTGCGATTTGCTCAGCAGCAGCCCTTGGAATAAACCCGAAGGACTCCTGAGTTTTGTGCAAAATCATGATTAAACTACCCTGTTTAACCTTCCACTCATTGATAAATGATACCAGTTCCTTGGGAAACTCCACATTTACCTCTTCCCCGTGTCCACAACTACATTCAGACATGCATACCCTCCTAATAAAATGTGATTCAAGTAATAGGCATCCTCTCAAAATTATGACTACAACTTTCCTAGCAAAGAAACAATGACTTTATCCTTGCCATTATAACCCCGGTATAGTGAGCTGTCAACGAAAAATTATTTTTTTGAAATACCGGAAAACCCTGTTTTTGGGGGAGAATTGCGAAAATATCGAAGAAATGGTCCTTTTTGCCGCAAAATGGCTCAGGTACTGCCCCGTCGGGACCGTTCCAGCCCCTCGCTGGCCTCCCGGTAGTTGGGATTGAGCCGCAAAGCCCGTTCATAGGCCTCAATGGCGGGGCTAAGGTCCCCCACAGATTCCCGGACTGAACCCAGCCGGTACCACCAGAGGGCGGAACCCGGGTCCAGGCGGACCGCAGTGGTGTAGGCAATATCGGCCCGGTAAAATTTCCGCTGGAGTCGGAAAATTTCGCCGATGAAAAAATAGGCCACCGAGGTACGCTCCCCCTGGGGCACGGAATTCACATAACGCTGCATGGACCGCAGGGAATCCTCATAGCGGTCCAGGTAAAAGTAGGCTTCCCCCATGGTTTCCACGATCCGGTAATCATTTCCATTGATCCTAAGCCCCCGATCGCCCCAGTTAATAACATCGGAGTACTTCCGCTGGCGCTGGAGGGTCCAGGTCAGGACCGTATAGGAGTCCATATTCCCCGAATTCCGGGATATTTCATCCAGGCAGATCCGGGCCGCCTCGTTATAGTACTGGTTTGCCTCGTCCATGCGGTCCCGGGCTTCCAGATCCCTGCCTATCCGGTAGCTCCGCAAAGCATCGGGACGGGCTGCGTTCTGCCCGGTTTGTGAAAAAACCGGTCCGGTAATGAGAAGAAAAATCATACAAATCAGGGCTGTGTGAAGCCGCATTGTTCTACTTTATACCTCTGAATAATTTTTTATAAGATAGTATATTTATCGGCCCAAAAAGGCAATTCTCTACTTATAATTCTGGCAATTCTCCTTTTGGTTTATGATAGCTGGATTGGGTAGTGATCGGGGTGGGTGGGCAATTCACGCCTCACCCTAACCTGTAGAACCTGCTTACGGAGCCCAGTAGGTCTCCTCCAGCAGAGAATTCCAGAGACGGGTGAGGCGTGAATTGCCCGCCCGCCCCTGCCTTTATCCCGGTATAGTTAGCGTAAAGCGATTGCTATACACTATGATGCGCTAGGATAAAGTAGGAAAGGAGTTCTATGACTTCTAAAATGTGGAAGAAATTTGCCGCCGCCAGGGAAAATTACCGGGAAGAGACGGAGCGGTTGAGCCGGGAACTGCCTAAATTGGGGAAAATGCAGCAAAGGCTGGTGGATTCCCGGGATGGGCCTGCCTACATTGTGGAAACTCCGGTGGTCTACAACCAGGCGATGGATGAAATGGGGCCCAAGGACGAAATCAAGCTTATCCTGGTGGGGGATAATCCGGGGCGCCGGGAACAGGCTGGGGAAAACCGCCGCTACCTGGTGGGCCCATCGGGCAAAATCGCCGAACGCTTCTTTCGGGAGGAACCCTCCCTGGGCATAGACTTCCGCAAAAACGTGCTTATCCTGAATAAGACCCCCATCCATACCCCCCGCACGGTAGAACTGCGGGAACTCTGCCGCCTGGGCGGACCCAGCCTGACCGAAGCTATCGCCGGGTCCCAGCTTGCCATGGTCCGGCTCCTGGAAGAGTTTTATGCCGCCCTGGCCCCGGTGCCGGTGTGGATCATCGGCTACTCGGAAATGAAAAAGAGAGGCATCTTCGAGGTCTACACCGATGCACTGAAAAAGGTGACTGTCACCTTTTTTGGGCAGCTATACTTTTACCGGCACTTTTCCATGAATCAGTTTACGATAGATTTGCACAAGCAGGCACGGCCGGGGGAGACTACGGCGGAGACCTTGGAACGAATCGGCGTGGCGTACCGGGAGCGGGTGCTGGGGAAGCTTGAAGGACCATGAAATTTAATGCGGGAATCTATCTAAATAGAGAATTGGGTATAGCCTCACTGCCCCTTCAGGGCTTCTACTTCCTGTAAGGTAGGCGGCTCGGCGCCTTGCCGGGAACAGACCAGGGAGGCGGCTTTGTTGGCAAAAAACAGGGCGTCGTAGAGTTCCTGTTCCGTGAGAGCGGCCAGGGCGGAATGGGACATCTTGCCCTTGAGTTCTAGCCAGGAGAGGAAGGCGCCGTGAAAGGTATCTCCCGCGCCTATGGTGTCCACCACGGGAATATCCACCACTGGGGCGCTTACCCGGAGGACCCTGCCATCCTTCCGGCGCAGCAAAGCCAGAGCGCCCTTGGGGCCCAGGGTACTGAGGGCCAGGCGGGGTCCCATATCCAGTACCCTTTGCAGGGATTTCTCCAGGCCCAGACCGGGGTAAATAAAGTCAAAATCCGCTTCGGAAATTTTCGCGATACTGGCGGCGCCTACCCAGGCTTCAAAACGCCGGACATAGGCCTCCCGGTCGCGGATCATAAAGGGCCGCACATTGGGGTCCAGGGAAACAAGCGGCCGTTTATCGTCAGGTACGTCATTACCGCCGACCCGGGCGATAAAGGTTTCTATGGTGGAAGCCGAGGGCTCCATGGTCAGGGCAATGGATCCGAAGAGTACACAACGGATTTCGGGAGCTAAGACGGGGGGAAGGTCCTCAAGAGAAAAAGAACAATCCGCTGCGCCTTCGGTATAGAACACGTATCGGGGCTCCTGCCCCTGGTCCAGCTTCACAAAGGCCAGGGTCGAATTCTGCTCAGTTCGGGGGATCAAATCAATGCCCACGTTACTTTGAATGAGCCGGTTAATCAAAATTTCACCGAAAAAATCCCTGGAAAGTCTGCTCAGGAACCGAACCGGCACACCCAGCCGGCCGATGGCAATGGCCGTGTTAAAGGGGCTGCCCCCGGGGCAGGGTAAAAACCCATCCCCCCGGCCGGGAACCTTCACCGGAATCATGTCAATAATAGCTTCACCACAGGATAAAATCATTGCCCCGCCTATTGTCTATACGGTCCTGACTACCTGATCCCCGCTGGTGGTATACACCATGGCCCCCGCAGGCACCGACTCGGTGATCCACACATTGCCCCCGATGGTGCTGCCCCGGCCGATTATGGTGTCCCCCCCAAGGATGGTGGCCCCGGAGTAGATGGTCACGTCGTCTTCTATAGTGGGATGCCGCTTCCGGTTGGCCTCTTCCTTTTTTACCGAAAGGGCCCCCAGGGTTACCCCCTGGTAGAGCTTCACGTTTCTCCCGATCATGCAGGTTTCGCCTATCACCACCCCGGTTCCATGGTCAATGAAAAAGGATTCTCCGATTTCCGCGCCCGGGTGTATGTCGATGCCTGTGGCGCCGTGGGTAAGCTCGCTCATAATCCGGGGAATGAGAGGTACCTCCCGGGTCCAGAAGAAATGGGCTATGCGGTGGACCATGATGGCCTCAAAGCCCGGGTAGGAGAGTATCACCTCTGCAGCGCTTTTTGCCGCTGGGTCCCCGTCAAAGGCGGCGTTAAGATCCGTGGCTAAGATGCCCCGTATCTTGGGAAGCTCATCGAAAAAATCATCCACGATGAGTTCCGCCGCCGCATGGCACCCGTCATTACCGCAGTTGGCATCTCCCTGGCGGGAAGAAAAGGCGATGCTCTTTTCAACCTCCCCGACCAGTTCCCGGGCCAGGTGGTACACCTTTTCGGCGGTAATCAGCTGAAGGTTATCGTGATCCAGGGCGCCGTATTCCCGGAAACCCGGAAAGACCAGTTCGTCCAGACCCTGGAGTATATGATCAATACTATCCCGGCTGGGCAGGTTATCCCTGCCGGCGTGGTTTACCAGCCCGTACAAATCGTAGGAACTGGTCAGGGTTTCAATGCTTTTATGCAGTCTGCGCAAGGCATCCTCCTAGTTATACACCCGAACTGGCATGGCCACTGATGCCGCATTCCCGGTTTCGCTGCCGGGTCGCATAGGCTACGGGCCCGCCGCTGAAAAAGGCTGCTATGGCTTTTTCACTGCCCCGGACTGCCTGCTCGCCCAGGTTGACAAGCTCCAGTTTCCGGGAAAAGTCAAAGGGAGTCGCCCCATTCGCGGCATGAATGGTCAAAGCCGCCCTGGGCCCCTTCTTGTCAATCACATTGAGCATTACCTCAATGGAACGATACACAATTTTAGAAAAAGTTTTAAGATCCGACAGGGGGGAAGCCTGAAAAAGGTTCACATCCACCGCCAGCACCCGCTTGAACCCCTCAGCCCTGGCTATACTCACAGGCAAATTGTCACAGAGCCCCCCATCGGCCAGGCAATAATCCCCATCCAGAAGGGGCTCAAAAAAACCCGGAAAGGACATGGACGCCCGTATTGCCCGGGCAACAGAACCGGTACTGAATATTATTTCCCGGCCGCTCACCAGATCCGTCGCATTGCACCGGAAGGGTATGCGGGTTTCGTCAAAGGCCTTCCCCCCGGTAAGATCCTCCAGCAGCTTCAACAGCTGATGCCCCGTATCGATCCCCGCCCGGGTCGCCACGCTTCCCAGAATCTGCCCGGTCTGAAACACCTTCCCCATGGCGCCTTGAACCTTGAACGCAAAACCGTCCAGGTATTCGGTGATATCAAATTCATCGCGAATAAAACGGATCATCTCCGGGGGGCTCATACCGCAGGCATAGAGGCCCCCTATGATAGCCCCCATGGAGGTACCCACCACCAGAGAAGGTGCGGGGAGACCCATCTCAGAGAGGGCGTTCAACACCCCCACATGGGCAATACCCCGGGCGCCGCCACCAGACAGGACCAGGGCCCACTTCAGATCTTTCTTTATACGCATATATTACCATTAATATAGGGGATAACCCCGACCTTTGACAATGCGCGGGAAACTTCGTTGCAAAATGCGCGGGAAACTTCGTTGCAAAATGCGCTTTAAATTCAGGCACCGATCCGGTATAATCGACTCATGAAAGCAGCGGTTTGGTATGGTTATAAGGATATACGCATCTGTGATCGTCCCCTGCCCGGAACGCTTCCGGGGCATGTAACGGTCAAAGTCGCTTGGGCGGGAATCTGCGGCACCGATCGCCACGAATACTTAGGGCCCAATTTTATCCCCGTGAAAAAGCCCCACCGCCTCACCGGGGTCACCGCCCCCCTGATCCTGGGCCACGAATTCACCGGGACCATCAGCGAAATCGGCGAAGGCGTTACGGGCTGGGAAATCGGTGACCGGGTTACCGCCAACGGCACCCTGAGCTGCGGCACCTGCGAAGCCTGCCGGTCCGGGCGCTACAATATCTGCGAAAAGCTGGGCTTTGTGGGGGTCAGCCGGGACGGCGCCTTTGCCGAATATGTGAGCGTGGAAGCGGCCCGGCTCTTTAAGATACCCGACACCCTCACCCTGCGGCGGGCGGTTCTGGCGGAACCCCTGGCCTGCGGCATCCACTCCACCCGGCTCCTGGGAGACATCCGGGGCAAAAACGCCGTCATCGTCGGGCCGGGGATCATCGGCCTGTCCTGCTTCTTTGCTGCAAAATTCGCCGGCGCGGGAAAGCTTATTGTGGCAGGCATGGGGGAGCTGCGGAAGGAACTGGTGGAACAAAACGGCGGCATCTATGTTGATGTGGAAAAACAAAATTTGAAGGAAGTGGCGGCCCAAAGTTTCGGCGGCCTGGCGGACATCTGCTATGAGTGTGTGGGCGCCCAGTCTTCCCTGGACTCAAGCCTGGACATACTGAAAAGCGGCGGCGCCCTCATGGTCATGGGGGTCTACGAAAAGCCCCCGGTCTTTCGCATGAACGACTTCCAGGAAGGGGAACGGCGGCTCTTCACTTCCCAGGCCCATGTGGACGAAATTGCAAGCGCCCTGGACAACCTGGACCGGGGGCTGGTCGACGCCGACACCCTGGTTACCCGAGAGCTGACCCTGGATACCCTGGTGGATCAGGGCTTTGAGGAGCTGGCGGCGAATAACGCGAAGCATATTAAGATGCTGATACGGATCGGCGGGTAAGAGACAGCTGTAGTGGAACTATTACGGAAGGATTAGTTGTTTTTCAGAAATTTTGCGGGGAACTTGCCGACTAAAGTCGGTGTTGCAATAGCGCAGCAGACTCAAAAAAATTGTCCGCAATAGTAGTGTTCGTACCGCCAAAGTATATATGGGTGTAACTCGCCGTCACATTGTTATATTGATACCCATCGGTGAATTTCTGTCCATCACTTGTTTTTGCGGTAAAAAAATTTGCCTGAATAGACGATGCGGCAACACGTGATTGATGAAACTCCTGACCCCTGACAACCGTACCCTCAGGCCCGAGCAAGGAATGTGTGCAGGTGGTCAATTCGGCATATCGAATCGATAGGTGGCCCGGGTCCATCACAAAGTCAATCGGAAGCACGCCGCTCATTTTGTGTTCCATACCATCAAAGGTACGCAGGGTGCGCCCGAGGTAAATCAGCCCCCCGCATTCGCCGTATATCGGCATTCCGGACTCGGCGAATTGCCTCAGCTGGTCTGCCAGCCCCTTGTTTGCAGCAAGCTCCGGGGCAAAACTCTCCGGATAGCCGCCGCCAAAATAGACCGCATCCACAGACGGCGGGAGCGCCTCCCCCGCCGCGGGAGAGAACTCTATTATATCAAAGCCCGCCGCTGCAAGAGCAGCGAGATTTTCTTCATAGTAAAAACAGAAAGCCGCATCCTGCGCCAGCGCCAAGCGGAGATGCGCACCATTACTGCGGTTTATATGCGGCGAAGCTGGCGGCCGGTGCAAGGGGCCAAGCTGCTCCGAAAATACCCGGTCAATATCAATCTGCCGTGCAATTCGGTCAATTCCGCTGTTATCCGAACTCGACGAATTCTCCCAGGTGGTCAGCAAACCGAGATGCCTTTCCGGTACTTCAAGTGCCCTATCCGCTTCGATAGTGGCAACTACTTTCCGCCATCGTGTCCCGCCGATTGCCTTCTCAATCAAATCACGGTGATATGAGCTCCCGATCCGGTTAAGCACAAACCCAGAGATTTGCACGGCGGGATCAAAACCGTCCATCCCGTCCATTATGGCTCCGGTAGTTCGTGTCATACCCCACACATCCACCACCACCAGTACCGGAACCCCGAGGATCGCCGCAAGGTGTGCAGCGCTGCCGCTATTTCCCCCGTCAGCGCCGTCATACAGCGCCCCCATCCCTTCAATCACCGCAACATCAACATCCGCAGTCCACCGCGCATACACATCCCGAATACCTTCTTCGCCCATCATCCAGACATCCAGATTAACCGACGGCCTACCGACCACCTTTGTGTGATACATGGGGTCAATAAAATCGGGACCGATCTTGAAAGGCTGTACTATCAGGCCCCGTGCCTTAAGCGCCGCAAGCAAAGCACGGGTAATCGTCGTCTTACCCGCACCGCTGTGTGTGGCAGACACAATTAGTGCAGGGGGTGAATTAGGCGACACTGGTTTCCTCCATCATTAGCCGATTCATGGCGCGGGGAATATCTGATAATCCGCAGCATTTGGGACCATCATACCCGTCAAATGCTGCGCAGGGATACTGTCTCCCCTTTACCGCCCCGCGCCTGCCAGCTCCTTCTCTGCCTTCGCTTTCTCCGCAGCCTTCGCCTTCACGCCCTCTGCCCCGCCATTACCGTTTTCGTCGTTAGTCCCGCTGTAGATGTCGAAGCGCTTGTTGTGGCTCCCCGCCTTGTCCACCAGGCTGGACATATCGCTGCTGCCCTTAAAGCGCAGAACGTTGACCATAAAGATGTTGAGTTTGTTCACGATGTTCGGGGGTAGGAGGTTTCCGTCCACCTCCACCGAAAGGATGGGGTAGTTCCGTTCCCGGGCCCAGGGTGTAAAGAGCCCCTCGATGACCCGGCCGATGAGGCAGGCAAAGGGGCTGATGTTCACGATCCCCGAATAGCCGTGTTCCATGGCCGCCGCAGCGGCCCCGGAAGAAACGGCGATCTCCGAATTGAGTTCCAGGTTCACAAAGTGTTCCTGGGTGTATTCCATGATCTCGTGCATATCGTGGGGGGTCTTGGGGATGAGCCCTGTGGGCTCCAGAATGGCAAGGGTCTTCTTCTCTATCGAATGTTTCCACCACTCCTCGATTTCCAACTTCTTCAAATCCCGCCAGGGCTTGGAGAAAAGCCGCCGTCCGGGCTTCTGCAGTTTTATGAGTTTGTTCAGGGCGTACTCCCGGACAAAGTCCAGGTAGTGGATCCACTCGGCAATGCCCGCCACTTTTACTACGATGCCCCGCTCGCTCATGAGGTCCGTCAGTTCGCCCACGGCGAAGTCGTCCCGGCGCACGTAGATCTCCCCCACTACCAGAACCTTGGGGCAGTCAACAACCTTACGCTTCAGGGGTATCTTTTTAACATCACTGGCAACCTGTTCCAGTTCTTTCCAGATATTGTTGGGGTTAAATTCCACCGCGTGCATGACCTTGCGCCAGGATTTTTCAAAATCCGTCAGAGCCTTCTCGGGCTCCACCGCCACCGCTTTAAGGGCGGTCTGTATATCCTTGAGGTAATCCGCCAGGACAAAGCCCCGCCACATCTCCTTAACAAAGTCACCGCCCAGCTCGCCGTAGGAATTATCCGCAGAAAGGATGAAGATCACCACGTTTTCCAGTCGCAGGTCCTTGAAGAGGTTTTCGTAGTAAACATAATACTGCCCAGTCCGGCAGGGGCCGGTGGTGATGGGCACAAAGAGGAGGTACAGTTCATCCTTGCGGTACTGTTCACTGAAGAAGAACTGGAGAGCGCCGCCTAAGACCAAATGGCTGGGCACACATTCCTTACCCGAGGCGTGGGCCCGGGCTAATTGAATAGTTTTACTGGTAGCCACCGGCAGGGCCACGGCGTTAATCCCCTGATGGCGCACAGCGGCGCTCATGTACTCCGTGGAAATGGCCCCCATGCTGGAAAGCAGCACCTTAACCCGCTTATTGCCCACAATGGGGACCTTCTCCCCGGTTTTGTCATTGTCGATACGGAGATCAAAGTTTTTCCCCGTGGTCTTTTCCGCCACAAAACGCCAGCCGTTGCTGTAGCGTTCAGCTTCAATATCGGTCTTCTTTGCCCGGTACCCATCGATGATGTCCAGGAAGGCTTCAACCCGGGTGTCCACCCCGGCGTCCGCAGAGTGGGAATCCAGTTCCAGCACCAGGAAGGGTTTCTGCCCCATGAACCACTTAAGGTAGTGGAGGATGAAGGAGTCCGGGGCGCAGGAAAAGTTTGTAACGTAGGTAACATAGATGTTATCTTCGTTCTTGAGAAGCGCCGCAGACTTCACATCCTGCTGGCCGTAGTACCAGTACATATTGGGGAATATCTTTTCTTCCGTGAAAGGAAGAATGTCAAAGGGAATTATCGAATAGCCCCGGGTGGTAAACTTCCGGGGTATGCCCATGTTGGCCTCCGGGGTAAAGGCGTTGTAGGGCCGGCCCAGGACGGCGATCACCGGGCGGTCAGCCTTGCGGGCATCTGCCAGCGCCTGCTCGCCCATTTTCTTTACCGCGTCAAAATAGGAATACTGTTTTGCCAGGGCCTTGTCAAAGGCGTCCTTGGCTTCAGCATCGCTGATTCCGAGGATGCGGGTCATCACCGTAAAGAGTTCCAGGGCTTTTTCTTCGCCAAACTTAAAGCTCACCACCAGGGGCAGCCACTTTTTCTTGTCCACATCGGGGAAAGCTTTTTCTATATAATAGGGCAGGCTCTGGGTGATGGGGCAGAAGTTGGCGTGCACATCATCTTCATAGGAGGGCATATCCCGAAAATGGGGCAGCAGCACGTAGTCGGCCCCCTTGTCCAGGCAGTCCTGTACCGCCCCGTGGGCAATTTCCGCGGGGAAGCAGTAGGTGGATTCCGCACGGGCCACACCGGCGTGGGCTACCTCGGTGGAGAGGAAGGTCTGAATTCCCAGTTCGTGAAAGAACCAGGAGTAGAGGGGATAGAGGGTATGCACCGAGAAGGCCCGGGGAATGCCCACAGTAAAATTACGCTTGTATGTTGCGGAAGGATCGACTTTCGGCACCGCAGCGGCGGTAAACGAAGCGGTTTTCAGGGCGTCCGCGCCGCCGCTCAGCCCCTCAGCTTTAGTAACCGCCGGGTCGCCCTTCAGCTTTTCTAAGGCCACCGGAGAAACCGGGGCGGCGAATTCCTCGAAGAGCATCTTCTGCCGCTTCTCCACATAGTCGAATACCGGAACGTCCTTTACGGCTTTCCGCATATTGGTGTACTTGTTACAACGACCGCCGAACATATACTTGCGGCCATTGGCGCCGCCCACGGACAGGACCTGGATGGGGCAGCGGTTGTCGCAAGCCTGGCAGGTAAAGACCCGCTCGTAACCGATTTCCCGGCTTAACAGTTCGTCGATGTCCACGGGCTTCTCGTCCAGGAGGCCGTCGGCGTTTTTCCGCTTTGCCAGCAGGGCCACCCCGAAACAGCCGGTCAGTTCCGGTGAGGGGGGTACCAGGATTTCCTTATCCAGCATCATGGCAAAGGCCAGAGGCACGGCGACGTTTTTTGCCACCCCGCCCTGGAGGAAGATCTTCCCCCCAATGGTCCGGTTCCCCACCACCCGGTTCAGGTAGTTGGCCACGATGGAGCAGACTATCCCGGCGGTGATGTTTTCCTTGGTGGCCCCCTGCTGGACCGCCTTGCGTATATCCGAGTTGATAAAGGCCGAGCAGTGTTCCCCGAACTTGAGGGGAGCGTCGGCGTTGAGGGCTATGGGCCCTATGTCCTTGGCGCTGTGTATGGAAAGGTCCCCGGCAGCGGATTCCTCCAGGAAGGAGCCGGTCCCGGCGGAACAAGCTTCGTTCATTGCGTAGTCAATGGGTACCCCGTTTTTGAGAAGCACGTACTTAGCGTCCTGGCCCCCGATTTCAAAGATGGTCTCAACTTCGGGATCAAAGTAGGTGGTGCCCACCGCGTGGGCGATGATTTCATTGTAAACCCCGGGGGTTTCCAGGAACACCCCCAGGATTTCCCGAGAGGAACCGGTAGTGGACACCAGGCGTATGTCGATTTTTTTGTCCCCCGTGTCGGCGATGATCTTGTCCTGGATGATCTTCAGGCATTCCTTCAGGGCCTTGACCGGGTCCCCGTGGGTGCGGCCGTAGTGGCTGGCCACGATCTCGTCGGACTCCATGTCCACCAGGGAGGCTTTGGTTGTGGTGGAACCCCCGTCCACCCCCAGGATGTACTTCCGGTCCGCGCGGACCTTGCCGTCGGGCTTGTCGAAGGTTTTTACCTTATTGGTCCAGTCCTTCAGGGCAGGCAGGGCGCCGAAGCGTATCTCGTTGGGCTTCAGGAGCTGGTCCGCCGATGGCAGGGGGCTTCCCGTTTGGGGGGCCAGGGCCGCCGCGCCCAGGGCTTCAAATACCGAGGCGGTTTCGGGGATGATAAACTCGATATGCGGGGCCTTTTCCCGGATAAACCGGATGATGTGCCGGTTCAGGGTGATGCCCCCGGCCAGAACCACCCGGCCAGAGCGGATCTTCGCCCGCTTGAGGAAGTCGATAACCTTAACCGCCATCACGTCCGACAGGGAAAGGACTATATCGTCTTTCGTCGCCTCCCGTTTGTTGAGCCGGTGGGTACAATCGCTCTTCATGAACACCGAGCACCGGGTGGACAGGGTGTAGACCTTGGCCTCATCAGGGACCTTGTCAATGTCGTCCAGGGTCATGTCCATACGGGCAAGCTGTTGCTTGAGGAACTCCCCGGTGCCGCTGGCGCACTTGTTCCCGGAGAAATTGTTGATAATCTTCCCCTCTTTATTGAGGGAATACACCACCAGGTCCTCCCCACCCATACTGACCACCGCGTCGGCGGTCAAATTCAGGGCCCTCAGGGCGGACTCCACGCAGAGGGGCTCCAGGGTACCTGCGGCGTTAAACATAAACCGGCCCTCATTGCCGGTTACCAGTGCGGGGATCCCCTGGGGAATCTGCCCTTGACTCAGGAGCTTCCGTACTGCGGCGCTAAAATCCCCTTCGTGGGGAACCGCGGCGCTCCACACAACCCGCACATCGCCGCCGGACTGCCCATTTTCTACCAACACCATCTTCAGGCTGGTGGAACCGATATTTATCCCTAATGATTGCATAACATCTCCCAAGTGCGGCTGCCGCACAATTAAATCGAAACGAAGTTTTGTATACAACTTCGATAAATTCTTCTGAATTTTACGATATAAATAATTATCATACCAATCCCGCAAAATTCATTCAATAGATTAGCTTCCGGTAAAGGAACCCGGCACGGCAATGACCTCGTTTTGTCCGTGTAACAAATAAACATTGAAATAATTCAAAAAACTCCTTGCATTAAGATAAAAATAGTTATATATTAATAATAGTTATTATTATTGAAAAGGAATAAAATGTCAATAGCAGCGATAGACAGAAAGCACAGCAAAAAACGGGATGAGATTTTAAGGGTCATCCGGTCCACCACCGACCACCCTGGGGCCCAGTGGGTTTATGATCAGCTAAAATCAAGCATCCCTGGGCTTTCCCTGGCTACGGTGTACCGGAACATCAACCTTTTCCAGCGGGAAGGGTCGGTTATATCCGTGGGCGTAGTGGATGGGGAAGAGCGCTTCGACGGCCGGGTTGAACCCCACCCCCATTTTGTCTGCGCCTGCTGCGGGCGGGTCCTGGACTATGATTCCCCGGAACTTCCGGCCAATTTTCCTGAAATTATGGAAAAATTGGAGGAATTAATGGATAATGAAAGAGGGGCTACAATTGATTGCCGTAAAACCGTATTCAGCGGCCTCTGCGCCTATTGCGTAAAACCTACGGCTTAAGCCGTGGCATATTTTAAGAAGGGAGAGTGTCATTATGAAGAAATGGATATGTGTAATTTGCGGGTATATTCATACCGGGGATAAGCCCCCTGAAATCTGTCCCACGTGCAAAGCTCCGGCGTCCAAATTTAAAGAACAGAAATAGCGAAAACTACGGCTTAAGCCGTTGGTATATATTTTGAGAATGGAGAGTAAAAGTATGAAGAAATGGGTATGTCAAGTTTGCGGGTATGTCTATACCGGTGATAAGCCCCCCGAGGTTTGTCCCCAATGTAAAGCTCCGGCGTCCAAGTTCACCGAACAGGTTGAAGGCGCTTCCTATGCTGCGGTTCATGTCGTGGGTGTCGCCAAGGGTGTGGAAGAGGATATCCTCACGGATCTCCGGGCCAATTTCAACGGCGAATGCACCGAAGTGGGTATGTACCTGGCCATGAGCCGGGTCGCCGACCGGGAAGGCTATCCCGAGATCGCCGAAGCCTACAAGCGCTATGCCTTTGAGGAAGCGGAACACGCCTCCAAATTCGCCGAGCTCCTGGGTGAGGTTATCACCGACAGCACCAAGAAAAACCTGGAACTCCGGGCGGAAGCGGAACACGGCGCCTGCGCCGGAAAGACCGACCTGGCCAAACGTGCCAAGGAACGGGGCTATGACGCCATCCACGACACGGTCCACGAAATGGCCCGTGACGAAGCCCGCCACGGCGCCGGTTTCGTAGGATTGCTGAAACGGTATTTCGGAAAATAAAAAAGTCATGGTAACGGGGCGCGGGAGCGGATAGAGAGGTCCGTTTCAGCGCCCTGTTGTTTTAAGGTCAGCGCAATTCGGTACCCATAGGTTTTATCGTGGGCGCAAGTCTGTAGGAAAAAACCCTGCTTAACCTAGTATTCCCATAAAACTTATATACATCACATAAAAACCTTGATATAATAAGGCCATAAAGGAAGGTAGCAAATGGCAAATTCTACATTAGAGGCAATTTTTACCAGAAGGTCCAGCCGCTCCTATACGGGCCAAAAGGTGGACGATGAAACTGTAGCGGACCTTGCAAAGGCAGCCCTGGCTGCTCCCTCGGGCGCTAATGGCCAGCCGGTCAATGTGATTGTGGTGCAGAACACGACTTTGATCCTGGAACTGGAAAAAGCGGTAATTGACTATTTTGTCAAAGCCGGCAATGAAGCAATTGTGAGCCGCAACAAGCAGCGCAACAATAAGATTTTTTACGATGCTTCTACGGTTTTATTTCTTGCGGTGAAGAATAAATCCAATATTGATGTTGGTATTGCCGCTGAAAATATCGCCATCGCCGCGACCTCCCTGGGACTCGGCAATATCATCCTGGGCCTTCCGGGAGTTGTGTTCAATGCTCCTGAAACCGCCGCCTACTGGAAGGCTAAGCTTGGCTTCCCTGAAGGCTACGAGTACGGCATTTCTGTGGCGATAGGCTATGCTGCCGATACAGGCAAACCCCACGATGTTGATTTAAGCAAGATAAGCTATATAAAATAGCCAGTTTTACGGAGAGGGGGGGATTTGGGGTTCCGTCGCAAACATCCTGTTTGCTCCTCCACCCCCGCCTACGTCCCCTGACGGGCGCATCCATGCGCCCTTTTCTTCCCTTCGGTCAGCGGGGACTCCGGTTCAAATCCCCCATCTTGTTTAGATATAGATACTTTAACGGAGAGGGGGGGATTTGAACCCCCGGTACTCTTTCAAGCACACACGCTTTCCAAGCGTGCACCTTCGACCACTCGGACACCTCTCCAAACTAGAACCTTAACAATAAGCAACCATGCAGCGAGGGTTCGAATCCCCCCTTCACTTCGGAGCAGGGGGGATTCGAACCCCCGGAACCCTCGCGGGTTCAATGGTTTTCGAAACCATCTCCTTCGGCCACTCGGACACCGCTCCAATACCGGAAGTGATTATAGCATTTTTCCATAAATACTGGCAAGAGGGGTGACTTGAATCATTATTTTGCCGAATTCGCATACGGGAAAGCCTAAGGTGGACGAAAAACTGAATAGGGAGCGGGAAAGGGAGTTACTATGAATGAAAATACGGAAATCACCCTGTTTGTTTCGGAAAATGGGGATGACCGGAATGACGGGAGCCGCGAAAAGCCCCTGTGGAGCATTGCGGCGGCGTTGGGGAAAATCGGGGGAAAATCCTACAAAAAGGCGGAAATTGTCATTACCGGGACTATTACCGAGCCTGCGGCGCGGAAGGCCATGGTCGACATTTGCGGGAAGGGGCTGCCGCCGGTTTTTCTTAGGGGGGAAAGCCCGGAACAGCCGGGGATACTGAATGCCGAGGGGCTTAACAGGCAGGTCCTGCATATTTCCGATGGCAACAGCCTATGCCTGGGGGACAATATTGTGATCCGGGGCGGTTCGGTAAACGGCAACGGCGGGGCGGGGGTTTGCATCCAAGGAGGAACCTTGATCATGGAAGGGGGCGAAATTTCAGACAACGATACCGGGGTAGGCATGGGTGGCGGTGTGTATGTGGGTAAGGACAGCGAATTTATCATGCGGGGCGGCGCCATAACGCGAAATAACAGCAAGATGTTTGGCGGCGGAGTATTTGCCGATGAGGGCGGCGTCTTTACCATGCGGGACGGCTGTATCGCCGGCAATAGGGCCGCCATTTCAGGAGGAGCCGTATATGTGGGAGAGGATGCCGAATTTGCCCTGCATGACGGCACTATCGAAGAAAACCAAGCGGGCGGCCAAGGGGACGTGAAGATTGGGGGGATCAGGATTTCCTCCGGAAAGGGGGGCGGCGTGTATGTCGATGATGGGGCGGCCTTTACCATGTATGATGGCTTAATCCGGAAAAACCGCGCCATGGCCGCTCAGGGAGAAGCGCAGAACGGGGGTTCCGGGGCAGGCGTCTATGTTGCAGAGGGAGGGCGCTTCACCTGCCTGTTGGGGGACATTGCCGAAAACAGCGCAAGCAACTGGGGAGGTGGCGTATACACCGAAGGCGCTTTTACCGCCGATTCATTGGCCATGATCTCTTATAATGAAGCCGGTTTAGGCGGAGGGGGCATTCAAATTGCCGGGAAGGCCGGCGCCTTTACCATGAAAGGCGGGTATGTGGCCCATAACTCCACCTGTGGCTGCGGCGGGGCGGTCAATGCCCTGATCGACAGCGTTTTTTCCATGGAGGATGGGGCAATTGCAAAAAATACCGCCGATGTTATGGGAAATGCCCTGGCCATATTCGGCAAAGCCTGCATTTCCGGCGGGGCAGTTTTTGACAACAACTATATACCCCCTCAGGACCGTCAGGCAAAGCCCGATGAAACGATTAGCGATATACTAAAAAGGATACGGGAAATTATCGACCCTGAATTACGGGAAGCTAACCCGGCAATCAATATGGGCACACGGCGGGAACATCCCGCCATACTTTTGGTGGATACCGGAAAGCTGTCCATATCAGGCGGCATACTTGAAGGAGCGGTAGCCATGACCAAGCCAGGCCAGATGGAGGATACCCGGCCTATTCCATCCCATTCTGTGCCGGAAAGGGGTAAAGACGGTATAAGGGACCCCGGGAATTTAAGAATCCAGGAGCGGTAAATGGATGACCTCAGGGACAGCAACCCAATTCGCGGAAAAAACAGGGGCTTTCTCCAATACTCCTGTTATTTCCCATAGAATAGACAAAAGTCTCAAATTTCATTATACTTATATCATTAGCCAACTGCTTTTCTTAAAGGAAAGGCGTAATTGATGGTTTTCAGGCAGCTTTCCTCGAATTAATACTGAAATCAATGGAAATATGGGAGACGCTCAAATGGGGCTGCAAGAAAAGAATGTTCCGGGTAAGGAAGCAAACAAATGATGGAAATACGCACGCCCGAAATAACGCCGCTTGATCCTGCTGTGGTAAATTTAATTGAATACGCAAAGAAAAAGAAATACCTTTCCTATGATGAACTGTCTGATTTTTTATTGCCTGAGGATATTGCAAATCCTGACAAAATGGAACAGGTTCTTGTACAGCTAAACGCAAATAATATCCAGCTCGTTGATGAAGATACTCAGGTAGAGGGCGCAGATCAGAAAAAAGAAGCGGTAGATAAAAAACGCTTGGCTTCCAGCGAGAAAGAATCCTCCTTGGACGACCCCATACGGGTGTACCTAAGGGAAATCGGGAAGGAAAAACTCCTCACCGCCGAGCAGGAGGTAGAACTTTCCAAGCTCATGGAAAGCGGGGAGAATATCGTCAAAGGCGTTATCAAGAAGTCGGGGATAGTTATTTCGGGATTTTACCACCTAGTCCAGCGGGCTTTTTCAAAGCAGGACTCCCGAAAATTAGGCCTGACCAAAAAGGAAGCCACGGAATACTTCGCCGAATGTCGCCGGTTGAACCAGTTTTACAAAGAAACCCTCATGGCTATTGGGGGGGATCTGAAAAGCTACATTGAAAGCAAGCGGCGGATCATCACCCGGGGAGGGGATATCTATGAGGATCAGGATCTCTGCAACCTACGGGCCCGTATCCTGAAGGTAATTGAATCCGCTGAGATTCACCCTGATGAAATAGCAGACTTCTCGGAAAAGTTTGTCCAGGCTGAAGAAAAAATAAAGCGGTACAAAAAGGATCAGGAACTGATCGAAAAGCGGCTTCGAGTGGGTTCCCTCAAGGAACTGCGAGCCTTAGGCCGAAGCCTGACCATCAAAGAGGAACGGGAACGGTTGGAGGAAGCTCTAGGGCTTAGCTCAGGTGAAATCAAGGAGCTTATCCAGAATATCCAGGTTACGGAGAAAAAAGTCCGGCAGATAGAATCGGAGTTTGAGGCTTCTATAGAGGATATCAAGCTCATGGCAAAGGAGATAAACCGGGGACAGGTGATGATGAAAAAAGCCAAGGACCGGCTTATCAAGGCGAACCTCCGCCTGGTGGTATCCATCACTAAGAGGTACACCAACCGGGGACTCCATTTCTTCGACCTGGTTCAGGAGGGGAACATCGGCCTTATCAGGGCGGTGGAAAAGTTCGAGTACCGCAAGGGCTTCAAATTCTCTACCTACGCTACCTGGTGGATACGGCAAGCCATAACCCGATGTATCTCGGATCAAGCCCGGACTATCCGTGTGCCGGTCCACATGATCGAGCAGATCAACAAGGTATCCCAGGAATCCAAGTCCCTCTTGCAGACCCTGAACCGGGAACCCACGGACGAGGAAATCGCAGAAAGCCTGGGCTGGACCGCCCAGCGGGTAAAGTCGGTGAAAAACGTAGCCCGGGAACCTATCAGCCTGGAAACCCCCGTTGGAGATGAGGAAGATTCCCTGCTGGGGGACTTCATTGAGGACAAGGACACAGAAAAACCGGCGAATCAGACCGTCTCTACCCTACTCCAGGAGCAGATTGCCGAGGTGCTTTCCACCCTGCCTGCCCGGGAACAGGAGATCCTCAAGATGCGTTTCGGCCTGGACGATGGATACTCCCTCACCCTGGAAGAGGTGGGGCTCTACTTCAACATCACCCGGGAACGGATCCGACAGATTGAGGCCAAGGCTCTGCGCCGGCTGCGCCATCCCAGGAGGAGCCGGAAACTGAAGGACTACTTGGAGCACTGATAGCCGCAAGATTTGCTTGGAACCCCGGCAGGGTTCTAAGTGTCCTTTTGTGTCAATTCCACCTTTATATTCTTCGCCTTTATCTCGTCCACCTCTTCCAATTGGTTCATAAGCGATTCAGGATCATTGAAGCGCTTTTCACGCCGTTTGTTGAGCAGGGAATACAAAATCGGCGATACAAAAAGTGTCATAAAGGCCCCTGATAAGAGGCCCCCTACTATGGTCAAGCATATGGGCTGCATGGTTTCTGCGCCTTCACCGGGGAAAAACGCGATGGGGACCATTCCGAGCACCGTAGTCAGGGTAGTCATTAAAATCGGCTGCAGACGGTTGCGCCCCGCTTCAATACAGGCTTCAATAACCGGGGTTTTCCGTTCCACCAACTGGTTAGTAAAGTCCACCAACACGATACCATTGTTAACCACAATGCCGACCAGGGCGACAATGCCCACCAGGGAATAGAGGCTCATGGTTTGCCCGGTGAGCTGGTACACCGCCATGACCCCTATGGCAAGCAGGGGAATCGACGCAAAGATGATAAAGGGATCCACCAGTGATTCAAACTGCGCTGCCATTACGCAGAACACCAAAAAGACGGCCAGCAGAATAACTACCAGGAATGCGCCGCCAAAACGCTGGATGTCCCGGGCGTCACCCTGGTATTCTATTTTCACCGTATCAGGCAGCACGATATTTTCGTTTATAAGCTGTTCGACCCGGGCCTGTAATTCCGTAGCTATAGCTCCCGGCGCAAGGCTCGCAGTTACGCGGTTAACCCGCACCCCTTCTTCCCGCTGGATCTGCTGGGGCGATATGCCCTCCTGGTAGCTAATAAAATTATCCAGGGCCATTAGCCCATTGGCGGTCTGAATGGTAATAGCGCCCAAGTCAGCCGGAGCGGCTAAATCCGATTCCGCAAGGGACACGATGATGCTCACATCGTCGCCCCCAATATGGTAGGTCGTTGCCGTCGATCCGGTGATAGCAGTTTTCAGCAGCCCGGAGATTGTATTAACATTAACCCCAGCTGCAGAGGCAGTATCAGTGTCAATACGTACTTCGTAACGGGGGCTGCCCGAGTCAAGGGCGCTTGCGGGATTGAGCGCCTGGGGTACATTTGCTTTAATCAGGGCTACAATCTCGTTAGACACCTGGGTCATGGCGGCGGTGTCGTCGGAGATGACTTTGATATTAACGCCGCCGCCGCCCATGCCCCCCGGCCCGCGGCCGGACGAAAAGGTAATCCGCACATCACTCCACTGGGTTGTAAAGGGAGTTAGCGTAGCCTGGATTTCCCGGGCGCTAATCTTTTGATTCTTTAATTTAGGCAGGTTAATTTGCACTGAGCCGGAATTACTGCCACCACTATTGATAACGATGGTGTTGTACGCATCCCGGGGGATCTCCCTGACGATAATTTCCTGAAAATCGAATAAGTATCGCTGGACAAGTCCGCTGGTGGTACCAACGGGCAAAGAAATGTTGATATTTACCTGGTCATCCGCCTGGGACGACGGTGCCAGGTTCATGCCTGTTGAGCTAAGATGCTGGATTGACGGAATCAGCAGGGCAAACACCAGTACCAGAACAATCAAACGGTTTTTTAAGCAGAATCTCAGGGCTGTTGCGTAGCCGTTTTCAAGACCCTTGATAAACTTTGCAAAAACAGTATCGACTATTACAAAGGGCTTAAAGTGCAGGGGTTTTTGAGTCCGGGTATAAATTTTAATAATACTGCCCGCTAGGGCCGGAACCAGGGTCACCGATACGATGAGAGACACAATCAGGGACACTACCACGGTCAGTATCAATTCCTGAAACATCATGCCGTACATTTCAAGATCTGCGCGATAGAGCAGCATGGGCACAAATACGCACACCGTTGTTGCGGTGGACGCGATAATCGCCATCACCATATTCCGGCTGCCGAAAATGGCGGCCACCGCCGATTTTTCACCCCAGCCCCGCCGTTTGTTGATGTTCTCCAGGATGACAATCGAGGAGTCCACGGTCATGCCCATGCCCAGAATCAGCCCCGACATGGTCATCATATTGATGGTCAGGTCCATAAGCGACATAACCATCAGGGTGATAACGATCGAAATCGGGATCGACATGCCAATGATAATGGCGCTGCGGAAGTTTCGCAAAAACAAAAAGATGATCAGCATAGCGAGCACTGCGCCCTGGATGCCCGAGGAATATACCTCGTCCATCGTAGAATCAATGAGGGATGTATCATCACTCAGTACGGTTATACTTACCCCTTTGGGGAGATTATCTTCAATTTCAGGAAGTATTGCATGCACGCCCTTTGAAATAGTCGAAGGGTTTGTACCCGACTCATTAGTAATACTGATATAGATACCCGGCTCGCCGTTAATATACACCCGCCGCCCGGTGTTGTCCGTGCTTTCGTACACCTCCGCTACATCATCAAGGCGTATGCCCACAGTACCTGCACTGGATGAAATTATGGTATTGCGTATATCGTCCAGGGACTTAAAATATTCATCGGTGATTATTTCGTAGTCCGTGGTGCCGTGGGTCAGCGTGCCATTGGATGTCTGAATATTACGGGCCGCTAATGCTCCGGTAATCGTTTGCAGGGTCAGGCCGTAGGCTTCAAGGCGGTTATTGTTCACGTCAACGCGAATTTCCCTGTTAACCCCGCCATTTATTTCTGCGGAGGCGACCCCGGCTATCCGCTCCAGCAGGGGCTGCACGGTTTCTTCGGAAATGACCCGCAGTTCATCCAGGCTCAGATCTCCCATTACCGCCATTCGCATAATCGGCATGGCGCTCATGCTGAAACGCATAATGGTGGGGGCACCACAACCGTCGGGCAGGGCGTTTGTTATACGTGCCAGTACGGCGGTAATATCGTTAACCGCCTCTTCCATATCCTTATTGTAGCCAAATTCAAGCTGCACCTGGCTGCGCCCGCTGGAGGAACGGGATGTAATCGCCTTTACATCCGCAATACGCCTCAAGGAATTTAAAATCGGCTTTGTTACGGTTTTGTCAATTTCTTCAGGGCCCACATTGCTGTAACTGGTTATGACGTTCACATAGGGCGGGCTGACGGAAGGATACAGGGCAATACCGAGTCTGGGTATAAACACTGCAGCAATAACGCACACCAGGATATAGAGCATAGTAACCGTAACAGGTTTACGTACCGATAGTTCAGAAATATCCATATTAGTCCCCTAATCTGTATTTGAGGAAAGCCCTGCGGCGGCAATACGCACCGGGGAACCGTCGGTGACCGAACCGGCTGTAATAACCCGGTCCCCTGCCTTTAGCCCTGAAATAACCTGGGCGTCCGAATCGTTGGTTAATCCCAGGCTAATAGGAACACGCCGGGCAAGGTTATTTTCATCTATTATATATACTGTCGGATCGCCGTTATAATTTTTTACTGCGGCCCGGGGAATAACCAGGGATCGATTTTCCTCGCGGATAACCAAATACACTGACGCAAACATTCCCTGCTTAATCCGCCCGTCCCGTTTGTCCAGAAGCAAGGTTGTTTCGATGGTACGGTTTTTATTGTTGACCACCGGGCTGATAGACGATACGGATGCTGCGAATTCTTCATCCGGTGCGAAGGTGAAGGAAACAATGGCCGGGAGCCCCCTCCGCAGATAGGCGCTGTATTTCTCTGCAACATAAATCGTAATTTTAAGATTGTCCAGGGAACCGACCACCGCGACCACCGTGGCCGACGAAACAGTGCTTCCGGTAGTAACAGGCAGGCTGGAAATCGTACCCGCCACCGGAGAGGTAACCGGATTTTCCGAATAGGATTGTCCGGCCCGGGAAGGATCGATATAGGCGATAACTTCGCCGCGCTGCACCGTATCGCCCAGGTTTTTTATCATGCGGGTTATTTTGCCCGAAGTATCCGGCATTACGTTGACTTCCGACTGGGAAGATACATCGCCGTTAAGCTTAACAACCTGCCTGATAGTTTCCGGTTGCAGTGTTTTTGCCAAGACGGTAATAGCATTGGCAGCCGGCCTGCCCGCAGCAGGACGCCCCCCGGAACCCCCTGCCGAGTTCCCCGCGGTACTTCCGGCGGCGGTACTTCCAGCGGTGTTTCCCGCAGTACTCCCCGCTGGACCCCCTGATTGCCCGCCGCCCTGCCCGCCCTGCGCAGCCCTCTGCCCGCTTGCCGGAGCGTTCCCACCCGGGGGCATACCCGCAGGAGCATTACCCATAGCCGGCGAAGCTTTCGGTGCAAGCATATTAAACGCCGCAATCCCCAAAAATGCCGCAATAAGTACAATTACAATAACTTTTGCGATCACATCCCCTTTAATCATATGTTCCCCTGTGCGTACAATGTATATACTTCGGCAATATCAAGCCCCAGGGCCGCAGCCAAATTGTACACTGCGGCTAAATAACTGGTATTCGTATTAAGAAGCGTTTGTTTCGCGTTTACCATGTTTTTGTTGGCATTCTGCAAATCCGTCTGGCTCACCAGGCCCCCGCGGTAACCCTGCTCCGAAAGTTCGTATGCCCTGGAAGTAATCCTTAAATTGAGGGTGGCGGACTCCAGATTCTCACGGATCCGTCCGATCTCATCTACTTTTTTTTGAATATCCTGGGCTGCGTTTTTCCGCACCGTGTCCAGGGATGATTCTGTTTGGGCGGCGTTTTCTTTCAGGGTCTTCGCATTCAGGGATTGGGATGAGCCGGGAATCCACGATGAAATTGGAATCGAAACTGAAAGTGAAAACCTGCCCGATGAGCTGGGATCGTCGAAGGTGAACCCCGCGTTTTGGGGCGGGCTTAAACTTATGCTTTCAGAAAAACTGATGCTGGGCGCCCTGTTTACCGATCCGATTTGCGCACCGAGCTTTGCCTGTTCAAGGGTAAGGGCCTGGGAGCGCACGTCATACCGGTTCTCGCGGTACCGCGCAGTCAGTTCCCCTACCGGGGGAAGGTCGAGCAGCTTTACCTCAATAAGACCTTCGAGTTCCATGGCGCCGGTACCTCCGCCGGAGGCGTCAAGCCCGATTAGTAGTAAAAAAGCGGCACGATTTTGCTCATATTTGACAGCTGCATCGTTCAGCGTCGGGCCTGCAATTTGATATGCGTACATGGCGTTGAGCATTTCAAGCTCCGAGGCCAGGCCGTTTTGATAATTTTTGTTTGTCTGTTCGTATTGCTGCTTTTTAAGCTCCATATCGTTCTGCAGGATTTCAAGATTCATATTCTCCGCAAGCAGGCTGTAAAAGCTTGTAGACACTTGAGTGACCAGTGTCCGCCTGGTATTATCATAGGCCGCTTCTGCGGCCACTGCTTTGTAATCAAGCAGTTTTATATTCGCCGGTATTGCCGCAGAAAGCTGCAAACTTACGGATGCGCCGGCGCTCCAGGAGTTAGTGGGATCCCCGGCAGGTTGCATGGGATGGGTATTCGCAATTCCCAGGGATGCGGACACGGAGGGCAAAAACATATTCCACCCATTGTTCTTTTCACGCAGAGATTGATATGCCGCAAGTTGGCTTTTCTGCAAATCCACGTTGTTTTTAAGGGCTGCATCAAGCGCCTCTTCGAGGGTAAGGGAAGCTACTGGTTCCACCGGTTCCGCAGCTAAAACGCCGCAGAAAACCAGAAAAAACGTAATACGCGCCACTATCCGCTTCAATATTATCTCCTAATTATAGAGCACGATTATATATCGTCTTTAGTCATATTACAATAATGTAGCAACAACCGTACCAACATAGTAAATTATGGGATAAAAAAAATAATTGCGGTGAAACAACCATAGAAAGCAGAAATTTCCAGATAGCAATACCGCTCAGAACAGGATCGAAGCCAGAGCAGGTGGCAACTTATGCCGGAACTTATACGGGACAGCTCCTAATAGGATAAAGCAAGATAAAGGATGAAAAAATTGGGTAAATAATTCACACCATGTGAACTATTTACCCAATCCAAACTTAAATGAGATGACCTATCATATGATACCTTAATATACGTGTGGTATAATTATCAACACATAAAGAAACCGATGCATTCTATGACATATGGTGGATTTTGATAGTAGGACCGATACATTTTATACTATTGTTTGGTTTTATTGACTATTATTCAGTTTCGTTCTATTGTTTGGCTATGCAAAAGCAAGGACTGAAAATACCTCTTTCCCGGCGAGAAAATGCGGTTCTTCTAAGCCTGACAGGGCTGTTGGTTTTGGCGGCCCTGGGATCCCTGCTTGTGGGTCGTTTCAACCTTTCGCCAGCCATGCTATTAAAGGTGTTCCGCGCCCGTCTTACCGGCAAGGATCCGGTTCCTCAGGCGGATAACATCATTTTTATCATACGCCTTCCCCGGATTTTTCTTGCCATGCTGGTTGGCGCCGCCCTTTCCCTTTCCGGTGCGGCTTACCAGAGTCTTTTTAAAGACCCCCTGGTTTCGCCCGGCGTGCTTGGGGTTACCAGCGGCGCGGGATTCGGCGCAGCACTGGGCATTCTTTTCAGCCTGCCATCGGTAGTCATTCAAAGCTTCGCATTTATTTTTGGGCTTATTACAGTAGCAGCCGTGCTTTCGCTTACCCAATTTGCCGGAAAAGGCAGGAATTCTACGGTAATACTTATTCTTACGGGCACGATTATGAATGCGCTTTTTTCATCGGTTATTTCGTTTACAAAATATGTTGCAGATGCGGACAACAAGTTGCCTGAAATCACCTTTTGGCTTATGGGGAGTTTTGCCCGATCAGGAAACAACAAGAATGTGCTGATCATGCTTGGCGTACTGCTTGTGGCAGGGACGGTTCTGTTCCTTCTGCGATGGAAAATCAACATCCTTTCATTTAGTGATGAAGAAGCTCGTTCCATGGGAGTCAATACCCGGCAGGTACGAACGGTAGTGATACTCGCGTCTACGCTGCTTACCGCTGCTTCGGTAAGTCTCTGTGGGATTATCTCGTGGGTTGGGCTTATCATTCCCCATATTGCACGGCTTCTTGTGGGGCCTAATAACCAGGCCTTGTTTCCGGTCAGTCTTTTGGGCGGCGCACTTTTTATGTTGCTTGTAGATAATTGTGCCAGGGCGCTGATTCCCGGAGAACTGCCGGTAGGTGTACTGGTTTCGTTCATCGGAGCGCCGCTGTTTTTGTATATGTTATTCTGCGGCAAAAAAGAGTGGCTTTAAGATGGAAATCGAATTACAGCAGGTAGCCTGCGGATACGGCAAAAAAATTATTCTTAAAAATTTTTCCGCACAGATTTCTGCGGGAGAAATTTTTTGTCTTCTCGGTCCCAATGGCATTGGCAAAACAACGCTGTTTAAAACTATTCTGGGGTTTTTACCCCTGCTTGGCGGAAGTATTACCATAGACGGTAAACCTTCATCATCATTAAAGGCCGGGGATTTTGCCCGCTATGTAGGCTATGTGCCTCAAAATCAGACACCCTCGTTTGCATTCCGGGTTTTGGATATTATCCTTATGGGCCGGGTTGTTCATCTGGGACCTTTCAACCAACCGGGTATGGATGATTTGGAGATAGCGGAAGCTCTGATGCGCAAACTGGGAATTATCCATCTGCGCGACCGGATGTACACTGAACTTTCAGGCGGTGAACGGCAGATGGTTCTTATCGCCCGCGCCCTTGCCCAGGAGCCGTCTTTTCTTATGATGGACGAGCCGACAAACAGCCTGGACTTCGGCAATCAAGCGCTGGTGCTGAAACAGATTATCAATCTTGCGGCAGGCCGTTTGGGAATCATCATGACCACCCATTACCCGGAACAAGCGCTGATGCTGAATGCACGGGTTGCATTGTTGAAAAGAGACGGCGAAGCCTTCTGTGGCCCGGCCCGGGAACTCCTCACAAAAAAGAATCTTGAAGAAGCCTATGGGGTTCCGGTTGCTCTAACCGAAGTTTCCTACGAAGGAAAAAATCTCGCAGTATGCCAGCCCCTTTTATAGCGGGTATTACATAGTTACGGCTACAGGCCAATTGGAGGTCTGAGCCAGGTTTCAAGGAGTATGCCATGAAAAATTTACAAAGAACAAACCCTTTGCTCTTTGCGGTATCCCTATTGGGGATTTTCATCTGCGCCGGACCGTTTTCCCTGTATGCGAAGGGACAAGAAGACGTTTCGCCAAGTCAAAACAACAGCCACCCTGAGGTGCGGGTGGTAAAGGATTCAGAAGGCCAGGAAGTTGAAATACCCTGGGAAGTAACAAAAGCCGGGCCCGTGATTGGTGCATTTGCCCAGATAACTCAGGTAGTAAGCGCCGGAAGCGGTAAAATCAGTGCGGCAGCCACTCAGAACATCAACAGCTATTTCAAAAAGGTATTTCCCGATTACATCCAAAGTAACAGCGGAAATTTCAACGCCACTTCAGTAGAGGAGCTTATCGCCTCGGAAACCCAGGTAGCCTACGGCCCGGGGACCATCTTTTCAGCTGAACAAAAAGAACAACTGCGGAAAGCAGGAGTTGCCTTTGTTCCTATCAATAATGTTGCCGATGTAGCCGGCCTTTGCCAGTCCTTTCAGATTGTCGGGGATATTTTGGGAGAGGATGCCGCAAAACGGGCCGCCGAATTTGTTACCTATTATCAGGGAAACATCAAAGCTGCGCGGGACAAAACCGCCGGCATCACGGATACTGAAAAAGTCCGCTTTTTGTCTATTTTTTATTCAGCCAACGCCTATGCGACCACTAACGGCAGGGACATCAGCAATGAATATATCGAAGCCGCCGGAGGCATCAACACTGCAAAAAATTACCTGGGAGGCGCAGCGGGAAATTCCCTGACCGTAGACGCTGAACAGATAGTTCAATGGGATCCCCAGGTTATCATGACAAGTAACCAGACCGGCGCCGCAGCAGTGCTAAAGGACCCCGCGCTGCAAACTGTTTCCGCAGTAAAAAATGGCCGGGTCTATGTCTGTCCTTATGGCATTTACCTTTGGTCAGTCCGCTCCGGCGAAGGAGCCATGCTGCCCCTCTGGATGGGAACCAAAATGTACCCGGATCGTTTTACTGATATAAATATGGGAGAAGTCGTGAAATATTTCTTCAACCATTTCTATAACTACGACATCCCCGCTGCGGAAATTGACACCGTACTTGCCGGTGATGCCAGCACAGCTATGACCAGATAGGGTTCAAAAACACTTACTATAAATACCGGCGGTATGGAAGCGGAGAATATGTCCGCGCCTGGTCCCCTTAGCAAAACGGCCGTTTTGCTAAGGGGAAAATCCATTGTTCATGCTGGATGTGCAGGAGCAAGTGCTTTGATTGCCTTAGAGTATGTGGGTGGCTATTTATGTTACATTGAAATGGCAAAAAACATACAAAAGTAAAGATGAATCAAAAACAATAGAAATACAATTACGTTTATGCAGGGAAAGATAAACAAATGCAGCTAAAGAAGTGTAATTACCTGGTTTACATTTCGCCTAACACTAATTATGTGAAATGCAATATAAATTCTTCAGAAAAATTATGCCAAGCGGCTTCGTGCTAGTAGACAAAATAAAATATAGATGATAAAAACATTTTGAGGATTTAGAGAAGAAATTATATGCAGCCGACCCGGAAGGTAATTTGCCGGAAATCGGTTCATTTGGGGCATAATATGGCAAGTGATTTAAGTTATGTTGAATACGTTATTGGCCAAATAAAAACCAGTGGAGCAATAATGTATAAAAAAATGTTCGGTGAATATTTAGTATATTTGAACAATAAACCTGTTGTAATGGTTTGTGATAATACGGCATTTGTAAAAATGCTTGATTGTATAAAGCCTTTAATGGAAGATGCGGAAACAGGTTTTCCCTATGACGGCGCAAAAGAGCATTATATTGTAAATACAGATGACGGCGAACATTTTAGTAAGGTTGTAAATATATTGGAAAAGAATGTTCCCCTATCAAATTCAAAAAAGAAAAAGAAATAAATGGATAATTTTTTAGCAAGTAAAATGATGGAGAGCTAACAACATGAAAAAGAAAAACAATTATCAGACATTTATGGAAGAGGCACCGGAAGCGGCTGCGGCATTTAACAGTTTAATTCAATCGCTGGCTCTGCCGAATGGTCTTGACCAGAAAACCATGCAGCTTATCTACATCGGCATTAAGGCATCCCAGGAGAATGTCCAGGCAGTTTGCGCCCATGTGCCGATGGCAAAGCAAGCCGGAGCTACCAGGGAGGAAATCAAGAATACCATTCTGTTGACATTGACCGTATGCGGTGTGTCTGGTGTGTTGTCTTGCCTTACCCCCGCGCTAGAGGCGTATGATGCGGGGGAAACCTGATGAAATCGAAAAAATTCTTAAAAACGCCCTTTTAAATTTGACCCGAACTTGTAATTTTTTTAGTGTAAACGGTAATCATAGGGGGACTCTGTCTTCCCCGTAAATGATTGCGAATTGATTGAGGGCAGCGCCCCAATCCCGTATGGGCATTGTCCATTTTCTGGAAATATTTTTCAAGCCCATAAAAATTAATTTCACCGCAGCCTCGTCATTCAGGAAAGACTGGCGGTGTTTGATAATTTTTTGAATCGTGTAATTAACCGACTCGATAGCATTGGTAGTATACACCGCCTTCCTGATTTCAGGTGGGAATTTAAAAAACGGTATGACCTCGTTCCACTAGAATTGTATCCGGGACTTCTTTTAAAAAGACCATACTTGCTCCTTCTAAGCAGTATTGCCGTTTACACTAATTTTGTTACAAGTCTTGAATTTCTCTTGATATTCAACATGTCACCCACTGTTATGTACATAGCCCCATACCCAACATTATTCATCATTTATAATATCGTAGAATACATTTTCTGATATTATTTGTAAATCATTTCCTTGTAATATATGTTGCTCTGCTTTTTTATGCTTTGAACTTTTCCCATCTTTTATAGATGAATTATAATCATTATTTCCAAGTATCAGAAAATTAGTTTTATTGGTAACATTATTTTCATTAAATCCCCCAAAATTGGCAACAATCTGAACAGCACTTTCCCTTGTCATTTTATCAAGTTTTCCCGTGAATACACAATATTTTTTGTATAATAAATGAGTCGTATCAAAATTATCATTAATGGCAATTATATTTCTTAAATCTATTCTAGTAAATGAATTATTTGTTCTTGAATTATTTTTTTTTAGAGATATATCATTGTCTTTAATATAATTTTTTATTTTCAAATAGCACTCATTCGTTGCAAAACAGTCATTTATGGCGCGGTGTGCATTTTCATTATTAATTTCAAAATATTCTACAATATCTCTAAGCCTATGATGTTTCAAATTTGGAAAAGATTTTCGAGCTAACCGCATAGTATCAATTCTATCATTCGAAAGCCATAACTTATAAGTTGATCGTTTATAATTATAGTAAATAAAATTTTTATCAAAGGACACATTATGTCCTACAATAACAGCATCCCCAATAAAAGATATATATTTTTCGATAACATCTTTGATTTTTGGGGCATTCTTTACCATTTCGTTAGATATACCTGTTAGCTCCTCAATGAATCCATCTATCTTTTGTTCCGGTTTACATAAGGTTGAATAAGTATCTATAATTTTGTTATCTTTTACCTTAACGGCCGCAAGTTCAATAATTTCATCATTTGACGGATCTAGTCCTGTAGTTTCAATATCTATAACTACATAATCATCTACCAACTCTAAAAGACTCTTCCCCTTTTTTATATCCAAATTTGTTATATTCTTATTCACTTCCGAATCATCAAAATATGAATTCTTACTATTAACTTCAAATGTCATTTTTTATATCTCCTTTAAAATTTATATATCATACCCTAAAAATAGTAATGTATCGACAGTTGGACGGGATGAAGAGGCTATCAAGAAGTATATCCAGGAACAAGAGACAAACGGCAGGATCAACTGAAAATGTTCAAAGATAGGTAACACCAATAGCCACCTTTAGGTGGCCCATAACAAACCTCTTTGAGCGGTTAACAATTCAAGCCCTTGGTTTTACTTATCCTATATAAAAACGTTGTTGAGGCTGAGAGGATTCGAACCTCCGACCTTCAGATCCGCAATCTGATGCTCTATCCAGCTGAGCTACAACCTCATTTAACGGAGCAGGGGGGATTCGGTCTCCGGTGGCGGACGTCCTGTCCGCAACCGGAGACCCGCCTGCGCCTTCTGCCTTTTCCTCCCGTTGGTCAGCGAAGGCTCCGGTTCGAATCCCCCGCTTTTTTGCTATTAAAAATTATTAGACCAACGCAAACATCTCTGGCAACATTTTGCCATTCGGAGCAGGGGGGATTCGAACCCCCGGTACCCGGTGAAGGTACGACGGTTTAGCAAACCGTTGGTTTCGGCCACTCACCCACCGCTCCAAAGTTTATAAACAGGGAACAAGTCCCAAAATACCTATGTCAAACGGCCTTTCCCTAAAAAGCCCGGAACCCTATTAATACGGAGCAAGGGGGATTCGAACCCCCGGTACCTTACGGCACAACGGTTTTCAAGACCGCCTCCTTCAACCACTCGGACATCGCTCCAAAACAACACACTTCAAGGGGGATTCGAACCCCCGGTACCTTATGGCACAACGGTTTTCAAGACCATTCTGATTGGCTCCGTAAGGAGCCTACCTTGCTTCAACCACTCGGACATCGCTCCAAAACAACACACTTCAAGGGGGATTCGAACCCCCGGTACCTTACGGCACAACGGTTTTCAAGACCATTCTGATTGGCTCCGCAAGGAGCCTACCTTACTTCAACCACTCGGACATCGCTCCAAAAACAACCCGGAATGGTCTTAAGGTTAGACTAAATAGAAAGCAATGTCAATAGATATGACCTGCCAACCCCAGGGAATCCGGCCTACAGGCAGGGGAAGCCCTAAGGGCGACCACCGGGGCAGGAACTTACCATAAATATAAAAATAGAGTAAAATCTTCATTATAAAGGTAATCCAATGGCGGAAAAAGAAGCGAAAGCCCGGATAAAAATCAACAAACTCCTGGAAAAGGCGGGTTGGCGCTTCTTTGACTCCCCCCAGGGGCGGGCAAATATCCTTGTGGAGTACAATGTCAAATTCCCCGCCCAGAGGCTTTTGGAGACCACGCTAAACGACCTGGGTGAAGATTTTGAAAAAACCAAAAACGGCTTTATAGATTTTCTTCTTTTGGATGAACAGGGCTTCCCCTTTATCGTGCTGGAAGCCAAGGGGGAGGACAAGAACCCCCTCTTCGGCAAGGAGCAGGCGCGCAAATACGCCCTTTCCCAGCATTGCCGCTTTGTCATCCTCTCCAACGGGAATATTCACTATTTCTGGGATCTTGAGCAGGGCAATCCGAATATCATAAGCAGCTTTCCTCCCCCGGAGAACGTAAGCGGTATTGCCTCCCTCAAGCCGGATCGGCAAGCCTTGGTGAATGAGCTCGTGGACAGCGATTATATTGTCCTAACCCAAAAACCGGATTACGCCCAGGACCCCTCTTATCAGAATGAAAAGACCCGCAAAAATTTTATAGAAGTAAACAAACTGCGTTTTCTACGGCCCTATCAGGTCAAGGCGGTTCAGGCCATACAGCGGGCGATGGAACAGGAAAAGGATCGCTTTCTTTTCGAGATGGCCACTGGGACCGGGAAGACCCTGGTTTCCGCTGCGGTGATCCGTCTTTTTCTGCGGACCGGCAGCGCCCGGAAAGTTCTTTTCCTGGTGGACCGGCTGGAACTGGAACGGCAGGCAAATACTGCCTTTATCGCCTACCTGAAAAACGATTTTACTACCCAGGTTTACAAACAGCATCGGGATGACTGGCGGAAGGCGGAAATTGTGGTGTCCACCATTCAGACCTTCCTCTCCAACAACCGGTACAAGCGGGATTTTACCCCCAACGATTTCGATCTTCTGATTTCCGACGAGGCCCACCGTAGCATCGGTGGGAATAGCCGTGCGGTCTTTGAATATTTTAACGGTTATAAGCTGGGCCTTACCGCCACCCCCAAGGATTACCTCCGGCGGGTGAACACCGCCGACCTGGGGGAACGGGACCCCCGGGAGCTTGAACGGCGGCTGCTCCTGGATACCTACAAAACCTTTGGTTGTGAAACCGGAGGCGAAAAAAGCGCCGCCGCCCCGACCTTCCGTTATTCATTACTGGACGGCGTGAAGGACGGCTACCTGGTAAACCCAATAGTGGCGGATGCCCGGACGGATATTACCACCCGGCTTCTTTCAGACAAGGGCTATACGATAAGTGTTCAGAATGAAGATGGAGACGATGAAGAAACAGTTTTTGTACATCAAGATTTTGAAAAAACCTTTTTTTCGGACAATACCAACCGAGCTTTCTGCAAAGTCTTTCTGGAAAAGGCCCTACGTGACCCCATCAGCGGGGAAATAGGCAAAACCATAGCCTTCTGTGTTTCCCAAAACCACGCCGCCAAGATCACCCAGATACTTAACGAGTATGCCCATACCATGTTCCCCGGTAAATACAATTCCGATTTTGCAGTTCAGGTTACCTCCCGCATAAGCGATGCCCCGCAGTTTACCGTTAATTTCACCAACAATAAACTCTCCGGGTCCGGCAACTTCGATCCCGCCTATAACACCAGTAAAACCCGGGTCTGCGTTACCGTGGGGATGATGACCACCGGCTACGATTGCCAGGACCTTCTTAACCTGTGCCTCATGCGGCCCATATTTTCACCCACCGACTTTATCCAAATAAAAGGCCGGGGAACCAGGCGGCATAACTTTACGGAGGAAGTGATCGATCCCAAACTCAAGGAAAAGCTGGGTGATATTCAGAAAGAACGGTTCAAGGTCTTTGACTTCTTTGCCAACTGCGAATATTTTGAGGAACAGTTTAACTACGACGAAACATTACAGGTTCCCAGGAACGGTGAGCAGGGAAGCGAAGTGCATGATGAACCTCCTCGGTATCTGGTGGAATATACCAGTACCATTGATGATATGTTAAGTGTTCTGAACCAGAAGGAGATAGGTCCCGAGGGGATGAAGGTTGACCGGATGTTCTTTGAAAAATTTGAACAGATCATTATTGATCACCCGGTCATTAAAGAACAGGCCGAGGCGGGAAAGTGGGACGAGTTATTACGCTACATCGAAGGGAACATCTTGGACAAGCCGGAGGATTATTTTACCCTGGAAAAACTCCGCAAATCCGTACATGCGGATCGCCGTATCCCCCTGCGGGAAATGGTAGAAAAAATATTGGGCCTTATCCCCTATTTCAAAACCAGGGACGAAATCTTAGATGAAGAATTTGACAAATTCGACAGCCGGTATCTTCCCAAGGAAGAATATTTTACCTATGCAAAAACGGTTTTTAAGGCGTATATTGGGGACCGGGAATTCAGGGATATTATAGACAGCGGCCGTTTTGCTGAATTGAACAACAGCCCCTATGGGGAAGCTTTTAGGGAATTAACACCGGATCTCCGCAGACTTATACCGGAGTACATCAAAGACTTTGTGTCCCTCAATAACTTTGTCGCTTAACAGGATACCATGATGGATGATACGGTCAAACGAAGAATCGACACCGCCCGGGACATACTGGTAGGGAAAGTACCGGTCCCCAGCAGTCAGGTGGAACAGATAACCATCGCGCTGATCTATAAATTTATGGATGATATGGATAAGGAAGCTATTGCCATGGGAGGCAAGTCGAGCTTCTTTACCGGGGAGTATAAAAAATACGCATGGTCAAAGATATTCGATCCCCGGCTGGGGGGCTTTGAGCTTATCAGCCTGTATGGGGAAGCGATAACCAAGCTCAACCAGAACCCCCATATCCCCCAATTGTTTCGGGATATTTTTAAGAACGCCTACCTTCCCTACCGGGACCCCGAAACCCTAAAGCTCTTTCTCAAGACCATCAACGAATTTACCTATGACCATTCCGAGGATTTAGGCGATGCCTTTGAATACCTCCTTTCGGTCCTGGACAGCCAGGGCGACGCCGGCCAGTTCCGCACACCCCGGCACATCATTGATTTTATGGTGGAAGTGGTGGACCCCCAAAAGCACGAAACCATCATCGATCCCGCCTGCGGAACCGCCGGTTTTCTCGTTTCGTCCTACAAGCACATACGCCGAAGCAATACCAACAAACGTCCCGGAGATTTACTCACCCCAACGGAACGGAAAAAACTCCTGACCAACTTTAAGGGTTACGACATTTCCCCGGACATGGTCCGCCTTTCTCTGGTGAATCTGTACCTCCACGGCTTTGTCCAGCCCCAGATCTACGAGTACGACACCCTTACCAGTGAAGACCGCTGGAACGAATACGCCGATGTGATTTTGGCCAACCCCCCCTTCATGTCCCCCAAGGGCGGCATTATCCCCCACAAACGCTTTTCCGTTCAGAGTAAGCGGAGCGAAGTGCTTTTTGTGGATTATATCGCCGAACACCTTACCCCCGCAGGCCGGGCCGCAGTGATAGTGCCCGAGGGGATCATCTTCCAGAGCGGAACCGCCTACAAACAGCTCCGCAAAATGTTGGTAGAAAAGTATTTGTACGCCGTGGTTTCCCTGCCCTCCGGAGTGTTTAACCCCTATTCTGGGGTAAAGACTTCTATTCTGCTTCTGGACCGGCAGCTTACTTCCAAGAGTGATGCGGTGTTGTTTGTTAAGATTGAGAATGACGGGCTTGCCCTTGGCGCCCAGCGAAGGGAGATTGAAAAGAACGATTTACCGGAAGCGCTAAAGCTCATCCGGGCATACCAGAAGGCGGTTCGTGCGGGCAAGGGGCGCGGCTTCAAGGATGAGGGCAAGAACGGGGCGCTGGTGGTTCAGAAGGACAAGCTGGCGGAGAATGGGGAGTACAGCCTGACCGGAGAGCGGTACCGGGTGGTGGAGCGGCGGGGGAAGCAGAAGTGGCCGATGGTGAGGATCGGTGATATTTGCGATCTTTACAATGGGAAGGCATTTAAACCTAGCGATTGGGAGAAAAAAGAAAATGGCGGGTTACCAATTATAAGAATACAAAACCTTAATAACGAAAAGGTGGATTTTAATTACTATTCTGGAAATATTGATGACCAGGTGATCATTAATGAAGGGGACTTATTATTTTCATGGTCAGGGTCAAAAGGAACATCTTTTGGCCCTCATATATGGAAAAGACAAAAGGCAATACTAAATCAGCATATTTTCAAAGTTGAGCATAAAGATTGTGTTCAAAAAAACTTTCTTTATCATATGCTGAAATTTGCTGTCACAGAAGTTGAAGAAAATTTACATGGCGGTGTTGGATTAGTACATATTACCAAGGGCGATCTTGAAAAAATAGCACTTCCTGTTCCAGCTCTTGAAGTTCAACAAGAAATTGTAGCAGAAATTGAAAAATACCAGAAAATTATTGATGGCGCCCGGCAGGTGGTGGATAACTGGAAGCCACAGATTGAGATTGATACTGAATGGCCGATTTATAATCTTGATGAACTTGTAAATATAACCACAGGAAAATTAAATGCAAATGCGGCAAGTAAAAATGGCAAATACCCGTTTTTTACCTGTTCAAAAAAAATATATAAAATTGGTACATATAGTTTTGATTGTGAAGCCTTGTTGCTTGCAGGGAATAATGCTTCTGCCGATTATGATATAAAATATTATATGGGAAAATTTGATGCCTATCAGCGAACTTATATCATAACAATAAAAAATACGGATCAAATTTTGTATAGTTATTTGCAAGTTATTTTAGAACAAAAATTACCAGAGTTAAAATCAAAATCTATCGGAAATTTGACAAAATATCTTACTTTAGGTGTAATTAATCAACTGGAAATCCCATTGCCATCAGTAAAAATGCAGCATGAAATTGTGGAAAAAATAGAAGATGAGCGGAAAGTTGTTGATGGATGCCGAGAGTTGATTAGGGCATATGAGGATAAGATTAAAAAGGTTGTGGATGGGGTTTGGGGGGAATAGGATAAAATGAATAAAAAATCAAAAAAAATAAAATATGATATTTTTTTATTATCTGTATCAATAATACCAATGTTGCTTTTATATAAAAATGCCTTTCTACTGAAAATATTCAATGTTAGCCAAGAAATAATATATAAAAATGTAAAATTTATTAAAGTTAAATAAAGGAGCAAAGGAACATATAATAATGGAGAAAGAAATGACAAATAGATTAGATGATATAAATGAATTATTATGTTATAATGATAAGAAAATTGAAAACATAAATAGCATTTATTTAACAGCTTTTGATAATTATTCTATAATAATATCCAAGGTTGAGGTAAAAAACATATTAGAAAATTACAGAAGCATTTTAGATTTTTGTATACATGATATAGACGATATTATATACAATGGTTTAATAAAAGATATTTATTTTCCTTATGGTAAAGATATGTCACTTTTCACAAAAAGTCTTAATAAAAATAAATTAAACGATTTAGTGCGTATTAATAAAAATGTTTATAGCCTGTTGTTAAATATTCAATCGTTTCAAAGTAGTAATCAATGGTTATACAATCTATGCAAACTGACAAATATTAACAAACATGATAAATTAACAAGACCACTTAAGAAAGTAAATAAGCTGAGCTATAAATTAGGTGATAGAATAAATATCCAGAATTGCGGAAAGGTAATATTTAAAGATTCCTATTACAACGGGAGGACTATAGGTAAAGATGAAAATAATTATGTAGAAATTGGGCCAGAAACAACACCCGATGAATTACGAGCACAGACAAATAATGAAATACCAGTAACAATTACTTCAGGTAAAGTTGAATTCAATATACAATTGAATGAACAAACTATAGAAATAAAAAAATTATTGAATGAAATTTCATTAGGAATAAAGTCATTTATTAATTTATTGTATACAGAGTTAGGAGTAATCTGAAAAAAGAGCCAATTCCCATAATATGAGAATATCATGGTACCCAATATCATGATAAAAATGATATAATGTTAAGCTAAGGAACTAACAATGCCGGTTTTATCATTATTTTATGGAATTATAGTACGGATGTACCGGGAAAATACCGGAAAACATAATAAGCCGCATATTCATGCTGAGTATGCCGGAGATGAAGTCGTGATATCCCTTGATGGGGGTATTCCGAGCGCCAAAATGAAACTGTTTGAAGCATGGATGGAAATACATAAGGAAGATTTACAGGCAAACTGGCATCTTTTATCCAGCGGTGAGCAATTTTTTAAGATTGATCCTCTTAAATAAGGAGATTTAATATGTTACAACCCAGAATACTTGAGGTGGAACCTTTAAGCGATTATAAGTTAAAGCTGATTTTTGAAACCAAGGAAGAAAAAATATTTGACGTGTCTCCCTATATTTCAGGTTCCTGGTATGAACGGTTAAAAGATCCCGGGTATTTTAAAACCGTTCATATAACTGACGGTGGTAAGGGAATTGAGTGGGCGGAAGGGCAGGATATTGCTCCCCATGAATTATATGATGCAAGTGTTTTAACCCCATGACCCATCTATCCTTCAGGAGCACCACATGGACCTAAAAACCCTGACCCAACTACTCGCCCAATCAGAAAATGAACATATCGAATTCAAAGAGGCAAAATCCTCTTATAGTTTTGACAAACTTGTCGATTATACTATCGCACTGGCTAATGAACGGGGTGGAAAATTCATTCTTGGCGTATCGGATAAGAAGCCGCGAACCATTGTTGGCACCAGGGCGTTTGATGAATTGAATAAAATAAAAATACACTTGATGGATATGACAAAATTGCATATAGAAATTGAAGAGATCGCTACTCCACAGGGGCGAGTTCTGATATTTAACATCCCATCCCGGCCAATAGGGATGCCCTTGCATAGAAATGGTCGCTATTTAATGCGATCCGGGGAGTCGTTGACTTCAATGCCGGCTGATATGCTTCGCCGGATATTTGACGAAGCCGGGCCCGATTTTACTGCGGAAATTTGTTCCAAGGCTGCTCTTTCCGATCTTGATGAAAAAGCAATTGAAGATTTTAGAAACCGCTGGATTAAAAAGTCGGGAAATAAATCCATAGCAACATTAACAGTAAAACAATTATTAAGCGATGCGGAACTGTTGATAGACGGAAAACTAACCTATGGGGCGCTTATTCTCTTTGGAACCTTCCGGGCTTTGGGAAGATATTTAAGCCAGTCGGAAGTGGTCTTTGAATACCGGGCAAATGATGCCTCCGGCCCGGCGGAGTTCAGAAAGGAATATCGCCAAGGATTTTTTTCTTTTTACGATGAGCTTTGGCAAACCATTGATTTACGGAATACCAACCAGCATTTTCAGGATGGGCTCTTTATCTGGGATATAAAAACTTTTAACGAATCCGCTATCCGTGAAACTATCCTGAACGCCGTAAGCCATCGTGACTATCGCATGAACGGTTCCGTATTTGTACGGCAATATCCTGAACGTATTGAAATCACCAGTCCCGGCGGCCTTCTGCCGGGAATTACTTTTGAGAATATCCTTTGGGCGCAGGCGCCGCGGAATCGCCGCCTTGCAGAGACCTTTGCCAAATGCGGCCTTGTGGAGCGTTCAGGTCAAGGGATGAACCGTATTTTTGAAAGCTGCCTTCTGGAAAGCAAGGAAACTCCGGATTTTACCCATTCAGATGCCGACCAATTTTGGCTCACCCTTCATGGTAAAATACAGCACCCTGAATTTCTTAAGGTTTTAGAAAAAATTGGTGAAGAAAGAATACGCTCTTTTACCGCCGATGATTTAATCGTTTTACAAAATGTATATGATAATAAATCAGTAAAGGAAAATTTGTCCCAGAATGTAAAAGCCTTATTGGAAGAAGGTCTTTTGGAAAGAGCCCCACGGGCATCGGGATACAAATGGATTTTGGCACGAAGGCTCTATACCGCTATAGGGCAGGCCGGGGTCCATACGCGGAAAAAAGGGCTTGATCGGGATACCCATAAGGCTTTGCTGCTCAAACATATCAAGGAAAATGCAAAAGAAGGGACCAAACTGGAGGAATTGCGACAAGTTCTGCCATTTTTGAACCGCAGCAGTATACAGGTTTTGGTCAGAGAATTGAAAGCTGAGGGAACCATTATTTCATCCGGGCATACGAAAGGAACCCGCTGGCTTCCCAAGTAGAAATAATTGCAACTAATTACATTAAGTTGCAATTAAGTTGCAATTCGGCGACTTAATTCTCTATATTATATAGAATTAACAAATATAGATAATTGCAACTAAGTTGCAATCCGGTTGCAATTAGACAAAAACAAAAAAAGGCTTATGAGCATCCCAGTACCCAAAAACCAGAAGTGGGGGTAGCGGAAAAGCCGTCGAGCCCCAGGGCTCGCCGGCTTTGGAGCGAGGGGGAGCAGCGTCGGTAAAGGCGGCGTTTGGGCGGACCAGGGCCTCAGGTTACGGCGGCGGTGCTCCCCCCTTTTTTGCATAAATATACCGTATACTTGACATATAAGACCCCTATATGCCAATATCGGGCTATGAAAATCGAAGATTTACAGGTAACCGCCCAGCTTGCCCATCTCAATATGGGTGAAAAGGAGCTGGCTGCTGCGTTTCCCGCCTTTGAGCAGATGCTGGGGTTTTTTGCCGCTATGGAGGCGGCTGATAAGGACCCGGCGGCTTTTATTGGCGGCGGGGCTGATGCGGCGGCGGTGCCCCAGATGACCGGCATGACCCGGGCTGTGCAGGCGGATCATTTCCGGCTTGATGCTTCCCCCCATAATCCGGCCGCTAAGGGCTTGAACGGTGAGACTAAAGTCTCTGAGGCTTTGGTCTCCGAAGCCCTGGTCCCCGAAACTCTGATAAATAATGCGGGTGATCGGGATGGCCGGTTCATCGTGGTTCCTAACGTTCTGTAGGAACTGTAGTTTCCTGATTACCTAAATCCATACCCTGACGGAGGAGTACATGGCAGCACCGTTGCCTGAAGGCTATTTACCATATTTCAAGACTTGGGAAGAGAAAATCGGCTCTTTTATCGAATTCAAACCGCCGGAAAAGGAGCCAGCAAAAAAGGTGCCTGGCACTTTTTTTGCGGTGAAGGACAATATCGCTGTTAAGGGCTTTTCTATAAGCTGCGGATCAAAGCTCCTGGAAAATATGAAGTCCCCCTATACCGCTACGGCGGTGCAGAAACTGGAAGCTCTGGGGGAGGCGGTGATCGGCAAAACCAATATGGACGAATTCGGCATGGGGTCCTCTACGGACAACTCAGGCATAAAGCGGACTAATAACCCCTGGGACCAGAGCCGGGTGGCCGGGGGTTCCTCCGGGGGGTCCGCCGCTGCGGTGGCTGCCGGGCTGGTTCCCTACGCACTGGGTTCCGACACCGGGGGCTCTATTCGGCAGCCCGCCGCTTTTTGCGGGGTGGTAGGGCTTAAGCCCACTTACGGGGCGGTTTCCCGGTTCGGGCTGGTGGCCTATGCCTCAAGTTTGGAATCTATCGGCATACTGGCGGATACTACGGCGCGGTGCCGGGCGGTTTTTGCGGCTATACGGGGGGCGGACCCCCTGGACCAGACCAGCCAGGACGCCCCTGTCGGCGCTCCGGCCCTGTACCCTGAGGGCGTCACCGGCGGCCTTGGAAATGGCGGCTCTGCGGGCGGCAAAGGCCCGGCGAACAAGGGTGCGCCCCGGACTATCGGGGTGCTTTCACCGGAGGCTATCGCAAGGGCGGTGGCGTCAGCCGCAGAAAGCGCCGGCGAGGAAGGGGCCCTCCAGGCGGCGGCCCAGGCTGCCGTATTGGAAGACGAGGTGGCCCGGGGCTTTGAACTGGCCAAGACCCGGCTGAAAGATTTGGGACATACTCTGGTGGATGTGGATCTACCCAGCCTTAAATACGGGGTGCCCGCTTACTACACCATTGCTACTGCGGAGGCCAGCGCCAATTTGGCACGGTTCGACAGCATACGCTACGGGCAGCGGCCTGAGTGGGCGGAAAACCCCGACGACCTGATCGACAAGGCCCGGGACGCGGGCTTTGGGGCGGAGGTGAAGCTCAGGATACTTCTGGGGACCTTTGTGCTGCGATCCGGTTTCCAGGACCGATACTATCTCCGGGCCCAGCGTATCCGGGGGGGGATCCGGCGGAATTTTGAGGCCTATCTAGGGGGGCCGGATTACTCGCTCACCAATACTGTGTGCGATGCCATATTGCTCCCGGTGTTTCCCACCAGGGCCTTTGGCCGGGGGCCGGATAACCTGAGCCCCTTTGCACAAAAAGCGGCGGATCTGTACACCTGCTGCGCAAACCTGGCGGGGCTGCCGGCGCTGGCTTTCCCGGTGGGCGTCGAGGGCGGCCTTCCTGTGGGGGTCCAGCTTTTGGGCAGGGCCTTTGCCGAGGGAACCCTTCTGGATATCGTGGAAAATTATGAAGCCAGCCACCCCTTCCCCCACCCTGAGGGCTACAAGGAATTTTGGAGATAACCATGTTTGAGTCGAAAATCACTACTTCTACAAAAAAATACCAGTCCTTCATCGGCCTGGAGGTCCACATTCACCTGCTGACCAAAACTAAGGTGTTCTGCGGCTGCCGTTCCGCTTTTGGGGATGAGCCTAACACCAACGTTTGTCCGGTCTGCCTGGGGTACCCCGGGGTCCTGCCTGCCCTCAACATCGAGGCTATGCGCTTGGGCTGCTTGGTGGCCCGGGCACTAAATTGCCGGATACCTGAAAGGACCTGGTTTGAGCGGAAACAGTATTTCTACCCGGACATGACCAAGAACTACCAAATATCCCAGTTTGCTTCACCCCTGGGGCAGGAAGGGTATGTTGATCTTCAGGGAAAGGGGATCAATAAGCGGGTGCGGATCACCGAGTGCCACCTGGAAGAAGATGCGGGGAAGATGATCCACACCGGAACAGCATCACTGTTGGACTATAACCGGGCCGGGGTTTCTCTGCTGGAAATTGTCACCGAGCCGGATATGGAAACCGGGGAAGAGGCGGAACTTTTCATCCAGCAGCTGCGCCGCACGGTCCGTTACCTGGGGGTTTGCGACGGAAACATGGAAGAGGGCAGCCTCCGGGCGGATGCCAACGTTTCTATCAACATCCCAGGCAAGGGGCTGGGGAAAAAAGTGGAGATTAAAAACCTCAACTCCTCCCGCTTTGTAAAGCTGGGGCTTAACTACGAAATTCGCCGCCAGGGGGAAAGGCTGGACGCGGGCAAGGTAGTGGTCCAGGAGACCCGGCTCTGGAACGAGAACCGGGACGAGACCGCCCCCATGCGGACCAAGGAAAACGCCCAGGATTACCGCTTCTTCCCCGAGCCGGACCTGCCGGTCTTTACCCCGGATGCGGCATTTCTCAAATCCGTGGAGGATTCACTAACGGAACTGCCCCTCAAGCGGGTCAAGCGCCTGGAAGCGGAGTACGCCCTCACGGAAGAACAGGCGGACCTTATCTGCGAGGAAAAGGCCCAGGCGGATTACTTTGAGGCTGCGGTGCGGGAAGCTATTGCAGAGGGGCTTGAGCAAAGGGACGCGGTGAAACGGGTCGCCAACTTCCTCCTCACCGACATCAAGCATACCCTTCACCAGGAAGGGATTGCGGCGGCGGACCTGGGTTCCTTCAAACTGACCCCTAAACGCGCAGCATCACTGCTGGCCCTCATGGCAAAAGGTGTTGTTTCCGGGAAAAACGGCAAGCAGACCTTTGAGGCGGTCCTCGCTGAGGACAAGGACCCCCAGGTTATTATTAAAGAACGGAACTGGGAGCAAATTACTGACCCGGTGAAAATTGCCGAAGTGGTGCAGAAGGTATACGCCGCTGAGGGGCCCTCTGTTGCGGAGGTACGGGAAGCTGCGGCTAAGGGCAATACTAAGCGGGTGAGCGCCCTCACGGCCTACCTGGTAGGAAAAGTGCTGGCTGCTACCGGGGGACGGGCGGACCCGAAAATCGTCGGGGAACAGATACAGGATTTGCTGCAGAAAGAATGAGCCTCCACGGGAGGATCGTTCGATAGGAAGTTTATTATACCGTCTGGTTTAATACCCCGGAGCAAGCTCCGCGGTATTAAACCAGACTCACGAATAATGGAGGAAGTATGCGCGTTTTAGCGAAAGATATATTGGAAGGGAAAGTTACCGGGGAAGCGGAAGTTTCCGGCTGGGTACACCGTATCCGGGACATGGGGGGCATCACCTTTGTGATACTCCGGGACAGGTCGGGGATTCTACAGCTTGTCTTTGAAAAAAAGCCCGACTTGACCCTGGAATCGGTGATCAGCGTCAAGGGAACCCCTGCGGCAAACGAAAAGGCGCCCGGGGGGACAGAACTGCGGGTCAGCGGCCTTGAGGTACTCAGTAAAGCTGCGCCGGAATTGCCCTTCCAAGTGAATGGGGATGTGAGCAAGACAGGGCTGGAATCAATTCTGGATAATCGTTTGCTTTCCCTGCGTAATCCTAAGATACGGTCAATTTTTAATATACAGGCCACCATCGTGGAAGCCTTCGCAGGATTTTTGCGGAATCAGGACTTTACAGAAATAAAAACCAGTAAACTGGTCAGCACCGGTACTGAGGGGGGCACCAACCTTTTCCAGGTTGAGTACTTCGATGACAAGATCTGCCTGGCCCAGTCCCCGCAGTTTTACAAGGAGACCCTCGTTGCCGCAGGGATGGAACGGGTCTTTGAAATAGGGCAGGTCTATCGGGCGGAAAAACACGATACACCCCGGCACCTCAATGAATATGTTTCCCTGGATGTGGAAGTGGGGTTTATCGAATCGGAAAAAGATTTGATAGAACTTGAAAAGGGAGTCCTGGCCCACATCTTTGCTGAGTTGGAACGGAAGAACAAAAAAGACCTGGATGCCTGGAATGCAACTGTTCCATCCGCCGATGCTGTCGCCAAGGCCCCCACAGTGCCTTACGATGAGTGCCTCAGTATCGTTAACGCCGAGGCAGCCAAAGGGAAAAATCCCGGAGGCAGGATCTTCGACATCAACCCTGAGGCTGAACGGATCATCTGCGAGTGGTCCCTGAAAGAAAACGGGGTGGACCTGGTCTTTGTAAACCAGTTCCCCCGGCGGCACCGTCCCTTCTACACTTACCCCCTGGACTTGGGTGACGGTAAGGCCAGCTCCACCATGAGCTTTGACGCTATTTTCCGGGGTCTGGAGATCACTTCCGGAAGCCGCCGCCACCACGACTACCAGGCCTTTCTGGAAGCTTTGCCCCGGTTCGGCCTGAAAACGGAGGACATGGGGGGCTACCTGGAGCTCCTCAAATACGGCTGCCCTCCCCACGGGGGCTTTGCTATAGGCTGCGAGCGGCTTACTCAGAAGGTGCTGGGGCTGACCAGCGTAAAGGAAGCGAGCCTCTTTCCCCGGGACCGGAAGCGGGTGGCGCCGTAGTAATTAAAAAAGGCTTTGTATGATTACGGGCTTGCTATTCCGCAGCAACGCAGGTTTTTGACAAAGGCTCCAGGGGCCTTTCCCTACCCTACCCTACCCTTACCCGGTAGGAGCGCATCACCAGGAAACGGCGAAGCCGCTCGATCCAAACCGCCAGGATGCCCAGGACGAGCCGGGGGATGACGGCCCAAAACAGGGGGATCCCGATGGAGACAAAGAGCAGGGTATCCTCCAGATGGGAATGGCTCAACCCCGCATAATGGTTAAAGAGGTCTGCATCGGGTTTGGAAACGGCGCCTGAGCGTACTTCTTCTATTAGTACAGCGGACCCGTAGGCCAGGCCCACCAGATTGACCACTATCCACAGATAGCCCGTATGCTCAGGAAGGCCGAATACTACCATCAGGGGGGCCATAGCCCGGCCCAAAAGTTTCATGATCCCGAACTCGTCCAGAACCTTCTGGACAAACATGATGCTCAGGATAATCAAAAATATCCGTAAAACATTCAAAAGGGTTTCGATAAGCCAGGCGCGGAGTATCACCGGCAGCCCGGCGAGATCAATGCCGATGCTATGCACCACCCCAACACCAGTGCCGGAGACCGGATTGTCGTGAACCGGCCTTCCCATTTCCGCCGGGAGTATGCGGTTTAGAACCCAGCCGGCCAGGACGGCACTGAACAGACGCAGGAAGACCATCTTGGTCAGGGATGAGCCGGTTTTTTTCATCACCACGCATTCCACGAAAAAGTTATGGGCCAGAAAACACATGGCCGCCAGAACCGTCAGCTCCCGGATGCTTAGGTTCAGGGTCCCGATTACCGCCAGGGCAGAGTAGATGTTGACAAACACCGAACTGATGAACACCAGGGCCGCTTCACCGGGAAGACCTAAAAAGCGCATCAGGGGCCCCAGAAATTGCCCGATATAATACAGTATTCCCGTAAAATCCAGGATCAACACCGCAAAGGAAACGGGGATCATGATGCACAACAGGAACCGGGCGGTGATAAAGGCAGGTTTTAAGGCCTTTTTGCCAGCCGTACCGATACGGCGGATAAACAATTGCTTTTCCATGTATTTTGGGGAACTCCCTGGTTGAAAATCGATAACCTTAATCTTAGCATGTTTTGATAAAGAAATGAAACCCACTATTTGACACAGCCTTTTATAGTCGCTAGACTTTTGCCAAACTAAGAAGGAAAATCCAATGAATAAAATATCCAACCCCAACCAAAATGAAACGAAATTAAAACAGATGACCACCACTCCGGTGGAAAAGCTGGTGGTAACCCTGGGAATTCCCAGTATGGCCATTATGATGATCTCCGGTCTCTATAATATGGCGGATACCTACTTTGTCAGCTCCCTGGGAACCAGCGCAGTAGCCTCGGTGGGGATAGTTTTCCCCCTGATGGCGATTATCCAGGCCATGGGCTTTCTCTTCGGCCAAGGTTCGGGTAACTATATCTCCCGGGAACTTGGGGCACAGCGGGTTGAACGTGCCTCCCAAATGGCAGCCACGGGGTTTTTCTCCTGCCTCATCGTGGGCGCCCTTATTGCCACTACGGGGCTTATCCTTATCAATCCCCTGGTCCGCGCCCTGGGGTCCACCCCTACAATTCTTCCCTACGCCATCTCCTATATGCGTTTCATCCTTATCGGAGCGCCCTTCATGGCCTCCTCCCTGGTACTGAACAACCAGCTCCGCTTCCAGGGTAGTTCCTTCTCCGGCATGATTGGCATGATGACCGGAGCCATTCTCAATGTGCTCCTGGATCCCCTGCTTATCTTTGTGTGTAAGATGGGCGTCATGGGGGCTTCCCTGGCAACTGCCATAAGCCAGTTTGTAAGTTGCTCTGTTCTCATTACCATGGGATATGTCAGGAAGGGGAATATCCCTATTAACCCGCGGCACTTTTCCCCCAGCATCCGAAACTATAAGGAGATCCTCCGGGGGGGCTTCCCGTCCCTGCTCAGGCAGGGTATGCAGAGCGCCATGACCATCGTTATCAACCACCTTGCGGGTGTATACGGGGACGCAGCTATCGCAGCTATATCCATCGTTAACCGGATCGGCATTATCGCCGGATCCGCCGTGATGGGCATGGGACAGGGCTTCCAGCCGGTCTGCGGCTTTAACTACGGGGCCAAACGCTATGACCGGGTAAAAAAAGCCTTCTGGTTCTGCGTTGGTTTTGCCACCATCACCATGTCGGTCCTGGCCATACTGATGGCCGTCTTCGCCCCCCGGATAATTTCCCTGTTCCGCCGGGATGATGCGGATGTCATCTTCATGGGCGCCCGGTATCTCCGCTTTCACTGTATCGCCATGCCCTTCATCGGCTGGGTAGCCCTGGTCAGTATGATGACCCAAACCATGGGCAAAGCACGGGAAGCCAGCATACTCTCCCTGGCCCGGCAGGGCCTCTTCCTCCTACCCTCGCTGCTCATCTTCCCTCCCATCCTGGGCCTTTTAGGCATTCAGATAAGCCAACCCATATCGGACATTGCATCCTTCTTCTTTGCCATACCCTTTGCAGTAAAAATACTGCGAAAAGATTTACATGAGGTACCCATTCAATGACTGAAATATCCACCCGGCTCCCTGAGCGCTACGGTTACGATTTTATCCCCCTGGAATACCTCCCCCCGGGAAAGGATGAATACTGGCTGCGGAACGAACAAGCCCCGAACCCCGACCGTACCTGGCGGAAGCTCACGGTCCAGGAAATAGAAATACTGGTAAAAAACGACAACTTCTGTTCCAACTGGGACAATTTTCTGGTAAGCGATCCATTTGATCCCTCCCTGATACGAAATTCAAATTTCTACGGCCTCATACGCCTGGGAGAACTGCGGGGCCTGCTTCTGCAACACCACGATTTCTGCATACTCGCAGGGATCAGAAACAGTACCATTATCTCCTGCGACATCGGGGACAACACCGCTATTCATGATTGCTCCTACATTTCCCACTATATCATCGGCGATCGGGTGATCCTTTCCCGGATAGACGAGATGCAGACCACCAACCATGCCAAGTTCGGCAACGGGACCCTCAAAGAAGGAGAAACCGAGGATGTGCGGGTCTGGATCGATGTGATGAACGAAGCCGGGGGGCGGTCCATACTTCCCTTCAGGGACATGATATGCGCCGACGCCTATCTCTGGGCCTGCTACCGGGATGATACGGAGCTGGTAGAAAAACTCACCGCCATCACCCAGCAAAACTATGCTGCCAAACGGGGGCTCTACGGGATCGTCGGCTCCGGATCTGTACTAAAAAGCTGCGCGGTGATCAAGGATGTGGATGTGGGGGAAGCGGCCTATATCAAAGGGGCCAACAAGCTCAAAAACCTGACCATCCTTTCATCGTCCAAGGAGTCCAGCCAAATTGGGGAAGGGGTAGAAATGGTGAACGGCATCGTAGGCTACGGCTGCCACGCCTTCTACGGATCCAAGGCGGTGCGCTTCGTCATGGGCCGCAACAGTAACCTTAAGTACGGCGCCCGACTCATCCACTCGGTACTGGGTGATAATTCTACTGTTTCCTGCTGCGAACTCCTGAACAACCTTGTCTTCCCGATCCACGAGCAGCACCACAACAACTCGTTCCTCATTGCCTCCATGATCCAGGGCCTTTCCAACATGGCCGCCGGGGCCACCATCGGCTCCAACCACAACAGCCGGGCCAATGACGGGGAAATCCGGGCTGGGCGGGGTTTCTGGCCCGGCCTGTCGGTCACCCTGAAACACCCCAGCCGTTTCGCCAGTTTTACCCTCATCGCCAAGGGGAACTATCCCTACGAACTCAACATCACCCTCCCCTTCTCCCTGGTGAACAACAATGTACGCAGGGACCGCCTGGAAGTCATGCCCGCCTATTTCTGGATGTACAATCTCTACGCCCTGGAACGGAATTCCTGGAAAGCCTCTGACCGGGACAAGCGGGTAGTTAAGGTCCAGCATATTGAAACCGACTACCTGGCCCCGGACACGGCAGAAGAGATCATCGCCGCCCTCGCACAAATAGAAACATGGATGAGCGATGCGGGGACCCCGGCGTCCGGCCCGGCTTTGTCCGTACAGTTCCAGGACAGTACCGACGAGGAAGACCCCGAATACGCCTACATCCCCGAGACCGGGGAAGAGATCCCCGCTCCGGGACTGGAACGACACAAACGGCGGGCGGTGCTCCTTAAACCACGGAAAGCCCGCTCTGCCTACCTGGAAATGCTCCGCTTCTACGCCATAAAGGCCCTCATCGCCCGGCTGGAATCGAGCCCGGGCCTCAGCTTTGAGGGGCTTGTCGCCGAACTGGAAAGCCCCGGCAGTAATACTGAGCGGGTTACCGAATGGGTGAACCTGGGCGGACAGATCGTCCCGGCCTTTCGGGTAGATAAGCTGCGCGCCCAAATCAGGGAGGGCAAGCTGGACAGTTGGGATGCCATTCACCGGGCCTACGATGAATTTTGGGACGCCTATCCCCTGGACAAGGCCCGCCATGCATGGGGGGTACTCCGCTTTCTTCAGAAAGGCGAAAACCCCCTTACCGATGCTGCCGCTTTTTGTGGAGAACTTGACCGGGTACTGGAAACCCAACGCTGGATCACCGACCAGGTGTACCGCAGCCGGGCAAAAGATTTTCACGACCCCTTCAGAAGCATTACCTACCGTAACCGGGAAGAGATGGATCAAGTGGCTGGTAATGCGGAAAATAACTTTTTTATAAAACTGACCAGGGAAAGACTGGGGCAGTTTGAAGAAACAGTAAAGGTGTTGAAGGAACGGGTGTGATTTTTCTACATGCTTTTTTCAACCTTGTTTATGCATCGTCAAAAAAAGTTACAAAATGTCCCCAAAAGTCCGGTTTTCAGGATGGCGTTTCCATCCCCTCTTGGCCTTTATTTTGTTCCTCCCTAATTTTTATGTTGGTCTCAAATTCATAAATCTGTCGCAACTGACTTAAAAAATAATCCTGAAAAAATGGGTGGAGCTGTTTAAAAATCCCTATAATTTCTTCTATCTTTTCGTTGGATGTCTCATGGAACATAGACCCCTGGCCTGTTTTCAGCCAAACAGGATTGACCCCAAAGGTGGTACAAATCAATCGGATAATCCGCTCATTTATCGTCTTATGCCCAAGCTCAAGGTGTCCAATGTATCCCTTGGATATACTTATCTTTTCCGCAAAAATAGGCTGAGAAAGGTTCAAGGCATGGCGCAGCTCAACGACCCGCTTATGGATAGGTTCTGTGGTCTCCATATCTTACAAGATTAGCAAAATATTACCTACATAACAAGCAAAATACTTGTCAAAAACAATAAAAACATATGGATTCTATTGACATTATGTCTTAGTACATTATATTGTAATGCTTAAACAGAATACTTGCTATGGGATATAAATTTCATGGAAAATGAAGAAAATGTGGCCTATATAGCTAAGATATACCCTCAAATCAGTCAGGATGGACAGCATTGTTTGGAAAACATGGCCCAGACCATGCTATCTATTCAACAGTCCGGGGTTTTAGCTAATTCTAACTATAATGATAAAATAAAATTCATGGCTCATGTATATCCCCATATCAGCCGCCAAGGGCAAGAATATCTGGAAAAAATCGCCCATACAATGCTACTCCTCCAAAACTCAAAGGAGAGCGGTAAGAAAGCAGAGGGAGACCTGAAATAAGGGACTGGGAAGAAATGGGTACGGAAGATCACCGACCATGGCGGTGTTAAGAATAATGTCCGGGAGGAAATTATGGAAGGAACTGGCATTGCTTTTGGCGTAGTATTGCTATCGATAGCATTTATTGTATTGGTAATTTTTCTTGAATGGAAACTTGGAAAATTCCTTGGGAATAGTGTATCCAGGACTACAGGATTAATACTTGGAGTTATTTTAGTTCTATGCGGCTTTACTCTATTTATTGCTATTCCATGCATTATACATAGCCAAAAAAATAAAGAAAAGTCATTGGACCTGAATTTTAATATAAAGTCAAATGTTGATACAAATAGAATATCAAATGTTCAAGAAACATCATCTGCCTTAAACTCTGATACAAGGGAATGTCCATTCTGTGCTGAAACCATCAAAAAAGCTGCAAAAATTTGCAGGTTTTGTGGAAAAGAAGTTGAACCAATTATTTAGGGAGAATATGGCAAATTTAAGGTACTTAGGAAATAATTAAATGCCCTATATATTTTATTGTGGTATTTTAATGATTATAATGTCATGTACAAATTCTCCAACCGTTCTTCAAGAACAACCAACTACAAAACTTGAAGAACAACAACCTATTATTAAAGAACCTGAAATTAATGAGAAGTTAAATGTTGATAAACTAGATAATACTGTGCAACTTTCTTATCAAAATATTTCAAATATTATAAATACTAATTCCCGAGTAGGCGTCATCAATATAGTATCAACAGATCCGGCTGAAGCAGATTTTATTTCACAAGGATTAATCGCAATGCTTGTTTTGGATAGAAATAAAAATGGAAAAAAATACAGCGTTGTGGACAGGGATAATATTGAATTATTGAAAAAAGAACAGGAATTACAAATGTCAGGGGATGTGAGTGATGAAACTATGATTTCTATAGGTAAATGGCTTGGCCTTACGGAAATAATAACAGGATCACTCATAAAGATTGCAAATCGATGGTGTCTTAATATCAGAGTATTAAATGTTGAAAATGGAGAAATTGAAGGGGTAAGTATTGAGTATTTTTGAAAATATTTTTGACTTATTACCGAAATATTTATATTCATTTTTAATTAGCATTTCTGGACTATTGTCGGGAATAAATCCAATACTAATCTTTATTATCCTTTTAGCAGGCCTTATTTTCAAGAAAATACGTCCTATTGTAATAATTATAATAATTTTTTTTAGCATATGGTGGGTTTATAACAATACAAAACCAGAACCAACCACAATACCTGAGACTGTACCAGCTGAAACTTATAGACCTATTCCAAAAAAATCCCCAAATGAACTTAAAAATATTCAAAGTGAATTGAATGCTCTTATGAATCTTACAAGCGAGTATTTTTCAACAATGGCGGTAAAGCCGGATGTTGCCATTTATCCTTTCACCATTTCCGGTGGTACTAATCCGCCTATACTACTATTGCTTGCAGATGATTTTGCTTATTTTTATTCAAAGGATAAAAATGTTAAGCTTGCAAAACGCTGGTTTATAGAGCCATCTGAATCTGATGATGGTTCTATTGCCAATGCCGGAAAACGTCAAGGGGCTAATTATGTAATAGCCGGTAAGGTTATTCCAATAGGGGAACAAGTTCGTGTTTCAGTCTTAATTATTAGTATTGAAACTTCTGAGATAACAGAAACATATATGCAAACTATTATTAAGAGCGAAGTTGAAGATTTATTGATAGAAAAACAAAAAGAAGAATCACATGAATAAATATTGATAACGATTGATCGATTAACTAATAGGGGGGATGGAGGTGGATTTAAAAGCCGTTGATTCCAGTTCACCAGATACTGCAGAAGCGTTTAAAAATCGGGGTGTTTCTTTTGAAAAAAAAGGTGAATATGATTCAGCCATAGCGGATTATACCCAGGCAATCAAACTTGATCCCTGTGATGCTTTTTCTCTTTTTTTCCGTGGTCGTACATATATCAAAATGGGCAATTCTGACCAAGCCAGAGCGGATTTCACTCAGGCGAATAATATTGATCCAAATCTTGCCGTCTTATTAAAAAATCAAAGTAGTGCGTATTATCATAAGGGCAATTATGATATCGCAAGATGGCTCTGTACATTTGCAATCATGCTTAATCCTAATGATGCTGCTGCCTATTTTCTTCACGGTCTTGCAAATAGTGGGAAAGGCGAATATCACCATGCAATAAGAGATTACACCGCGACAATTAACATTGATCCTGATTATACCCAGGCCTATCTCAATCGGGGTCAGGCTTATTGCTATAAAGGCAAATTAGATTTGGCCATAACAGATTACACGCTGGCAATCAGGTCTGACCCCATTAATACCGATGCCTATATCCACCGTGGGCTTGCGTATGAAGTTAAGGCCTTTATCAAAAAAAGTAAACATGGCCAAGCCATAGAGGACTTCACCATAGCAATCAACATTGATCCCAATAATGTTGATGCTTATACTCATCGTGGTAATGCATATAATTATGACGGTGATTATGACCGAGCCATAACGGATTTTGATCAGGCAATCAGAATTAATTCCAATTATGCTATCGCTTATATCAACCGTGGTAATTCCCATTACAAAAAAGGCGATGACGATCTGGCGATAAAAGACTTCACCATGGCAATCAGCATTGACCCTAATGATGCCGATGCTTACACTTATCGTGGTGATGCGTATAGTCGTAAGCGTGAATATAGAAAGGCCATAGAAGATTATACCCAGGCGATCAACATTAACCCTGATGATATCAATGCCTACAAAACTCGCGGCCGGATATATTACAAGAAGGGTGATTATAACCGAGCTATAGAGGATTATACTCAAGTAATCGGTATTAACCCTGATGATGCAGTTGCCTATAATAGTCGTGGCATTATATATTACAAGAATGGCGATTATGACCAAGCCATAGAAGATTATACCCAGGCGATCAACATTGCTCCCGATTATGCCGAAGCAAACCTGAATCTTGCTATGGCTCATAACAGTCGTGGCATTAAGTATACAAAATGCCATGATTATGAACAAGCGCTAGATGACTTCAACCAAGCAATCAGTGTTGATCCTAATTATTACGATGCACGATATAATTTTGAAAATTTATTGATTCATATGGGCATTAGTTAAAGGAAGACACGCCTATGATGGATTAGGTAGAATTTGTTTTATATTTTTTGAATAATAGCTTATAAGAACACTTCCTAGCAAGGAATTTCAAGCTGCCGAAAAATTTGGGAGGAACATTTAATGATTATTGAGCGGTTAAAACAGCGAATCGAGCCTGATATGTGTATCACGCCTCAAACAACACCCATAATATATTTTGGAAATTATGATAAGTCAAAGGCTTGTACAGTCTCGTTAAACCCCAGCGATAAAGAATTTGTCAATTCATCAGGATGTTTATTAGACATAAACCACAAAGAAAGACTATGTTCCCGTAAAAAACTTAATAAAAATGGTAATGAAGACTTGACAGATGCGGAAGCAGAAACTGTTTTAGAATTCTGCAATAATTATTTTCATCTACGCCCATATAAATCATGGTTTAATCAATTTGATTATTTTATAAAACAATTTGGTAATTACTCATATTATGATGATACTTGTGTTCATTTAGACCTTGTGCAATGGGCAACATCACCAAAATGGGATAAAGTTCCACAAAATATCAGGCAAAAACATTTAGATAAGGATTTACCTGTGTTAAAGTATTTATTAAAAAAAATTTTGAGGTAATGTTTTTAAATGGCAAGACTGTTGTTGAGAATGTTGCAAAATGCCTAGAGATAGATATAAAATGTAAATATTCAAGTTTTATAAATGCCAATGGAAAAGAAAATCGTTTGAGTATTTATTATGGCAAATATAATAAAATTAATATCGTGGGATGGAATTTATATTTGCAATCTGCGGCAGTTGGAGGATATGAAAACAAGAGCATATTATGTGATGTTATAAAGGGCAATTTATGAATACAGTATGTATACAGTAGGATATATACAACGAAGTAAATAGCCCTAATCCCTTTCCCCCAACTTCAGCACCGGTATAGCCAGCTCGGTCAACTCTATTGCCGCAGGAAAATCCTCCGGCTTTAGCAGCACCGCCTCCCCGTCCATCTGGGCCAGGATGGGGTTCTCCCCCCGGAATTCCACCCGATGGGCGTTGAACGGTTTTGACTCCGGCTTATGGATATGCCCCCCGGTGGTGAAGAGCCCTTTCAGGGCCACCTTCCTGAACAGGGACATTTGCTGCACTACGCAGACATTCCGCTCATCAGGCAGTATCCGTTTGTTGGAACCGTAGGTCCGGTGACCGCTGGCTCCCACGGCCAGTAAAAGTACCTTTTCGCCAAAATCCTCCACCTGCCGGCCTGCCTCGTCAAAGGCCCGGACATCCATGTGCCCCACCTTGTAGAGCCGGTCATAGAGCAGGGATGCTATGTCCACCCAGAGTTTGTAGGAATCCCCGGGCAGCTTACCCTTCATCTTATTGGTCATGTGGGTAACAAATGCGTCGAGGCCCACGGAAAGGATATTGAAAGCCATAAAGGGTCCCTTCCCGGAGGCGGTAGTAAGCCGCAGGGCCCGGGCATACTCAACCGTGGAAGGGTGGATCAGCCGATCCAGGACACCGTCCAGTTCCCGGGCATCGGCCCCGTCATTCCCGGTCCCCATGGGAAGGCGCAGAACCGCAAAGTTAGACCGGAGCGCTGCCGGCGCCGTATAGAGGACCGTCAGGGCTTCAAGGCTGGTCCCGTCTCCCCCGGCGGTGATGAGCAGGTGGAAGGGCGCATTTCCCCCAGAGCGAGTCGAAGACGCCTCCTCCAGAAGAGCCTTGACGATCTTCCCTGCGGTACCCGGCCCCTGGGTAAGGGTCAGTCCCAGCCTGCCCAGGCTCCCCCGGCTCTGATCGGCTTCCAAAGCGGTTTTCGAAGGCCCGGCGTCTTCCCGCAGGGGATTGGCCTCTGCCTTTTCCATATACAACTTCAACGCCGCACTGTGCTGCTTCCACCGGCTCTTTATCGTAAATCCCCCGGCAGTAGGGTTGGCGATGATCGTCCAATGCAGGGGCCGACCCGGGGCAACCAGGCTGTGGGAACAGATGGCGGCCATGGGCTTGGCGAATTCTTCAAGGTTCATACTATAAGGCTTGCATGAAAAACCCTAGCGGTCAAGGGTTTTTATTTAGTCCCAGTGAAATCGTGGCAGCGAGCTGTTCCGGCAGCCCATGCACATCCTCCACCCCGTCCACCAGGATGCCCCCCATGCCGAGTTCCAGGGGCAGGGCCAGGTCAATATCGTAGCGGTCCCCGATGGAAACGCAGGCCTTCGGGGGCAGGCCCAGCAGTTCCGCAGCTTTGATGAAGGGCGCCTCGTGGGGTTTTGACACCCCGCAGGTATCCAGGCCGACGCTGACCGGAAAAAATTCCTCCACCCCCAGGCAAGCAAGAGTTTTACGGGCCACCAGCACAGGGTTGTTGGTTACCAAAGCCAGGGCAAAGGAATCGGAAAGGGTAGAGAGGGTTTCCCTGAGCCGGGGGTCCTCCCGGAGGTACAAACTGGGTTCGATCAGTTCCTCACGCCAGCGTATGCCTTCCTCTACGGTGATCCCAAAGGCAGCCAGGGTATTCCCCAAACTGATCGTCCTTCCTCCATGCGCCGAGGCCCACTCGCTCTGATAGGACTCCACAGCTTCCCGGGCTTCCTCAAAACTCTTCCCCCGAACCTTGCCGAACTGCGCAATGATTGTGTCGATCTGGCCTTTAAGGTATTCCTCGTGGGTATAGAGGGTCCCGTCCATATCAAAGATGAGCCCCGAAATCCGGGCGGGCAGTTTATAGCATTTCATTGAAAGGGCCCGCCTTCTCCCGCAGTTCCCGCCAGGTCTGAAAACGTTCCCCGTAAACCGCCGCTGTTGCGGGGTCCGGTTCGTAGCGTTCCTGTATGTGGACGATCCGGCCAATCGCTTCTTTCAAATTTGCCGCGTCCCCCAGGGTCATGAGCCCCAAGGCCGCGTCCCCGCCCAGTTCACCGTCACCCAGTTCCGGGACCAGCAGAATAGCCCCGGTCATATCGGCCTTAAGCTGATTCCAGCGTCGGTTTCGGCTCTGTCCCCCGGAAAGCCGCATCTCCCCTACCGGGAACCCATGCCGGCCCAGGGTCTCCAGGGCATCCCGCACCTGATAACCCATGGCCTCTAGAACCGCCCGGCCCAGGTCCGTCCGGCTGAATAGTCCGCCCTTTCCGAACAGGGCCGCCGTCTTTCCCGGGAAAAACAGCGCCCCCTGGTCCCCCCCAGCCGGGGACAGAGCTGAGCTTAGGGACCCAGCTGCCGATAACGCCGACGGCAACAACCCTTCGGGTATCAGTTCCCCCAGAATGTCCTCGTAGGGACGCCCGTCCTGGCCGGTCAGGGTTCTATACCACTCAAAAAGCCGACCTGAGCTGGGGATAATAACGCTTACGTTCCAAAGACCAGGGCTTACATGGGGCAAAACCCGGAGATCCCTGGCAGATGCAGTTTCCTCAGGGCGTAAGTCACAGCAGTTGATCCCCTCGGAGCTGCCCGCCCGGTCACAGACCATCCCCTTTTCCACCGTACCGGCGCCGATAAGGGCCATGATGAAATCCGACCCCCCGGCGATGATGGGTATACCCGCAGGGAGGCCAGCAGCGGCACTGCCCAGCCTTTGCGCCGCTTCCTGTGAAAGCCGGCCTATGACACTTCCCAGGCTGACAAAGGGGGGGAACTTCCCGGGATCAATCCCCAGGGCCCGGCATTGTTCATCGTCCCAGTAATAGGGCCCATAGCCTTCGGGAAGAACCGTCACCGGATCCGCGCCCAGGCGCCAAGAAAGCCATTCCTGGGAGGACAGGAGGTACCGGGTTTTTTCATATTCCCCGGGCCGTTCCCGGAGAAAGCCCAGGGCATGGGGCAGGTAAAAAGATCGTATCACCGGCAGATCCCCGGATGGGGAACCGGGAGCGGTACTGCCCAAGGGTCCCTGATACCAGTGAAGGAGGGCCAGAGTCTCGCCGTCCCGGGTAAGCGGCGCCAGGGTGGGGCCGTTCCCAGAAATGCAGATAGCGTCAGGACGGCAGTCCGGAGCCTGGGAAAAAAGCTTCCCCATGGCCCGGGTAAAGGCGCGCTCCCAGTCACCGGCGCTAACCGGTACGGAGGCAGTCCCAACGGTATATATCGGTGTATATACTTCCCGGGCAAATGCCAACTGCCGGCCTTCGGAATTGATGAAGGCCGCTTTCAGGGCGGAACTGCCGATGTCGGCGCAGAGTATTATCCGAGAGGCCATTTGTTCAGTTTTCCGTGAGCATTTTTTCTATAATCGCCCGGTTATCCAGGAGGGAGCTTAACGAAAGGCCCTGGTGGAGTCGGGAAATGGTCTGGGCAAAGAGTTTTGTAATATTCACGCTCACATACCATTCCCGTTTTAACAGTTCTTCATGGTAAATTGCGTTGGTTCCGATGATGCGGTAAAAAAGGCCATCTTTATAGGCCTGATCAAAGTAGCCGATGGCGTTCCCGGAAAACAGGGGAAGGCTGATGGCGGCGATAACCTTTTTTGCCCCCTGATCCTTGAGGAATTTCATTGCTTTCAGGAGGGTGCCCCCGGTTCCCAGCATATCGTCGGCCATAAAGACCGTCTTCCCCGAAACATTCCCCAGAAGTTTGATCTCCGAGATGTTATTGTCCATGGCATCCTTGGTCACCCGGGAATAGTCCCGCTCCTTGTAGAGTAAGGCCAAGGGCTTCTTGAAGGCGGTGGCATAAAACTTGTTCCGGTCCACTGCCCCGGTATCCGGGGAAAGCACCACCAGATCGTCACCCCGCAGCTCAGTCATCTTTGCAAGCTGCCGGATGATCTGATAGCTGGCATGGAGGTTTTCCAGGCGCATGGTCTTAAAGGCGTTCACAATTTCCCGGGAATGGATATCCAGGGTGAGGATACAGTCCACACCCAGGGATTCCAGGATGCCCCCTACCCTGCTGGCGGTCAGCCCCTCCCGTCCCTTCCGCTTATGCTGCCGGGAATAGGGGTAAGTGGGCAGTACCAGGGTAACCCGGTTGGCCCCTGCCTGTTTTACCGCATCCACGGTGACAAAGATGCTCATCAGATGGTCGTTTATAGAAAGGGCCTTTGAAAGGGACCCGTTGTTAAAATTCAGGGGATGATGATTTTCCACGTCCTGGAAGATATACATGTCCTTCCCCCGGATGGATTCCAGGATCTCTGCCTTAAGCTCCCCATTGGGAAACAGGCTAAACCGGGCAGGAACCTTGAACTGGGGGTTATGGTACTTCAGGAAGTCCCCCCGGGCAAAGGCAGTGAGGGGCGCCGCATCGTTGATAAAGTTGATATGCCGGATCACGTCTTCGGTGTTCAAATTGAACTGCCTGACCAAATTGCCCACGGTTTCATTGTATTTATGACGGTAGTACTTTTTCAGATGAAGAATAACCTCATCGGCAAATACTTCCCCACCGGGACACGCTAGGATGGCAAGGTTTGCCGGGTTGGTATAATTCATGGATAATTTTTTATACTATAAAGAGCATTAATTTTCAAGTATGGTAATTTCAACCCGCCGGTTTTTCCGCCGGCCTTCTTCGGTACCGTTATCCCCCAGGGGCTGCTCCGCCCCATAGCCCCGGACCACCACCCGCTCCGGTGCCCGGACCTTTTTTCCGATCAGGTACTCCGCCACCGAAGCGGCCCGTTCCCGGGAAAGCTGGGCCCGCCCCTCTTCGGTTCCCGCCATGGCAGTATGCCCCCCCACCAGGATGTCCCGGTCCGGGTAACGGCGGAGTATTTCGGCGATCTTGTCCAGTTTGGTCTGCTCTGTCCCCAACAGCGCCGCCGACTCAGCCTGGAACTGCACATTTTCCAGGCTGATGGCCACCCCGTCGTCCACAACCCGCGCCCTGGCATCGTCGATCCCCATCCTGGCGATATCCCGGTTGATATCCTCGACAACCCGCTCCTTGTCCAGTTTGGGGGCCTCCACAATTTCCGCCTCCGCAGTCCCCCGGTATTCAATGGTCCGCCCGTCGGAAAGCTCCAGGATCATCCTGAATTCTTCTGTATAAGAAAGCTCCTGGCCCAGGACGGAATCCCAAAACACGATCTGATCCGAAGCCCCCATGATACGCCGGGGCCAGACGGTTCCCCGGGCCGGCTCGGGCTCGAAAAAGATCCGGTAGGACACCGAAAAGGCCGGGTACGTTTTGCCCTTCCATTCCCGGTTCCCTAAAAAGGTATAATTCGCATTGAAAGGAATCCGGTAGGGTTCGGCAATGCCATAACTGTCCCGAAAATCGTGCATCTCGTGGCCCTCAGCGCTCCAGGTTTCCCCATTTTTCAGGTCCCGGTCAGGAAACACCGGCACATTCCGCACCACAGGCATATAAAAACGCCGATCAATAGTGATATGCCCCAGTCTATCCCGCTCAAATTCAGACTCATACTCCCGGGCCCACTGGAAGCTCTGTCCCCCGGCATTTCTCCCGCTTAGCAAAGCCCGTTCCGCCACCTGGAACAGCGCCCGGTGAAACCCGGACCCGTTTCCGGCCCTCAGGACCTCCACGGCAATCCGGTTCAGAATCTCCGATCTGAACGCCAGCCGCCGGTCTACATACACATCCTCATGAACCGTAGAAAGTATCCGGTACTTATCCCCCGCAGTATGCTTATAGGCAAACTGTTCCCCCCAAGCGCCGGGAACAGGCCGGCAAAACCCGGTGAGAAAAAGGGCGATAATTGCATACACCTTGTGCATTTTAATCGGAAGCAAACCCGTAGGGTTTGCAATTCGGCAGATACTTCTCATACCTTAGATATCGGTAGAAAGGACTTTCAGGTTCATGTGCTTTTGTTTGAAATACACCTCTTGCTTATAATACTTATTGCCATTTAATACTTCATATTATTAATAAAAGTTGCTATATAATTTTGCAATAATTAGTGATAAGTTATTTAATTATCTTGCAATTTTCATGTTAAGGCGTTAGCATAAGCTTATGTCTTTATTAGAACAAATAATCAAAGAATCCCAAGCCCGGTCTCTTCCCGCCTTTACCCGGCGGGAACTCCGCATTGAGCTAAAAGGAAACCTTGCCCCGGCAATCATTGGAATGCGCCGCAGCGGGAAAACCTGCCGGCTCTTTCAGGGCATGGACCAGCTGATACGCCAGGGGATCAACCGGGCCCACATACTGTACTGCAACTTCGATGACCCCCGGCTCCGGCTGGCCGGCGGGGAAGGGCTGCTAACGGAACTCCTGGAAACCTTTTTCAGGCTCAACCCCCAAGCCCGCCGCCAAGGCGCCTGGCTGTTCTTTGACGAAATCCAGCAAATCCCCGGCTGGGCCCAATTCGCCCGCCGTATAAGCGACACCGAAAAGGTGCAGCTTTTTCTTGCCGGCACCTCTTCCCAGGCCTTCACCGAGGACGCTCCCCCGGAATTCAGGGGCCGTTCCCGGAGCTTTGAACTTTTGCCCTTCAGTTTCCGGGAAACCTTGGGCCACCAAAACATCCCCGGGTCTCATCCGGCCCACAGGCCCCATCCAGCTTCCGGGCCCTACCCGGCGCCCGGGACCCCAGCTACAGAAAACCCGGCAACACCCGCAGACTCCCCCCTGGAACGCTCGGACTACGAACATCTTTTTTCGGAATACCTGATCAAAGGTGGCTTCCCCGATGCCTGCGCGGGAAACTTCGTTGCAAGTAGCACGGGAAACTTCGTTGCAAGCAGAACTGGTAACTTTCAAACTAAAGTTGACGTTACAAGTGGCATCTTAGAGGACCATTTTACCCGTGCCGGGCTTTTACAAAGTTACCTGGACGCCGTGGTGCTCCGGGACCTGCTTGAAAGGCGACGGCTTTCCAATGCTCCTGGGGTCCTGGAGCTTGCCCGCACCCTGGTCGCCCTTAACGGAACGCTGGTTTCCATGAAAGGCCTAGCGGACCGATTATCCGCCCGGGGCCTTTCCATGAGCCGGGAGATGACCGCCCAGATATGCGCCTACCTGGAGGACGCCTTCCTGATCTTTCTGGTACCCCTCTACGCCTCCAGTCCCCAAAAAACCCGGGTGAACCCCCAGAAAGTCTATGCAGTGGACCCCGGCCTGGCCTGGGCTCATACCCCGTCCCCGGACCAGGGCCGCAGCCTGGAACAGGCGGTCTACCTAGAACTCCGCCGCCGTTACCCGTCTCTCCGCCAGGGGGGCATCTCCTATTACCTGACCCGGGAGCGCCGGGAACTAAACTTCCTCCTGGGCAACCCCGCCCAGGGGCCGCAAGCTCTTTTCCAGGCCTGCCCCAGCCTGAAGGACCCGGAAACCCGCAAGCGGGAACTGGGCGCCCTGACGGCGGCCATGGAGGAGCTGGGCTTGCAGGAAGCGACGGTGATCACCCTGTATGAGCGGGAGGAACTGCGGACGCCCTGGGGGATTATTACGGTGCGACCGGCTTGGGAGTGGTTTTTGGAGGGGTGACAGCATAGTTAGAAGTCCAGCTTAGATGTGACGCTATTGTTTTCCACTTTCCCTTATTGGGCATCTCTAAAAACTCGGTTGGTTTTTAGAGATGCTCTTATTGTTTTTAATCAAGCAAGCGGTATGATTCAGGCCAATCATCGGTTCTCAGCCTAAAGCTAAAGGTATCTTTAAGGCCGAAAGAAGAAATAGTGAACTGGAATTCAACAGTATCTCCGCCTGCACTAAATACTTTATCGATAATTTCAAGATTACTTGCATCAAAATAAAAGGCATAGGCATTACTATCAATCTTTCCATTTTTCAACTCATATCTTTCACCACCCTCACTGATCAAAACACCGGAAATATCGCTGGCCATTGATGTACCTGAAGCATTAAAAATCAATCCCCGCGCCTTAGATATCCGGAAATTTACAATCTCAGTTTCATCGTCTTTTCCTGAAAATGAGGTGGTTTCTGCATTAATGTTATTTTTTAAAACAAGGACCTTATCTCCGTTATCCATTTTTATTTCCCATTGCCTTCTGCCTTCCGGGGTACTGTCTCTTTCAGCTTGTGCTAAAGTAAGCGCCCGATAAGCGCTATGCCATCCAACTATAAGCAATTTGAATTGATACTGATCTCTTCCAAGTATACCATCAATATTAAAATGAATTTCCGTATTTCCGTCACCAGTAAATAGCTTATCAATATTTTCAAGATTACTTGCATCAAAAGTAATAAGCCTTCCCCCAACAACTTTCCCTTTAACAAGCGGAGCCTGTTCACCCCTTCCGTTTAAAAGAGTACCGGAAATATTCCCGGAGGAAACAACTGCTTTTGAAATACGAAAACTAAGTCCTTGTTTCTTGGAAATCCGTAGATCTTCAATATCAAAACTTGTTTCGGTTCTATCACTTCTAGTTATTTTTCCTGCGGCAATTTTATCTTTTAAATGAATAAACAGATCTCCTGCCTCTTCTTTTAATTCCCATTGATTGCTACTAGAAATTGTTTTTTCGCTATTAGCATATGCTTTACCATAAAATTTTTGAAAACTCGCACAGCCAAAAAACACCATTCCAATAAGAAAAGCCATTATCCCAAAGCACACCCTTTTTTTCATACTATTTCTCCTTAAAAAACATTAAAATACAGATGACTATTCACCTGCTTAGGAATATTTTTATATTCTACTAAAGTACTAGGAAATTTTGAGGTCAACAATTTCATTATAAGATCCTAAACGAATTATTAATAATTCTAATAGATATTTGTATTATATGTCAAGTAATTTGCATAATTTTATGTATGGGATGAGGAATATTCGTGAATGGCGATAAATTACGTATCATTTTAAGCCAAAATATTAAGCAATTTCGTTTACATCGTGGTTTTTCGCAAGCTGAGCTAGCAGAAAAAGCTGATATTTCTATACCGTTCCTCGGGGCAATTGAACGTGGCGATAAGTGGCCTCATCCTGATTCGCTGGCTAAGCTGGCTAGTGCCTTGAATATCGAAGCCTTTGAGCTTTTAAAGCAAGAAAATGGCGTTACCCATGATGTTAAGGCGGTTGTTTACAAATTAACAAATGATATTAACTCATTGGTTAATGATTCAATAGAAACTCTTAATAAAATTGCCCATAATATTGACCATTAAAGATTGTTTTACTTGAAAAATTATCTGGAAGTCAGCCTTTCCCTTATACACTACACATTAGTATTGTATAATGAAGAACCCCGCCGCAAGCAGCGGCGTATCTTCGTTCCGATTATTGCATGGAATTGTTTTGGGCCTTCAGGGACTTGAACCCCGGACCTACGGATTATGAGTCCGCAGCTCTAACCAACTGAGCTAAAGGCCCTGCTTGTTGGGTGAGATTAATTTATACTCCGGATAGCCAAAAAAGTCAATTCACAAAAAAATGAAAACCTCTTGCACAAGCGCCACCCGGGTGTTACCGTAAATATCAATCCTGAAATGTGAGGCAAAACAATGGCCGGATATTTCATTAAGCGAATCTTACTTGCCCTGGGGACTCTGCTTCTGGTGATATGCCTGACCTTTATCCTGATGAATACTGTCCCCGGGGGGCCGTTTCTGGGGGAAAAGGCCATTTCAGCCCGGGTTTTGGCGGAACTTGAGGCAAAATACGGCCTGGACAAGCCTCTTCCGGTACAATTAAAGAACTATATCCTCAGTCTGCTCCATGGAGACATGGGGGTTTCCCTTAAAATGCAGAAAAACAGGCCGGTTCGTATCATTATCGGGGAAATGTTTCCCGTTTCGGCGAAGATCGGGGCTATTGCCCTGCTCTGGGCGACCATTGCGGGGATAGGATTGGGGTGCCTGGCGGCTTATACCCGGGGAAAGTGGGAGGACAGTCTGCTCCAGATAGTTACCACCCTGGGGGTGGCCTTCCCGGTCTTTGTCAGCGCCACGGCGCTGCTGGTCCTCTTTGCCGGGGGGGTGTTTCATGTTTTCCCAAGTTCCGGCATTTCCCGGGGGCCCATCAGCTATGTGCTGCCCTGCTTTACCCTGGGACTCACCCCCATGTGCTCCATTGCCCGGTATACCCGGTCTTCCATGTTGGATGTGCTTAATAAGGAATACATTAAGACCGTCCGGGCTTACGGGCACCCGGTCCCGCACCTGATCTTCAAGCATGCACTCAGGAACGCCCTGATTCCGGTGGTTACCTACATGGGGCCCCTCATCGCGGCGGTGCTGACCGGCACCTTTGTGGTGGAAAGCGTCTTTAATATCCCCGGCCTGGGCCGTTATTTTATCCAGAGCATCCAAAACCGGGACTACCCGCTGATCATGGGAACCACCATCTTCTTTGCCGCCCTGGTTATCCTGATGAGCGTCCTGGTTGACCTGATCTACAAGATCATCGATCCCCGGATTCAGTTTTCCAACGATGAGGCCGGCTGATGGATGCCCTGGACTTTACCCCCGCCACCAGGGAAGAAAAAGAAGCCTTTATCCCCCAGCATAAGAGCGTCTCTTACTGGGAGGACGCCTGGCGGCGGCTGAAGAGGAACCATGTCGCCATGGTTTCCCTTGGGGTTATCATCTTCCTCATACTTTTCGCCTATGCCGGGCCCCTTTTCGTGGCCTATACCTACGAGGAACAGGTGCGGGGCAGTGAAAACCTGGCGCCCCTCGCCAATTCTCCCCTGGAACTGGAAAAGATCGCCCGGGGAGAAAAGGTGTTTCCCCACGTCTTTGGGACCGATACTCTGGGCAGGGACATCTTTGTCAGGGTCATGTACGGGACCCGGGTGTCCATGATCATCGGAGTTATGGCTGCGATACTGACCCTGCTTATCGGGGTGGTCTACGGATCAATTTCGGGCTTCATAGGGGGGCGGACAGATCTGGTGATGATGCGTATCGTGGACATCATCTACTCGGTTCCCGATGTGCTCGTAGTATTACTACTCGCAGTAACCCTGAAGCCCCTGCTTGGTTCCTTCGCGGACGCCAACCAGACTAACCTTATGGGGCGGCTGGTCATCGCCCTGGGGCCCAGCATTATCGCTATTTTTATCGCCTTTGCCCTGCTGTACTGGACCACTCTGGCCCGGATCGTCCGGGGGCAGATACTCCAGCTCAAACAGCAGGAGTACGTCATCGCCGCAGTTGCCCTGGGGGCCCGGGATTCGCGGATCATCATGAAGCACCTGCTCCCTAATTGCGTAGGTTCCCTGGTGGCGGCCACCTGCCTCCAGATACCCATTGCCATCTTCCTGGAATCCTTCCTTTCCTTCCTGGGTCTCGGGGTTAACGCCCCCATGACCAGCCTGGGCTCTCTTTCAGCGGACGCCCTGGGAGGAATGTACACCTATACCTACCGGCTTATCATTCCGGCACTAATACTGTGCCTTTTGATCCTCTCCTTTAATCTTTTTGGCGATGGACTGCGGGATGCCCTGGATCCCCGGCTCAAGAAATAGGGGGGCGGCATGGCGGAAGATACCTTGCTTGATGTCCGTGATTTACAGGTTTCCTTCTTTACCCCCGTGGGGGAAGTGAAGGCCGTGGGGGGCATAAGCTATGCCCTCAAATACGGCGAAGTCATGGGCATTGTGGGCGAATCCGGGTCCGGCAAAAGCGTGGAGGCCTATTCGATAATGGGGATCCTGGACTCCCCGGGAAAGGTCGTGGGCGGGTCCATACGGTTTGAAGGGGAGGATCTGCTGGGCCATTCGGCGAAGGAGATGGAGAAAATCCGGGGCAACAGGATGAGCATGATCTTCCAGAACCCCATGGAAAGCCTCAATCCGGTGTATACCATCGGGAACCAGTTGATAGATGTGCTGCGCATCCACTCGGCGGACACAGCAATACTGAACGACGGGGAAAATGCCGGGGCAAAGGAAACGCCGAAAATTTCCGTCCAGGCGGCCCGGGACAGGGCCATTGAGATGCTCCGCCTGGTGGGCATTACCCACCCGGAACAGCGTATGGGCCAGTACCCCTACGAACTTTCCGGGGGCATGCGCCAGCGGGTGATGATCGCCATGGCCCTGCTCTGCGAACCCCAATTGCTCATCGCCGACGAGCCGACCACCGCCCTGGACGTTACCATCCAGGCCCAGATACTGGAACTCATGAAGGACATCAAAGAAAAAACCCGGATGGCCGTGATCTTCATCACCCACAACCTGGCGGTGATTGCCGAAATCTGCGACACCGTCCTGGTGATGTACGGCGGGCATATCGCCGAGCAGGGCACGGTGGAGGATATTTTCTACGCCCCCGCCCATCCCTATACCAGGGGCCTCCTCAGGTCCATGCCCCGTATTGATGCAGAGGAAGCCACGCGGCTGATCCCCATTGAGGGGACCCCCATCAATATGCTGGATCCGAACCCCGGCTGCCCCTTCGCCCCCCGCTGCGAAAGCTGTATGCGGATCTGCATCCAGCAGCTGCCCCCGGAGACAATACTCCCGGCCGTCAGCGGCGGGCTTGTCGATTCATCCCCCGGTTCACCGCCCCTGCGGGAACACCGGGTCGCCTGCTGGCTGCCGGTTCAGGCGCAATCCCGGCAAGAGCAGAAGGAGCCGAAACCATGACCCGGCTTATAGAACTGGAAAACCTGAAAAAACGGTTCCGGGTCAAAGAAGCCTGGGGCAAGGTCCGGTACATTCACGCCGTGGAAAACGTGCCCCTGTATATTGAACAGGGGGAAACCTTAGGTCTCGTGGGAGAATCGGGCTGCGGCAAAACCACCCTGGGGCGGACCATCCTGCGGCTCCACGAACCCAGCTCGGGGAAGATCTTCTTCCGAGGCCAGGACATTACCCATGCGGATATGCTTCCTTATAGAAGGAAGATGCAGATCATCTTTCAAGACCCATCCTCCTCCCTCAACCCCCGGATGACCGTGGGCGAAATCGTAGGTGAACCCATCGACATCCACCACCTGGCAAGTTCCAGACCTGAGCGGAAAGACCGGATCAACTACCTCCTCTCCCGGGTGGGCCTGAATAGCGAACACGCCAACCGCTATCCCCACGAATTTTCCGGCGGCCAGCAGCAGCGCATAGGCATTGCCCGCGCCCTGGCAGTGGAGCCTGAGTTTATCGTCTGCGATGAGCCCGTATCCGCCCTGGATGTGTCTATCCAGTCCCAGATTGTGAACATGCTTGAGGATATGCAGCGGGAACTGGGGCTGACCTACCTCTTCATTGCCCACGACATTTCGGTGGTGCGCCACATCTCCCGGCGCATTGGGGTGATGTACCTGGGCAACCTGGTAGAGCTGGCAGCCAGCAAGGAGCTGTACAAAAACCCCCTGCACCCCTACACCAAGACCCTGCTCCAGGCGGTCCCTATACCGGACCCGCGGATCACCCGCTCCCGGCAGCGGACCATCCTGAACGGGGAAATCCCCAGCCCCATGGACCTCCCCCCGGGCTGCCGTTTCAGCACCCTCTGCCCCAATGCCATGCAGTGCTGCTCCGAGACGGCGCCGATGTTGAAGGAAATTGCCCCGGGGCACCAGGTTGCCTGCCATCTGTTCACTTAACTGGTAATGCTCAGTTTAACTAAGGGAGGCTCATACACCAGGAGAGTTCCCCTCCCGGTGACATTTGTCAATGAGCCGCCGTAATGCCAATGCTGCTACGATAATGCTATAACCTGTTTATTGCCGTATCCAGCCAACTGATTCTTAGTGTCAGCCATAATTTGAGAAAAGCTATTTCTCCGGCATAACTCCCGGCAATTTGAGAATTTGCTCCGCCTATGTTGGTGTTTAAAATAGGCCATCTTTCAAAGTTATTTGCTTGCGCAGCATTTAAACTATCGGCACGAGCATCAATGAATGTCTGCAATGCATCAACTGCGGATTTTTTCTCATTCCAGCGTGCTTTAATGAGGGACACAAAATAGGGGTCGTCAAACAGCCTCGAAATCCATTTTGAATCTTTTATCAGAAATCCCGTACTCACCATGCTCCACGCATTGCCAAAATGGGTATCAAAGTCCCAGAGCGGTCCCAGATGATATTTTTGGTCGCTGGGGTCGTAATACATATATACGCTCGAGTAGAATTTACTATCCTGATAGCACGCAATTTCTTCGACCAAATACCAGTCAACAAAGGAGTCAACGTCAAGGTATTTCCGGTACCCATTGTCCGGATCGGTAAAATCACCTGAATATAATACGTCTTCAGCGTGCTGTACGTCCGCTCGAATTTTTTCAAACAAGGTTTGCGGGCTGCCGGTAGGTTTCTTATCCAGCCCATCGTCAGGATCAGAGCAGTTGAAAACCACTCCATGTGTGGTAGTAAAATTGGACTCTTCACCCCTTCGTTCATCAATTTCAAGAATGTATCCACCGCCCGGATTGCCTTTTTTAATTTCATCTATAGCAACCCGATTTGCATCAAGTTTTATGGCCTCGCTAAATTGATATACACCCTGATATACATCATTCACATATAACTCAACCTGTACGGTATGTGGTGTCCAGTCAATATGGTCAAATATTTCCCCAAGTTTAAATCCGATTTCATTGCGTAAGAGCGTTTTATCCAAATGATTTGCCAGTAATACCCATCGTTTATGGGAAGGCATACCAAGAAGCGAGGTTTTCGATGACAGTTTTAGGGAATAAGGCTTTTTTTCCAGGCCCCAGGTAAAATTCCCCCTTCCCTTAATATCGGTGGCGCCGCTTGCTGTTATTGTTGTGCCGTCACTATTGAAAATAGTATAGGCAGCATTTTCTAGCCAGGTGTCTTTGGAATCTATTGCCCGTCCGCCGGTATCAATTTTTATAATCGATAATCCGGACTCATCTTCCGAATCATCATCAGCTAAAATTCTAAATTTAGCCGTAACGGTTATATTGGAGGCCGGTAAATTAAATTTTTTCGTATTTTCATTAATGAGCGTAGTCCCATATTTGAGCGTTCCGATTTTTAACCGATAGCCATCATCGGGGCTTACCGTTAAAGTTATTTCAGTTCCTTCTGCCCCGCTGGTTGGATTAGCAGAAATTGTTCCATTTGTTACTGTTCCTATTTTTACCAAATAAGTTTTATCATCTCCCGGATTATTTACCTGCTTACAACCAGATAATACAAAACCAAACACTAAAATGATCCCAACCAGTACTTTAGAATAGTTCTGCATTAATAAACCTCCTTTATAATGTTCCAATGAGATAAATAATCACGCTGTATTTCCCAGCGCCCGCAGAGAAAAACTTTTTTCCCCGGTCGTGTTCCTCAAAGTTGATGTTCAGCGGCGATTTGGTAATAAAGGACGAATTGATTAAAAGCGCAATGCCCGCCGGGAATGCAATCTGCCATATTTTACGCCTCCTCTTGCGGGTAATATGGTCTATATGATTGGGAATTCAGGGCGAATTTCAAGTGATTTTCAATGAATTTCTTATAATTCGGAGTGAATGTTGTATAAGGTAAACCTAATTTTAAGGCAAATGGCCTATATACTAAAGAAGGCGCTATATATGGCGTATATCCTAAATTACCTACTCTATATACGAGGAGGGAGGGGGGTAAGTGGCTCTTTTTAACGGCTTTTATAGCAGTCATTGTTAGGATAGGCTATTGCTTCCCCAATGGATTGTCAATTCTTTCAGAAAAGCTTCATTTGGTTAAAGGCATTCCTTACAGTTTAGCAATAGTTCTATGGTCGCGGTACACGGCCCCAATACATCAACCATTGCTAATTCCCCCGCCCCTATCTTTATCCATTGCCCATATTCTGATATCATACCAATAGCTTTCAAAACCCCAAGTAAGGAAGCACACTCATTTCTTAAGGAGGTACTCTTATGAAGAAAAATTTTGTACTATCGGTCCTGCTGGTTCTTGCAGCAGCCTTGGCTCTTACCGGCTGCGGCGGCAAAAAAGCCACCGCAGCCAGCGGGACCCAAATGACCATCGTGGTCGGTTCCGAACCGAACTCCATCGATCCTGCGCTGAATACCGCAGTGGACGGAGCTGTCTATCTGGTGCAGAGCTTTGAAGGGCTCTACAAGTATGAAGATAACGGGAAGGGCAACGCAGTCCTGGTCCCTGGCCAGGCCGAAAGCGCTCCCCAGAAAACGGTAAACCCCGACGGGTCCGTGACCTACCTGTTTAAACTGCGGAACAACCTAAAGTGGTCCGACGGCCAAGCCTTTACCGCCAAAGACTTTGTCTACGGCTGGCAGCGCCTGGTGGACCCTGAGACTGCCGCAGATTATAACTATATGATCGATATGGTTAAAAACGCTAACGAGATAATGGACGGGGCGCTGGACAAAAGCCAGCTGGGCATCCGGGCAATTGATGACCGGACCCTGGAAATTATCCTGACCTATGACTGTCCCTATTTCTTTGAAATCGCCGCCTTCCCTGCGGCCTTTCCGGTCCGCGCCGATGTTATTGCAAAGGCGGCGGATCAGTGGACCTTCAGCCCCTCCACCTACATCAGCAACGGACCCTACCGCCTGAAGGAATGGGTCCACAACAGTTATCTGCTCTACGAAAAGAACCCCAACTATTATGAGCCGGTCACCGGCCCGGACACCCTCCGCTTTTCCCTGATGGACGATGACAACGCCATACTGGCAGGGTTCCGCAGTGGGGACATTGACTTTGCAGAGAATCCGCCGGTGGACGAAATTCCCACCCTGCTTTCCTCGGGAACCCTGACCATAGCAGATTACCTGGGCACCTACTTTGTTACCTTTAATAACCAGAAGGCGCCCTTCAACGATGCCCGGGTCAGGAGGGCCTTCTCCCTGGCCATTGACCGGAACTACCTGATCGATCAGATCACCCGCACCGGTGAAAAACCCGCCACCGCTTATGTCCCCTCGGGCATTTCCGATGCCGCAGGGGCCGGAAGCGATTTCCGCGATATAGGCAAGGGTTATTACAGCGTGGCCCCTACAGATTACAACAGTAATGTTGCGGAGGCAAAACGGCTCCTGGCAGAAGCGGGGTATCCTGAAGGCCGGGGTTTCCCGGTGGTGGAATACCTTTTCAACACCAATGACCGGCACCGTGCCATCGGCGAAGCCCTGCAGAATATGTGGCGCACCGTCCTTGGGGTCAACGTAACCCTGGGCAACCAGGACTGGGCAGTCTTCATTGACAACCGCAAAACCGGCAACTATCTCATTGCCCGGCACGGCTGGATCGCGGACTACAACGATCCTATCTCCTTCCTGGATATGTTTGTCACCGGTGGCGGCAACAACGATCCCCAGTATTCCAGTCCCCGGTATGACGCCCTTCTGGCCGCCGCCAAAGCTACCTCGGTACCCGAAGAACGGTTCCGCTATATGCACCAGGCAGAGGACATTTTCATGGGCGAAGATGCGGCGGTTGCGCCGATCTATTTCTACACCCAGCCCTATATGCTGAAACCCAGTATTAAGGGTTTGTATTATACCCCATTAGGGTTCTTCTTCTATAAAAACGTGACGGGTCTGTAGAAAAACTGTTCTGATTTGTTTACCGATTCCCCCGCAAGGGGGAATTTTTTTGTTCGATTACACAGAAGCGGGCACCCCAATCTCCACCCGTGAATCCCCCCGGCCCATGTCGGGGACAAAGCCGTAATCCCGGATCCTGCCTTCCATACAGAACCGGCATTCGGCGGCTTCGTCGCCGGTACAGATCTTGTTGTCGTAGAGGGCGTAGAGTTTGCGGACAGCCTTGGGTGAAAGGTTAGGCATCACCACGTTGGCCCCGGCCATAAGGCCCAGTTCCCGGCCCCGGGGGTCTATGGTCCCCAGGGCAGTGGTGGCGGGAAGCAGGGTTTTGGGGAGCAGGAGCCGGGTCAGGGCCAGCATCCTCAGGGTTTGTTCCAGTGTTCCGCCGGGGCAGGCGCCGAAGGGGGTAGCGGCCTGGGGGATGAAGGGGCCTATGCCTACCATGTGGGGGTCCAGTTTTTCAAGGAAGCGGAGGTCCTCCAGGAGGCATTCGGGGGTCTGGTAAGGGGTTCCCACCATAAACCCTGCGCCCACCTGGTAGCCGATATCCCGCAGGGCAAAGAGGCAGTCCTTCCGTTCCGCCAGGCTCATGACTGCAGGGTGGAGTTTCCCGTAATGTTCGTCATTGGCGGTCTCGTGGCGGAGCAGGTAGCGGTTCGCCCCGGCCTGAAAAAACCGTTCATAACTTTCACGCTTCCGTTCACCTATGGACAGGGTTATTGCGTGCTCCGGGTATTCCCGACGTATGGCTTCCACCATTTCTGTGATCCGGTCGTCGGTAAACCAGGGGTCCTCTCCGCCCTGGAGCACGAAACTCCGGTAGCCCAGCATATCCCCCATTTGACAGCAGTAGAGTATCTGTTCCATGGAAAGGTGGTACCGCTCAGCATTGCTGTTACTCCGGCGTATGCCGCAGTAGTAACAGTCGTTTTTGCAATAGTTGGTAAATTCGATGAGACCCCGGAAATACACATCCTGTCCGTAGTGTTCTTCCCGGACTTCACGGGCAGCAGCATAGAGGGACTCCGCTTCGGCGGGATCATCGGTGGTGATATAGTGCAATATTTCTGCGTCACCGGATAAATCAACCATGTTCATTTCTAAACACACTCCTTTTGGGGAAAAGTGCCAAACGATTTCCCCAGAGGCCCATAAAAATGAGCCCCAAAATAGCCGGTCGAATGTCAGATTCAACCGGCTATTAAAACAGACTTAAAAATAAAAATCCCGTTTGCCCTGACTGATTCTTTCCAGATTCGCCGTCGCTTTAAGGCGGATCTTTTCGTTGGCGATCCCCGGCAGTTCCCGGGCAATGGCAGCAGCAGCCTTCTTTTTAAAAGGCTCGTCTCCGTAATCCGAAGAAAACTCAGAGAGGGTCATCAGGGCATTGGGGAGGCAGACATTCTTGATCTGCCCGGATTTGGCAAGGCTCATAAAGCGATCCCCGGTTCGGCCGCTGCGGTAACAGGCGGTACAAAAACTGGGGATATAGCCGTCATCCATAAGCTCGGTGATAATCTCCAGAGCAGTCCGCTCGTCGTTCACAAAAAACTGCGGATTGGACTGCTCTTGCCGTTCCCGCTTGGCATAGCCCCCCACTTCGGTGCTGGACCCGGCGCTGATCTGGGAAATCCCCAGCTGCAGGAGCTTGCCCCGCATGGCGTGATTTTCCCGGGTAGAGAGGATCATCCCTGTAAAGGGAACCGCCAGGCGTATGATAGCCACGATCCGCTCAAAAGTGGCGTCATCCACCAGGTGGGGGAAGTCCGCAGTTTCTGCCCCCGCTGCGGGGCAGATCCGGGGCACAGAAATAGTGTGGAACCCCACATTGAATTTTTCTTCCAGATGCTCGTTGTGGATCATCAGACCCAACACTTCAAAGTACGGGTCAGCCAGGCCAAAGAGAACCCCGCCCCCCACATCGTCAATGCCTCCCAGGTGGGCCCGGTCAAAGGCAGTAAGATGGTAGGCGTAGTCCTTCTTTGGCCCCGAATGGTGGACCTTATCGTAGGTAGGCTGATGGTAGGTTTCCTGAAAGAGGATGTAGGTGCCTATGCCGACATCATTGAGTTTTTTGTAGTTTTCCACGGTTGTAGCAGCGATATTAACGTTGATCCGCCTAATTTCACCATTTTCAAATTTCATATCATAAATAGTGTGCATACATTCCAGGATATAGTCGATGGGACATTCCTGATCGTGTTCCCCGGCTTCCAGGGCGATCCGCTTGTGGCCCATCTGCTCCAGGAGCTTTACTTCCTCCCGGACTTCGTCCATGGTAAGTTTCTTCCTGTTAAATTCATGGCCGCAGTTATAACTGCAATAGCCACAGCGGTTCACACAGTAATCGCTCACGTAGAGAGGGGCAAACAACACAATGCGGTTGCCGTAGATATGCCGCTTGATCATCCCGGCGATGGAAAATATCTGCGCAATATGGGCGGGATTTTTTGTGGTAAGCAGGGAAGCTATTTCAATGTGATTAAGCCCTTCAAACCGCTCTGCCTTGTCCAAAATACCCTGGATGACCCTGTCATCGGTATATTTTGCCTTCTCTAAAAGCCCTTCAATATAAGACTGGTCTATAAAGACCCCAGACTCTGAATCCTGCACTTTTACTGCTTCCACAGTATCCATAAGCTCAGTAACCATAAGTTCCTCCATGTTTATTCAAAAGTTTTCCCGGACCGCAACCCCGCCGGTTGCAATCCTTTTTCAATTATGCCGACACATTGTCCTTTCCGCTTATGCCCCACCGGCTTTAAGATCGCTGGATACCGCAGTTCTTACGGTTACCCCGGGAAGGTTCCCCAGTTTTCCTGTGAGGGCGTTTATCTCATCCAGATCCCCCTGAAGGGTGATAGAAATAACCGCCAAATCCTCCTCCGCAACGGGAATGCCCATACGCCCCTTAACGATTCCCTTGAACGACGAGATTGTGTCGTTAAAGGCCTTTTGGCTGACTCCGGGTTTTTCCAGAATCGCCCCGATAACCGCTATCCGCCTCATACCTGCTCCTTTACCTTGTGAAACTTCGCTGGATGCTCCGGGGACAAAAAAACCCCCGGGATTATCCGGGGGTGGTAATGACATGGCAATATGCCTTACATTTACCCTCGGACAGCCAGAACCATCGTTTTCAATGGGACTTAGCCAACAAGGTCTAATGAATATTTCCCACGTCCGGGCAAGAAAACTCTCGCCCAATATGGGTTAATTAGAGGATACCACAGAATTAAAATAAATGCAAGCTAAATTTTCAGCCTCAATACGTCTTTGCCCGTGTGCTCCCCCGCGAAAGCGGGTTCTTCGTGGTTAAATTCTTGAGCTCCTCAAATCCTGAAAAGCGCCTTGGCAATGGACAAATACACCACCAGGGAAGCCCCGTCAACAATAGTGGTAATAATCGGGGCGGCCATGATAGCCGGGTCAACCTTCAATTTTTTCGCCGCCATGGGAAGTATGCAGCCTATGGTTTTCGCCATCACCACGGTAATCAGCAAGCTCAAACTCACGGTGATTGAAAGGATCCCGTTTTTCCCGTTCATCAAGTAAATACGCAGATAATTTATCAGCCCCAGCCCCAGCCCACAAAGAAGGCCCACCCGCAGTTCCTTCCACCACACCAGCGCTAAATCCCGGAAACTGATTTCCCCCAGAGCCATACCGCGGATTATCAGAGTGGAAGTTTGGGATCCCGCGTTACCCCCGGTGTCCATGAGCATGGGGATAAAAGCCACCAGCATGGGCAATACAGCCAGGGCTTCCTCAAAATTCGCAATAACACCCCCGGTGATGGTGGCGGAAAGCATGAGGAACAGGAGCCAAAGAATACGGTTCCTGGTAAGGGCAAGGACACTAGTTTTAAGGTACGGTTCCTCCGAGGGGTTAAGGGCGGCCATCTTTTCAAAGTCCTCGGTATTTTCTTCTTCGATAACCTGCATCACATCGTCAACAGTAATAATACCCACCAGATGCTGTTCCCTGTCCACCACAGGCATGGAAAGCAGATTGTATTTCTTGAACAGCCCCGCTACTATTTCCCGGTCATCCGTGGTGTGGACAAAGACAAAATTAGTTTTCATAATATGGCCGATAGTATCCCGGGGTTCCGCAAGCATGAGACCCTTTGCAGAAACAATGCCCACCAGCAGGCGGTTCGGCTTTATCACATAACTGGTATAGATAGTTTCCTTGTTTATACCGATGGTTCTGATATGCTCAAAAGCTTCTATAATCGAAGCGCTCTCCCGGAGTTCTACATATTCGGTAGTCATAATACTGCCGGCGGAATCATCGGGATATTGGAGTATCTGGTTTATCTGTTTCCGTTTTTCATCCGGGACTATCTGCAGCAAACGGTTCACCACAGCGGCGGGCATTTCTTCGATCATATCCACCGCATCATCGACAAACAGCTTATTCATAATATCGCTGACCTCACGATCCGTGAGGGCTTCAATAATGATCTGCTGTTCGTCGGGATCGATGTATGAAAACACATCGGCGGCCATACTTTTCGGCAGGAGCCTGAAAATCTGTATTACCGTGTCCCGGTCTGTGTCCACAAAAATTTCGGCAATATCCACCGCATTCATCTGGGTGAACATGGAATGAAGTTTTGCGATCCGGTTTGAATTCCCATGAAGGAGTTCCAGAAGTTCTTCTTTGGTCATACCTGTTTCTCCTATGGTTCGCGGATATTTACATAGAAGAAACCGGAAAAAACGATAGGCGCTTATGCGCGAAGAATAAAAGGCCGGCCTTTCAGGGAAAATACCACAAACGCTAAATTTGTTGCGTTTTGTCTATGACGGGGTATACTACCGCCACCGTCCGAATCGGACATGGTGTACCTCCTTGAAAGGGAATTTGATGGGATAAAAAGTATCCTCTTTAGCTATAGCATATCAGGGCAGATTGTGCAAGGGGTTTGGGTTGATATTTTGTAAAGTTTTAAAGTTCTGCTGCTCTGTCCGGGGGATTCGCTTCCGCTACTTGCAACGAAGTTTCCCGCGCATCCAGGGCTTTTTGTATCTTCTCCGGGTCTCCCCTGTTTTCCGCAATAATGGCGCTCACCCGGTCATACCCGAGCCGCCCCCCATAGGAAGCCGCAAAGGCATAAGAAGCGGCCAGTAGTTCAGCGCAGCGTTCCCGGTCGGGGCTCAGTGTTTCTACGCACCGGGTACGAAAGAGGAACACCGCCCGATTCAGGATGGAGAGGCTTTCCAGGATCGCATCCGCAATGATCGGGGAAAAGGCGTTGAGTTCCAACTCCCCCCGGGCGGCTGCAGCGGTGATGGCAAAATCGTTGGCTGCGACCTTTATCCCGACCTGGATGACCATCTCAGAAATCACCGGGTTCACCTTGCCGGGCATGATGGTACTCCCCTTCTGCATGGGCGCAAGGTGAATTTCCCCCAGGCCGCCATGGGGCCCGGAGCTTAAAAGCCTGAGATCGTTGGCGATCTTGGTAAGGTTGACCCCCAGGCTCTTGAGGAGCCCCGAAACTTCCACAAACACATCGTTGTTCTGCGTCAAATCCATGGGGTATTCCGCCGCTGCCAGCCCCATGCCGGTAAGCTCCCGCAGTTTTTCTATCACCTCGAAGCGGTAACGCCTGGTCAGCTTATCCGAAAGCCCCACTGCGGCGCCTCCAAGGTTTACCTGCCGCAGCCTCTCTTCAACCTTGTAAAGCCGCCACCGATCCCGGCCTATGGCCTGGGCATAAGCCCCGAATTCGGCCCCCAGGGTAATGGGCACCGCGTCCTGAAGCTCCGTACGCCCCAGCTTTTTAATATCCTCAAATTCGTTTTCCCGTTTCTGAAGCGCCTCCTGCAATTTAGCGCATCCATCGCTCAGCTCCCGCAGCAGTTCTATCGCAGCAACGCGCAGGGCCGTGGGGTACACATCGTTGGTAGACTGCCCCCGGTTCACATCGTCCAGGGGGTGAACAATGCCGTAGGCCCCCGGCGCCTTTCCCAGGATTTTCAGGGCCATGTTGGCAATGACCTCGTTAACGTTCATGTTGGTAGAAGTCCCCGCCCCGCCCTGAAGGGCGTCCACAATAAACTCCCCCTCCGCCTCCCCCGCAAGAACCCTGTCGCAGGCCTCAACAATGGCCCGGCTTTTTTCCGCCTTGCCGTTTTTATCACCTTCCAAATCCTGCCTGTCACTTTCGGCAATCTTCCCGTAAGCCAGGGCCGCAGCTTTCTTAATCGTTACCATTGCGCGGATAAGCCTGAGGTTAGTTTTTCTGTAGCCCAAAGAAAAGTTTTCTTCCGCCCGCAGACTCTGGAGGCCGTAGAGAGCCTCGTCAGGCAGTTCCCGTTCCCCCAGCTCGTCCCGTTCCTTTCTCATAATTCGTCTTCCAGTTCCGCCAGGATGTGGGGGAACACCGCCACGCTCCGTTTCAGTATGCCCTGGATATGGGCGATCACCGTACCGTAGTTGGTAAAGGGTATCCCCTGATCCGCCGCATTGGCTTCCCGGTAGCGCACTTCCCGATCATTGAGCATACAGGCCCCGCAGTGGATGATCAGGTCGTAGGGCGAAAGGTCCTCAGGGAACTCCCCTCCGGAAGTAAACACAAACTCAGGCTCCTTGCCGGCGTACTGTTTGATCCATCGGGGAATTTTGACTGTGCCTATATCATCGCACTGACGATGGTGGGTACAGCCTTCAGCGATGAGGATGCGGCTCTTATCATCGATACAGTCCAGTGTTTTTACCCCCCGAACCGCAGTGGCGAGGTAGCCTTTGTAACGGGCAAAGAGGATAGAAAAGGAAGTGAGGGGAATATCAGCAGGGGTGTCCGCAGAAACCTTGGCAAAGACCTGGCTGTCGGTGATCACCAGGCTTGGCTTCTTTCCTATATTTTCCAGGGTTTCCTTAAGCTCAAATTCCTTTACCACCACCGCCGCCGCATCCGCCTCCAGAATATCCCGGATAGTCTGCTGTTGGGGAAGTATCAAGCGCCCCTTAGGTGCAGCCTTGTCAATGGGAACCACCAGGACCACAAAATCCCCGGGCCGGATCAGGTCCCCCACGATTTGCAGTTTTGGCTCATCGGTTTTGGCAATGGCGCCGATCCGTTCCTTCAACGCTTCTATGTTGTGTTTGCTTATGGCGCTCACATAAATAATGTTTTCGCCATCCGCATTTTCCACCCCATCCGCCGGAAGGCTCTCCAGCAAATCACTTTTATTGTAAGCTATGATGAAGGGGACCTGCTTGGCCCGGAACAGGGCGATAAGTTCCTCGTCCGCCTCGGCCTTGCCGGTGACGGCGTCCACCACCAGGATCGCCGCGTCAGTCTTGTTTAAGACCTGCTTAGCCCGGCGGACCCTGAGTTCCCCCAGGGCGCCCTCGTCATCGATCCCCGGGGTGTCGATGATCAGCACCGGCCCCAAAGGGAGAAGTTCCATAGCCTTGGAAACAGGGTCCGTGGTGGTGCCCTTAACATCCGAGACGATGACCAGGTCCTGGTTTGTCACCGCATTGACCAGGCTGGATTTTCCCGCGTTCCGCCGACCAAAAAAGCCGATGTGAATGCGGTTTGCCGAAGGAGTGTCGTTTAGTCCCATGGGAGTAGTGTAAACCATTTCACAGGAAAGCGAAAGGGTGTTAACAGGCGATCGCTCACGAGGTGGTTTAAAGGCGGATTAAATGGTGTTCAGTGATTTGCGTTTATTTTTCATGAACTGTGGTATAAATTCAAATAACTGCGTTTATATCGCAGCTTTTTAGAATTATATGAATGCGTTTAAACAGCAGATATTGGGGTGGTAGGTGAAATTCGTATAAAAGAAGTTATGCGAAATACGGGCTAAATTGATTGTAAAATTAAAAAAATACACCTTTGATATTGAAAAATTTTCAAAAATAATGTATAAGGGTAATAATGAGCTTAATTAAGATTATAAGATTATTATCACTCATTATTATTTTGCTTTCATGCAGTAATAGAAATAATGGCGCTAATATTAATCCAGAAAATATAGTAGAAAATAATTATTTTCATACATTTTCTCAACAAAATATACATAAAGTTGAAATGATGCATCCGTTAGAATATTATAAAAATGAAATAATTAAATACGAAGATAATTATTATGGATTTGATGATATTTCAATGAAAATAACCGACCTTATGAATATATCTTCAATTATACAAATAGACAATGTAATTCCAGGTTTATTAACATTCTTGGTGAGCTGGTTTAATCCTAAAGGATACATATATTATTTGTATTCCTTTGATAAACAACAAGAAATCACAAAACATTATTATTGCGGACAATTTGTTCCATTTGAAAACCATAAAATATTAATGGAAAAACTGGATGGAGAAATATTGGAATATGGAGATGTTTCAGTAGGTGATTTTAATAAAGATGGAGTTAATGAAATTCTATTGTATTCACAATATCAGCATATAGGCTATGTATTTTGTGTTTATGGTTTTAATATTGAAGAAAATAAATTGGAAGAATTGTGTTTAGTACCTGTATTCATCAATTTCGAGAATCCGTTTTCGTCAGTAGAATATATTGAGAATGGCTTCAAAATTCTTGAGATAATTGATGAAGAGTATATGGATTTGGCATGGAATAATTATATATGGGATAAAAATATTGGAAAATATATAAAATAATGTAGTACGCCCGTACTTCGCATAACAGGACTATATATGCTGCGCCCGCAGTAGCGGGCTTGGCCGTATACAACCGGAACGTTATGCGCAATTAATTTCTAAATATCTCGGATATTATCGGACGGCAGCATCCATATCGCCGTAAAGCAATGTATTGACTAAAAAATACTTTTTTGATATAATGAAATATAGGAGAAATTATATGAGCTTTGCATTGATTTTAGTTGATATTCAAAATGACTATTTCCCAGGTGGGAGTAATACATTATATAAAACGGAAGAAGCCGCAAAAAATGCAAGTATGGCACTTGAAATTTTTCGACAAAAGAAACTTCCTATATTTCATATTCAGCATATTAGTTTACAGACAGGAGCAACATTCTTTTTACCAAATACGATTGGAAATGAAATAAATAAAACTGTTAAACCCAATGAAGATGAAACAGTATTGGTTAAACATAAACCAAATAGTTTTTTTGAAACCGGTTTGCATGAATGTATTTCAAAAACTGGTATTAAGAAATTAATAATATGCGGAATGATGACTCATATGTGTATAGATACAACTGTTCGGGCTGCAAAAGACTATTCTTATGAAACGATAGTTTTAAGTGACGCATGTACAACAAAAGATTTAATATGGGATAATAAAAACATTCCGGCAGAAACTGTTCATAATGTATATATGGCTGGATTGCAAGGAACATTTGCAAAAATAATAAAAACAAATGAATTAAAAAAAATATTGGAATAAAATAAATATTATATTCTATTAATCTTTGTTTTATAAAATTCAATTTTAGTATCTAAGTTGTTAAGATATTCTTGTAATTGTTCAATTTCATTTTTAAGAACGGCCCTATGTTTTATTAAAATTTCCATACGTTCAGGCATTGTTGGATCGCCTGAAGCCCTTAATTCAGCGTATTTTTGAATTTCTTTAATAGGCATTTTTGTATCTTTTAAACGTTTTATAAATTGTATCCAGGTAAGGTCATTTTCGGAATAACACCGTTGCCCATTGGACTTAGGTTAGGCAGAATCAAATTTTCCTGTTCGTAATAGCGTAATGTATGTATGCCTACACTAGTAAGCCGTGAAAATTCCCCAATCGAATATTCCATAAAAACTCCTTAAAAATTAGATTTCTTTCAAAAACGCTTGACCTAGAGTCCACTCTAACTAGTACCTTCTAAATATAATCTATTTGAGGAGGTTTTCCAATGGAAAATACACGCTATCAGAGAGGGACAGACAGGTTGAACGAGGTGGACGGCAATACGGGGCAAAATGTTATTGACTCATTGGAAACAATAGCACCGGATTTGGGTACATACATCATTGAATTTGCCTTTGGAGACATTTATTGCCGGGAAGGGCTTTCTTTGCAGGAAAGAGAGCTTATAACCATTACCAGTTTATTGACGGCGGGAGGTTGCGAACCGCAATTAGCGGTTCACATTAACGGAGCATTAAATGTTGGTATTTCTCCTAAAAAAGTGATTGAAGCTTTTATCCAATGCATACCCTATACCGGTTTCCCAAAAGTGCTTAATGCCGTAAATATTGCAAAGAAAGTATTTACTGAGAGAGAAACCAAGGAGGGTAAATAGCATGTTAAAATTAGTACCCAATTCACAAAATATTATTTACCGTATTGCGAGTGGCGAATGGCATGAAGACCCCTGTTGGAGTGGCTGAGGATTTAGACGGCAATCTGTATGTCACGAATTACGGCGGTAGCATTATCAAAGTATTTCCTGACGGAACGACTAGACCTTTTTCCAATGATTTTGGAAGGCCGGGGGTTGGTATTGACATTAGTTTGCAGAATGAAATTTTTGCCGTTGATAATGGGGATGGATGTGTGCGTATAATTTCACAAGATGGTTCAACAAATATTGTAGTTGACGGCATAAGTGGTTGTGTTGCGTTATTAATACATGGGAACACCTTATATGTAGGTAGTTGGGGAACCGGAGCCGTATATGAGTATAGAATAATATTATAATAGTAAAATTATTTTGTATAAATAATATAAGCATTTGTCCCACGCCTCCCGCCATGGATGGCGGGAGGCAGTTTGCTGGTGGGGGCCTTAAAAAACATCGTTTAACAGGACTGTATATGCTTCGCCGCCAGTAGGCGGCTCGATCTCCGAAAAAATGCAGTCGGCCTACGGCCTTTGTGTTTTTTTCCGTCACATTTTTTTGCCCTGAAAACCTACGGTTTTCTTTATCGGGCAACAAAAAACTTTCGTATACAGCCCGGAACGTTAAGTGCCATTGCCATTTGACATTTTTTACATAATAAAGTACGATATTTTATGAATATAGGAGGCATAAAATGGCAATAAAATATGTTAAACCGACGACAATAAATCTTAAAAATCATCAAAATTATAATGAAAAATGGGTTCAAGACATAATCGCAGACGATCCAAGCATTTTGGGTTTAGGAAATTTAACCTTAAAAGACAGGGAAAGAATGCAGCCACACGCAGGTAGATTGGACCTTTTATTACTAGATGAAGAAGAAGAAACAAGGTATGAGGTTGAAATACAATTAGGAAGAACAGATGAAAGTCATATTATACGAACAATAGAATATTACGATATTGAGCATAAAAGATATCCACAGTATGAACATTGTGCAGTTATTATTGCGGAAGATATTACGAGTCGCTTTCTAAATGTAATAAGCCTTTTTAATGGGGCTATACCATTGATCGCAATACAAATGAAAGCAATAGAATATGGTGATAATGTATCACTTTTATTTACAACGGTTCTAAATCAGATGCCGTTGGGTTTTGATGATGAGGAAGAAGATACGTCAGAAGTAACCGATAGAAATTTCTGGGAACAAAAACGAGGCACAAAAGAAACTGTTTCAATGGTAGATAAAATATTGGAATTGTTGAAGACAATTTCTGCTGATTTTGAATTAAAATATACAAAAAATTATATTGGCATTGCTGAAAATAATCACGTTAATAATTTTGTCAGGCTTATTCCGCAAAGGAATGGTATGAAATTTGAACCAAAGATAATAAAGACAGAAGATTTAGATAAAAAAATAGAAAACTCTGGCCTTGATTTAATTGATTATAACAACAGAAGAAATCGGTATAGAATTAGGCTGAATAAAAAGGATATAGAAAATAACACGGAATTAATATTAGAATTATTAAAATCAGCATACGGAAAATAAAACAAATTGCTACGTCGTATAGCAGGTCTGTATACGCTTCGGGGCTAAAGCCCCTCGGAGTTCCGTTGCCCAGGTCACTTCGTTCCCACGGCTCACTGCATCTAAAGTTTTTATGGCATCATAAAAATTTTCGCATACAGCCAGAACGTTATGTGCCATTGCCCTAAAATTTGTTGGGAAATCAAGAAAAATTTAAAAAATCGCATAAAATCTCTTGACGTATACGATATACTATCGTATACTATATCATATGAAAGTAACAGCAATTATTGAAGACGCATTGGTAAATGACGTAAAGGAATTTACCCACAGTTCAACCGTTACTGAAGCAATAACCATTGCTTTGCGGGATTGGATAGATATTTATAATATCAAAGAACTCAATAAAGAAATATCCAAAAAACCTATAATCATCGAACATGGGAACAAAATTCGAGAGGCAAACAGAAGAACATGACACTCAACCGAAGGTTCCCCTCTTGGACACTCAACCGTAGGCGGAGGTTCCCCTCTTGATAATATTGGATACATCTGTTTGGATTGAATTTCTCAAAAAACATGAACCATATTTTACAATAATAGCACCGTTATTAGAGAAAAAGGAAGTATTAGCGGTCGAATGTGTCTTCGGAGAATTATTGCAGGGAGTAAGAAAAGAAGGAGAGCAAAATACCATTTTAGGATATTGGAGACATTTACCAAAAATTGAATATCACGAAATAGTAATAGAGGCAGGAATATATTCCAATAAAAACAAATTAATAGACAAAGGCGTTGGTTTAATAGACGCAATAATATTACTGCATGGAATAAAAAATCAATCAAAAATATGGACACTTGATGGTAATTTTTTTAAAGTAATACCGAAAGAATTAATATATGCTGGTAAAAGTGCGGACAACAGCGCATAACAAAGCTATATACGCTTTTCTTCCTTACGGAAGACCGGGCTTCGCTCCTCGTAAACTTTCCACGTTAAACAAAATAAAAAACCTGAAATTTAGGAGTCGCCCTGCATCCGTGCAGGACGAAGAAAGAACAAACACACCTGTATACAAAAGTATACAACAATCAGAAATTTATATACCCCCTTGACAATATAATGATACTATAATTATATTGTATTTATGGATATAACTTGGGATCCAAAAAAAGAAAAACTAAACATTTCAAAGCATAAAATCACATTTGAAGCGGCAAAAACCGTATTTTACGATCCCAATGCCAGGATAATATATGATCCAGACCATTCCATTAAGGAAGACAGGTTTATCATTTAGACCTAAGTCAAAAATTAAATTTACTGGTTGTGTGTCATTGCCATAAAGAAAATGACAGCATAATACGGATTATATCCGCAAGAAAGGCAACACCGCCAGAAATAAAACAATATGGAGGATAAATTTATGAGAAAAGAATATGATTTTTCAAAGGCTAAACCAAATCCTTATATAAAAAAATTAAGAAAACAAATTTCCATACGGCTTGATGTTGATACAATAGCATATTTCAAAAAACAGGCCGAAGAAACAGGAATCACATACCAAAATTTGATAAACCTATATTTAAGCGATTGTGCCGTTCATGCCAAAAAAATGAATATTGCATGGAAATAGTACAAATAATTTTATTGTAAGAATATAATTATACAATATAATGCGCTTTACAATCCAGCCCCATTGTAACACAATACTATCGAACCAGGGAGTAACGTAATGCGTATAATTGATATAGTGAATTATGAGCAATTCATTTTCCGATAGAATCAAGAATTTCATTTTATTCTCTAAAGCCACAAATGATAATGAAAAAATTAAGAAAAAATATTTTGAATTGGTTAAAATATTTCATCCTGATCTGAATAATGAAATAGATAAAGAAATATCAAATGAAAATATGATCGTACTAAATTATGTATATGAACAGTTGATAAAGAATAAAGTTAACGGGAAATATTGTTTAACAAATGAATATGGAATTAAAGAATACATTTCAGATAAAGCATTATATATTTACAAATTGGGTTTTATTGAATTTCGTAAAGCAATAACAATAATGTTAGAAAATCCGGGAAATAAGGAGGGAACGAGCTATGAAATAATAGGACATTTATATAAATCATATAAGTATTTCAAGGAAGTAATAAAACTGGATAAAAATGGAAATTGGGGAAGAGCGTCAATAGTACAGTTGCATCATGCATATTCCATGAATGAACATATCACAAGAGGATTAACGGGGAGTGATGAAAAAGGATTGGTTGAAATATAAAACGCGTACAGTGCCTAGCAGAATGATATATGCACCCCTCGGATTGACAAAAGTGTAAAAATAATTTAAAATATTATTTAGGGAGGGTTGAAATGGAAAATGGTATTTTTGAAGAATTAATGACAAAGAAATTAAGGCATAATGTAAATAAAACGAAGATAAAATTATGCATTAATAATGACATGGAATTATATAACCACTTTACAATATCTATCAATGAAGATAAAAGCATTTCTAATAATGGTAATGGGAAAATTAATAATGAGATAATTGATTATTTAATAATTGAAACCGGAAATGTTCCACTAAAAAATAGTTTAATAATAGCAATGGAGACGTTTAAAAAAATAAATGAAACAATAGAATTTATTGAAAAATTAATAAAAGAAAACATTAAAGAAAAATTGTATATCATTAATAAACGGATTAGAAATATAAACAGGAATTCTTTTATTTTAATACTCATAGGAATGGTTTTAATAGGCATTACACAAATATTTCAAATTATGGAAAGAAGATACTCTCTTAATGAATTTGTAATAGTAATGAGTTGGGTGTTTATGTGGAAAGCTGTAGAATTAATATTTTTTGAAAGAGTAAAATTAATGAAAGAAAAAGCAATATTATTAAAGATATTTTATTCGGAAATAATAATAGATAATAAATAAAATTTGTATACAAAATGAATATACATTGAATTGTAAAGATGAGATACTGTATAATAAAGCTATGAATGTAGCAAAAAGTGAAATTACGAAAGAAGAATTGGTAAAATTTTACGAAAAATACTCAACGAAAAAATAGTAAAAAATACGATATGTTGATAAGGTACAATAAGTTTCGCAAAATAAAGACAGGTTTGCAGCCAAATGATAAAATGAGTTACCACAACTTATTTGTCAAAGGAGCATACAAACCATGTCTAAGAAGATTATACAGTTCAATGAGGGAGTTATCAAGGACGAGCTAAAGGAATTGGTGAGAAGCAGCGTTGAGGAAACGTTGAATGGACTTTTGGACCAGGAAGCCGCCCAGTTAACCGGTGCTGCCAAATATGAGCGGACGGAAGGCCGGAAAGGGTACCGGAGCGGAAGCTATAAAAGGAAACTGGGAACGACCTCCGGTGAAGTTGAGCTTACGGTACCCAAACTGAAAGGGGTACCTTTTGAGACGGCAATCATAGAACGGTACCGGAGACGGGAAAGCAGCGTGGAGGAAGCGCTGATGGAAATGTATCTGGCCGGGGTGTCGGTTAGGCGGGTGGAAGATATAACTGAGGCGTTATGGGGAAGCAAGGTATCACCGGCTACCATCAGCGAGTTGAACAAAAAAGCCTATGGGAATATTGAGACCTGGCGGAATCGGCCATTGAATGAAAGCCAATACCCGTATGTGTATGTGGATGGTATTTATTTAAAGCGGAATTGGGGCGGCAGTTATGAAAATGTCAGCGTACTTGTGGCAACAGCGGTAAATGAAGAAGGGTACCGGGAGGTTTTAGGGGCAGCGGAAGGGATGAAGGAAGACAAAGCAAGCTAGGTTTCATTTTTCCAATGGCTGAGATCCCGTGGACTTAAGGGAGTTAAGCTCATCATTGGGGACAAATGCCTTGGAATGCTGGAAGCGGTCGGAGAGACGTTTCCCGAAGCAAAATACCAGCGTTGTACGATTCATTTTTACCGGAATGTATTTTCGACAGTACCCCGCACAAAGATAGCGGTGGTTGCCAAGATGCTGAAAGCAATCCATGCCCAAGAGAGCCGTGAGGCTGCCCGGGAGAAGGCCCGCCAAGTGGCAACTGCTCTGCGGGAGATGAAATTAAAGGAGGCGGCAAAGACGGTAGAGGACAGTATTGAAGAGACGCTCGCGTACACGGATTTTCCGTATGAGCATTGGACGCGAATCCGCACGAATAATATGATTGAACGGGTAAACCGTGAAATCAGGCGGCGGACGAGGGTGGTCGGCTGTTTTCCTGACGGTAATTCAGCATTAATGCTGGTATGCGCGCGGCTGCGGCATGTGGCTGGTGGCCAGTGGGGGGACAAGAAATACATGAGCATGAAACATCTGGAAACGGCTGTTTCAGTAACGGCTTAATTTTATTTATATGACTGCAAATCAATTTTGCGAAACTTTCTTGACACTACCCAAAGCCGCTATGATTTACAAAGTCAAAACCAGTAGATTTAAAAAGCAGGATAGGGGCTATGGGAAATCCTCAAGGCTTGTAAAATCCCTTCCCAGCCCCTTTACAAACATTTTCAAGTATACTAAACTCTACTTTATAAATTCTAAAGCAAGAGACGGCGGCTGTTAATGGATAACGAAGGGAAACGGTACGATTTTATCCGGGGAAAAGTAGGACTTTCCAAAAAAGACTTTGCCAAAAGCCTGGGGCTTTCAATGTCGATGGGTTCTCAAATTTCCTCCGGCCTTCTCAAACCTTCCCGCAGCCTCCTTGACCGCCTCGCCGAAGTTTACAACGTCAATCTGCACTGGTTTCTTACCGGAAACGGCCCCTCCGGCCTCGACCCGGACACTGTAGAGATAGAACTACTGGATCAAGAAGCCGCCGCCGGGCACGGAAGGGCGGTAGAGGAATACCCCCAAAAGCGGGTTTTCCAGATACCCCGCAACCTCATAGGCTCCCACCCCCCGGATCTCCTTATGGCAGTCTATGTGGCCGGGGACAGTATGATAGAAGCCCACATCTGCGATGGGGACATAGCCATTTTCTACCCCGGCATCACCGAGGGGAACGGTATTTTTGTAGTCTCCATAGGGAATTCTCTGGTGGTAAAGCGGGTAGACCGGGATATTGCAAGCCAAACCATAGTATTATACAGCGCAAACCCCACCTACGAACCCCGCCGCTTCACTGGCGAGGAGTTAGCCGGCATCAGTATAGCCGGGCGGGTAGTGGCGTGCTATCATAAGGTGTAGGCTACCCTGTTAGGGTAATATTGACCCGGCCAGCCAGCAACAGAGAGGGGAAGAAGTATTATGGCATTGGATATAATCTCTACGATATTGAAGAATTCAAACTATAAACTTACCCAATTTGATTCAGATAAAATCAAAGCCCTGGAAAAACGCATCATTGAAAAAAATACCAAATATTTTGTTACCTGCTTAATCCGCAAGAAAGAAATCCGTCTAACGCCCGAAGAAATAGTCCGCCAGCTTTACCTTGATAAACTCATTACCGAATATGGCTATGATCAGGAACAGTTTGATGTACAAAGTGAAGTTACCATGGGTTCCAGCGGCAAGCGGGCTGATATTGTAATATACGAAAAGGAACGCCCTTCCCAGGCATACATAATCGTTGAGCTTAAAAGTCCCGCCAACCCTACCGCAAAGGAAGGCAAGAAGCAGCTAGAATCGTATTGCAAATTTTCAGGCGCTTCTATTGGCGTATGGACAGACGGCCACGAAGCGGAATACTATTTCAAACAGGAAAACCCTAAAACAAAGACAACCTATCTTGAAAAATTGTCCTACCTCCCCAGGGCAGACCAGACCCTTTCCGAAGTCCTGAATGTCCGCTACACCATAAAACAGTTAATGCAGAATGACAAACTCAAAGACCGCACACTAAAAGATATAATCCTTGAATTTGAAGATATCGTTCTTGCCAATTCCGGCGTAGACAGTTTTGAAGAAATTTTCAAATTGCTATTTACCAAATTGTATGATGAATTTTCAAGCGGCGCCGATGCTGATAATATAGAAGCCCTCATTCAGAATGATATTAATCTTGATGATATAAAAGATAAAAAATTCCGCCAGCTTGAATTCAGGAATACCGGAACCGAGACTGAAGCATTTAAGCGAATAAGCGACCTCTTTGCATCAGCGCAGAATGAATGGAACGGCATATTTGAGCCCGGCACCAAATTTAAACTGTCCCACAATCACCTAAAAACCTGCGTGTCTTATCTTCAAGATATAAAGCTCTTTAACTCAAATCTTGAGGTCGTGGACGATGCTTTTGAATATCTGGTAAACAAAGAACAGAAGGGTGAAAAGGGCCAATATTTTACCCCCCGCTATGTTATTGATATGTGCGTTAGGATGTTAAACCCCAAAGAAAACGAAACCATGATTGATACCGCCGCCGGAAGCTGCGGTTTCCCCATGCATACCACTATGTATGTTTGGGGGAAAATCAATCCTAATAAACCCAATCTTTTTACCAATTCCAGCCGCTCCAAAAAAGAGACTGATTATGTAAAGAATAAGATATTTGCCATTGATTTTGACGAGCGATCCGTCCGTATTGGACGCACCTTGAATATTATTGCCGGGGACGGCCATAGCAACGTGCTAAAACTTAATACCCTTGACTATACACGATGGGAAGAATCAACAAGAGACCGTGCATGGCTTGGAATATATAATGAAGGTTATACCCGCCTGGAAGAGCTGCGCCAAAAAGAAGGTAGCAACAAAACTTTCAGGTTTGACCTCTTAATGGCTAATCCTCCTTTTGCCGGAGATATTACCGATGATGTAATAATTTCTACTCACGACATAGCGAAGAAACCTGATGGAAAAAAAGTAAGTAAAATTGGCAGAGATATTCTGTTTATAGAACGCAACCTTGAATTTCTAAAACCCGGCGGACGCATGGCAATAGTCCTGCCTCAGGGCAGATTTAACAATTCAAGCGATAAAAACATACGGAATTTTATCGCTGAACACTGCCGAATTTTGGCGGTTGTCGGCCTTCACGGTAATGTGTTCAAGCCTCATACCGGAACCAAAACATCGGTGCTTTTTGTACAAAAATGGGATGCCAAACTTTGCCCCAAAAAAGATGATTACCCCATTTTTTTTGCCACCATGCAGGAGCCAAGCAAGGATACGTCAGGTGATAAAATCTACGAACCATTCAACGACAAACACGGACATCCGATAGTCAAACACGATTTATTCAACCATGACGGCCTGACAAAAGACGGCATAGCCGAAGCGTTTATTGAGTTTGCCAAAAAAGAGAATCTAAGTTTTTTTTGAATAGCCCTTTCGATAAGCGCAAATACAAGCGTTTGTTGGAAGGGCTGGAAGCAAGCGAGGTTTTGATTTCTAAATGTTTACAGCAAAATGATTTTAGATTGGAATCTTCATTTTGGATACAACAGAACATAGTACAATTAAAAACAATGAAAGGAATGGATATAATTGATTTTGTACAATATGGAACTTCTAAAGAATTGAATGAAGAAAAAGAGGGCTACCCAATTCTGCGTCTGAATGAATTTAATTCACGGTTTATTGATATTCCAAATAAATATTGTAAGCTTATTTCGAAAGACGAATATGAAAGTTTAAAATTGAAACAAGGTGATGTATTGATCTGTCGAACAAATGGTAACCCTAACTTAGTAGGCAGAAGCGCATTAGTTCTCGAAAATACAGAATATGCCTATGCTTCATATTTATTTAAAATACGGCCTAAAACTGAAATAATAAATTCTTCTACATTAGTTGCCTTTCTATCTTGCAAATATGGAAGGAATGAAATTGATAAATATTCAATGACGAGCAATCAGACCAATTTTAGCCCGGCAAAATTTAAAGAAATTGATATTCCTATTTTTAACAAATCGTTTAATAGTAAAATAGAGGGACTATATTTTACTGCACACAAGCATTTAGGAAAAGCTGTTTCCTTCTATCACCATGCTGAAAATCTACTGCTTGAAGCAATTGGTTTAAAAGACTTTACCCCCAATAATGCAAACGTGAATGTCAAGACATTCAAAAAGTCCTTTGGTTCTACAGGCCGCCTTGATGCGGAATATTACCAGGAAAAATATGAAGATTACGAAAAACTTGTAAAAAAATATATAAATGGTTATGAACCACTAGGCGTTGCTTGTGAAATAAAGGATAATAATTTTTCACCGGAAAATGAGATCGAATACCAGTATATTGAGCTTGCTGATATTGGTAAATCAGGCAATATAACAGGCTGTACAACCGCGCAGGGCAAAGACTTGCCCTCCCGCGCACGACGCAAAGTTAATGCCAATGATGTTATTGTATCAACTATAGAAGGCTCTTTAAGCAGTTGTGCCCTAGTGCCGCATAATTATGATGATGCTTTATGTTCAACGGGTTTTTATGTCATTAATTCATTAAAAATAAATTCTGAAACACTCCTTGTTTTAATAAAATCAGAACCTCTGCAAAATTTATTAAAACAGGGTTGCTCCGGGACAATTTTAACCGCCATAAGCAATACGGAATTTTCAAATATTCCCATTCCTTTAATTGACGCTAGTATCCAACGCCAAATTGCTGATTTAATCAACAAAAGTTTTGTCCTCCGCAAAGAAAGTGAAAATCTTTTGGAGGAAGCAAAGGCAATGGTTGAGAGGGAAATAGAAGGCTTGGACAGCAGTGAGGTTAAGAATGGCTGATAGGGTTAATGAGTATAACCCGATCTGGTATAAACTAGACTTGCTCATTTCTGTTATAAATGGTAGTGTCCTGACTGGCAGTTTTGTAAATGGATTGCCTAAAGTTGAATTGGGGGAAGGTAAATAACATGGCAACAGGCGAACAAATAAAAACCCTTATTCGTTCTCATTTTGACCGTGATGGAGAACGGTTTAAAACCACAGCCCTGCAAATTGCCGCCTATGAAGCAAAACAGGGGCACGAAATACTTGCCCGTGATATAAAACAGGCTATTGAAAAAATGCCCGTTTCCCATTTCCGCACTATCCAATCAGAAAATCCGCAAAATGAAAGTCTTTTAATGACCTTCCCTGACAATAAGCTGCAAGATTTAATAACCTCTGATGAAATCCTTGAGCGGATAGAACGCATTACCAATGAGTATTTTAACCGGAAAAAACTTCAAAAACATGGAATTTATAATCGCCGTAAAATCCTTATTGAAGGGCCGCCGGGTACTGGCAAAACACTTACCGCTTCTATTATTGCCTCTGAACTTGGCCTACCGTTATTTACCGTTCAAATGGATAAACTGGTAACTAAATTCATGGGAGAAACGAGTGTCAAACTTCGTCAAATATTCGATTCAATTGAAAACTCTTTGGGCGTTTATTTTTTTGATGAATTTGATGCCATTGGTGCCGACCGTGGAATTGATAACGAAGTAGGGGAAATGCGCCGTGTATTAAACTAATTCTTGCAGATGCTTGAACAGGATTCATCAGGAAGCCTTATTATCGCCGCAACAAACAGGCAAAATATACTTGATAAAGCACTGTTCCGCCGTTTTGATGATGTATTGCATTATTCTTTACCCTCTGCTAAAGACATTCAAAAATTATTTATTACAAAATTAACTGTCTATCAACCCGCATTTTACCCGACAAATGAAATAATAGAAAAAGCGTCAACCCTCAATCATGCTGAAATTACCCGCATTTGCACAGATGCTATTAAATCGGCAATTTTGACCGATAAACCTATCGAAGAAAAACTCTTGCTTAATCTTATCAATGAAAGGCTCTTGATATACACGGATAAGAGGGCCTAATATGCCGGTTGAAAAGAAAAATATATTCCTAAACAATACTTTGACCAAATTGCCTTATTCCGCACAGGGGAAGCGTATGGATCCGACAAGATTCCCTGAAAGGCAGCGTGAAGCCCATGCCGCTATGTTGAATAAAGGGTTGTCAAATGTATATAAGCAAAATGAAACTTTTATAAAAAGCCTTTCTAAAGATCAAATTGCCGCAATACAATATAAAAAGGGAGTAAATATAGTCTTTACCGGAAAACAAGGCTATGAATTGGTAACAAAAAGCCTGGAAGATTTAAGGCAAGGTATTAGGCTATTAAATGTTAAAGAGATCGATGGGATAATTCAGGCAACAGTTTTCGTTCCAGAGGATAAAAAGAATTTTTTTGCACAAAGAATTTTAAAGTATGCGGACGCTGTCAAAAATAATGCAGAAAAAATACCAAGCAGGCCTTTATTGGACAGTATCGAAAGTATTACCCCCGCCATTTTAAAATCATTCTGGATAGGAAAAGACGAAGGTATACCTGACACAACCCCAGTATGATGTGAAATTTGGTTATTATGCGATGAGAATAATAATGAAAGTACGGATAATGCGAAAGAAAATAATAATGACTTCAAAGCCGTTTGTTCACTTTTAAATATACCTTGCAATGATAATTTCATTCACTTTAAAGAACGAATCGTAAAACTCATCAGAGCAAACTCGGATCAGCTTGCAAGGTTGATAAAAAGCCTTGATACCATAGCGGAAATTCGCAGATTTGAAGAACCAAATAATTTTTTTGAGAAATTATCGCCCGGTGAACAAAAAGAATTTGCCAATGAGTTATTTTCGAGACTCCAGTATGATTTTACAAATGTGTCAATATGCCTGCTTGATACAGGATTGAATAATGGTCATCCCCTTCTTTCAGGATCATGCGAAGATGATTGTTTGCAATCCGTCAATGCAGCCTGGCAAACATCAGATCATGATGGTCATGGAACGGAAATGGCTGGTGTAGCCTTGTTCCATAACCTAAAAGAAAAACTGTTAAGTAAAGAAAAGATAGTAATTCATCACCGCCTTGAATCAGTTAAAATATTACCGCCGCCGCCTGGAGCAAATGACCCGCAGCTTTATGGGGATATAACCAAACAAGCAATATCTCTTGCCGAAATTGCCCGGCCAAATAATGTACGAACATTATGCATGGCGATAACCGAAGATGATAAATACAGCATAACCGATGGAACCCCCTCATCTTGGTCAGGATCTATTGATACTATCATCTCTGGTGCAGATGATGACACAAAACGGTTATTTTTCATAAGCGCAGGTAATGTTGACTTTTCAGACATGAAAGCCGGGTATCCTGATGCCAATTTGATTAGCCCCGTGCAAAGTCCTGGTCAAGCCTGGAATGCCATCACCGTAGGAGCATTTAGCAACGATATTACTATTTTAGATGAAAATTTGAAATCTTATCATGCGGTTGCTAATTCAGGTGAATTAAGCCCTTACAGTTCTACTTCTAAAATTTGGGCTTCTAAGTGGCCGATAAAGCCTGAAATCCTTTGCGATGGCGGTAATGTTGCTACAGATGGCAGCGCATATATGGATTGTTCCGATTTATCATTATTAACTACCAGTCATCAACATCTTAAACATCCTTTTAGTACCATTTGCGCAACAAGTTCTGCAACGGCTCAAGCATCATGGATTGCCGCTCAAATCATGTCAGAATATCCGGGTATTTGGCCTGAAACAGTGCGAGCCTTAATAGTACACTCTGCTGATTGGACGAGTGAAATGAAACGTCTGTTTATAGCTGGCAAGGATAAGAAAGGCTATGGAAGGCGGGATTTATTGCGTACTTGTGGTTATGGTATACCAAATCTTGAACGTGCAATACAATGTATTTCAAATCGTGTAAATCTTGTCATCGAAGGCGAAATACAGCCTTTCGCCAAAAACAAAAAAATGAAAGAAATGCATTTACATACATTACCTTGGGCTTCTGATATTCTCCGTAGTATTGGGGAAACACCTGCATTGCTAAAAATTACTTTATCATATTTTGTTGAACCCGGGCCTGGTGAAATAGGATGGCGTGACAAATACCGTTATCCATCTTGCCAGCTTCGTTTTGATGTAAAAAATATAAATGAAACCAAAAAGGACTTCCTGAAACGTATTGATGTCAAAATGAGGGAAGATAATGATCGTGGCAGTGGTTATAGCGGTAGTACAGAATGGTTTCTTGGCCCCCAAAACCGTGATGTAGGCTCTATTCATTCTGATTTTAAAAAAGTAAATGCAGTAGACTTATGTGATGCGAATTTTGTAGCCGTATACTCTGTCATAGGCTGGTGGCGGGAAAGAACAAATCTAAAACTCTATGATAAAAAGGTACGGTATTCTTTAATTGTCTCAATATCAACGCCAGAAACAGATGTTGATCTATACACGCCAATAATAACTCAAATACAGCAACCAGTATCTATACCAGTTTAATAAGGTTAGAACAGGAGTATACTATAGGTAGTGTCAAGAAAGTTTTGCAAAAAAAGATTTGCAGCCATATAAATTGTACATATTATCATAATGCGCTTTACAATCCAGTCCCATTATGGCACAATGCAATCGAACCAGGAGTAGCGTAATGCGTATAATTGATATAGGCGTCAATTTAATGAACGCCGCTTTTGACCGGGACCGGGACGCCGTTACAGCGGCTGCTGAGGCGGCGGGTGTTGGCCCCCTGGTGATCACCGGGAGCAACACGGAAAGCAGCGCTGCCGCCGCTGTTTATGCGGAAAAGCACCGGGGAAAATGCTACGCCACTGCGGGGGTCCATCCCCACAATGCCCGTTTCTGGGAAGAGTCTGCCGGGAAAATCCGCAGCCTTACTGCCGGGAAAGGCGCCGTAGATAAGGTAATTGTTGCGGTAGGCGAATGCGGCCTGGACTACAACAGGGATTTTTCCCCCAGGGATAAACAGCGCCGCTGTTTTGAGGATCAGATACAGCTTGCAGTGGAATTGGGTATGCCCCTCTTCCTCCATGAACGTGATGCCTTTGAAGATTTTTCAGCCCTTATAAGAAAATACCGCAAGGATATACCTCGTTTGGTGGTTCACTGTTTTACCGGCGGGGAGCGTGAGCTGGAAGCATACCTTGAACTCGGTGCTTATATAGGCATGACTTGCTGGCTCTGCGACGAGCGGCGCGGCGCCCACCTTGTCCCACTGCTGAAAAAAATCCCCCCAGATAAACTAATGTTTGAGACCGACGCGCCCTATCTGACTCCCGGAAATTTGCCCCCCACCGTGAAACCTGATGAAAAACCGGGAAGGAAGCGCAATAAGCCGGAATACCTTGTGCACGTAGTTAAATTTGCAGCACAGGTCCTGGGGAAAGACACAGAGATTCTGGCAAAAGAAACATTTGATAACACGGTATGGGTTTTTAATTTATAACAAAAGAACCTATTGATATAAATTGTGTAAATTCAATAATATAAACCATTCTGAAACAGAGAAAGTGTGCGAATATTATATAGAAATAAATGGTGCTTTTTAATCTCAAGAATAGGAAAAATTCAAATACAACCAGAATAGTATTGTCATTGGTCCTAAAATTTGTTTGAAAATTATTAAAAATAAACTTGACACGAATTTTGAAACTATAGTAAGGTAAACCCTCTGGAGGATTGTGTGAAAAGTTACTTAATTTCTTTGTTAATCGGTTTAATTGCTGCTATTGTTGATATAACACCAATGATAATAAGAAAAATGGATAAGTTGTTCATAGTTTCGGCATTTTTTGTATGGGTTGTTTTGGGATTATTTATTCCAAAAATAAATTTAGTATCAGTTTCTTTCTTAAATGGTATTATTGTATCAATTTTATTTGTTTTGCCGACCGCATTTTTAATATATAAACTTGATCCAAATGGCCTTCTAATTGTTATTGTTACAACAATACTATTGGGATGTGCTATTGGTTTTTTCTCAAACCTGTTTATACGGTAAAACATGGATACAAAATTAATTTTAACATTTTTGGACGAATTGAATAAAAACAATAGCCTGAAATGGTTTATTCTCATATTTAACACTTGTTTGGCCCTAAGCCCGGCCTCGGCGATAGCTGGCACAAATGACGAATTGCCGCATTATTGGGAAACAAGCGGTAAAACCTCAAAAGGTGTTATAATTGTTGCCCATGGACTGAATGTAAAACCATCAAAAATGGGCGCCCCTGAAACAGAGGGAACCCTTGTTAAGTTTTTGCTTGATTCAGGGTACAATGTTTACCGTGTAACCCTTACGGGGCATTCCGGTTTAATTGAAACGATGCAGAATGTAACTGAGTCAGATTGGCTTTCTGATGCATATATTCAATATTGTGAAGCCAAACTTTTTGCAGAACGTGCCGGCGTACCGCTGTATTTATTGGGCTTTTCCCTTGGGGCATTGGTTTTTGAGCATTTAATGAATGAAAATACAGTAACGCCGGTACAATTTGAAAAGGCCATTCTTTTTTCCCCTGCAATAGCTGTAAAAACCAAGGCTAAAACAGTATTACTATTACAGCCATTTACCAATGATTCTTCGATAATAAACAGCGTTAGTCCGGAAGAATATAGAGCCCAGCGCGGTACTTCCATGAGGGCATATAAAAATATATTTAATATGGAAGAAGCATTATGCAGCGCTTCTTTTTCTAAAAATAATATTGATACAATACTATTCATTGATAAAAATGATGAATTGGTGAGCATAAGAACTTTGAGAAACAGAATTAATCAATATAAACTTACAAATTGGAATATATTGGAAATATCAAATAGCGGCGCTGTTATTAAACCGAAATACCATCACTTGCTTATAGACAATAGATGTGTTTCTGCTTCTACGTGGCAGTATATAACCGGTTCAATAACTGATTTTCTTGAATAAATAATGGGCACACTATTTTTTGTTTTATTTTGTTTGTCCGCATTAATTAATATTGTGTCAATTATGTTTGAAAAGCATTTTTTCAGAATCGTATCAAAATTATGTATAATACCGTTATTGTTCTTCTTTATTGTTTTTCAATCAAATGTATTCCCTATTTTTTCTTGTTACGGGATCAATCAGTTTTCTGGTTTCAGATACCGTATTGGCATATTATAATACGGTAAAAACAATGACAAAATATCCCCTTGCCCTGGTTATGTCAACTTATGTTATTGCCCAGGGCGGAATAATTCTTGGCTGCATTAATCTAAGATAAATATGGGTGAGTAGACCTGAGAACCCTCATCCACGAAGCATGAACCGGGAATTCCAGCCATCCGTCCCTGACACTGAATTCCTCTCCGCTCAGAAGATCCCGCCACTTCAGAGACCCGCCTCCCAATGCCGCCCCGCTGATGCGGATTGCCTTCGTTTCCGCCCCTGCGTTCACCCCCACCAGGGCACGCTCCTCCCCGGCCTCCCGCATAAAGGCGTATTGCTCGTGGTCCTTGAACAGTTCCCTGAAGGAACCTTCCCGCAGGGCGACGCTGTTTTTCCGCAGCCCGATAAACCCGGCGATGGCCTGTTCCATATCCGCCCCCAGGCCCCCGTCTTCCCTGGCTTTTTGCATTCCCTGAGAATCCCAGGCGGGTCTGAGCGCAGCATCGCTGTCTGCAGCATGTTCACCCGTAATGCCGTACTCGCTGCCGTAGTAAATCGAAGGAATCCCCGGAAGGGTAAAGAGGAGGCCGTAGAGGGGGAAAAGATGGGCCTTGTTTTTAATGATACTGGCAATGCGGTTTACATCGTGGTTGTCAGCAAAGGTGTAGAGGGGTATATCCCGGTACAGGCCATCGGGGCCGTATTGGCGGTTCAGGGTCCAGGAAATCTCAAAAAAGTTTCTGTCGTTAAAGCTTGACCAGAGGCTTTTGTACAGTTCGTAGTTGGTAACCGAATCAAGCCGCTTTCCGGGGGCAATGCCGCTGCTGCCGCCTCCAGTCAGGCGGCAATAATCACCGGCCACCATCTCCCCCATGAGCCAAAAATCGCTTTTTAGCTTTTTGCAGCGTGAAGAAAGTTCGTCCATAAAATCCGGGAGTAGTAGGTCCGCTGCATCCAGCCTGAGGCCGTCGATATCAAATTCTTTGATCCAGAATTCAACTGCGCCGAAAAGGTGGTCCCGGACTTCCCTATTGTGACCGTTCAGTTTTACTAAATCATAACAACCGTTCCAGCCTTCATAACTGAAATAATCCCCCACAGGGCTCCGCCGGCTGAAGTCAATATTGGCAAACCAGTCCCGGTAGGCCGAGGCGCTGCCCATGGCCTGGATGTCCCTGAAGGCAAAGAAGTGCCGGCCGGTGTGGTTCAGCACCGCGTCCAGGACCACCATGATACCCGCCTGGTGAAAGCGCTGAACCAGAAAACGGAGCGCATCGTTGTCGCCCAGCCTGCGGTCCACCCAGTAGTAATCCAGGGTATCGTAGCCGTGGGTGCCGGACTCAAAGAGAGGACCCAGGTAGATCGCGTTTATTCCCAGTTCCAATAAGCGGGGTATGTAATCCGCAATAGAGCGCAGCCCGTTCCCGGCTGGGGAGGAAAAATCGTTCTGCCCCGGGGCTCCACAGAAACCCAGGGGGTAGATGTGATAAAAAATCCGGTCGGTGATTTTCGAATCCTCTGTATACCTACCGGTCGGTATAACTTTTTCGCAAAAAAAATCTGTTTTCTTTTCCATAACAATTTCTCCTCAGGAAAATATTCCGTGCATATATTGGTGAACGATTCTGAAGCTCAGATGATCATCCAGGCTGATTTCGTTGTTAACCGTGAGCACCCCAAAGGTCTCCAAAAGGCCCATGAAGGTTTCTGCGTAGATTTTCTGCCGCCGTTTCATGTTGCCGTGATCCCTGGATGCGGCGGTAAAAAGTTCCTCCAGGATCCCCACAAGCTGACGGCGCAGTCCGGTCCCGGCCAGGAAAGCTTCGGTTCCCGGGGGGGCGGAAAAAAGGCTCATCATCAGGCGGTAAAAATCCGGATTGCCCCGGGCAAACTTCATGGTTTCCCTGAAAAGGCTTGTCAGGTTTGTTACCAGATCGTGGTTATAGGCCGCCGCCTTCCGGGTCGTTTCGGCCAGAACTGCGCCGTACTCAGCTACAATGGCTTCCAGAAGGCCCTGCTTACTTTTGAAGTGGTAGTATAGGGTGGGCTTGGTAATCCCTGCTTGGGAAACAATCTCCTGCACCCCCGCCGCTTCGTAGCCCCGGCCGGCAAAAAGCCCCAGGGCAATGCCTAGAATATGTTCCCTGGTACCACCGGTTTCGTCCATATTTCTAGTATACCGAACGGTAGGTATAAGGTCAAGGGTTTTTTTCAATCGTTGATTTTTTTTCCTGGTCTATGCTTTTCTTTCAGCGGCCTTTACAATAGGCGATATGGACAGCTTTCTGCAAATCTGGGGAGGCGCGGGCTACCTCCTGGCAAAGATTTTCCTCTCCCATGCCGAAGGCATCCGCAATGACCGCAAATGGCGCGTAGCCGGCTGGTTCATATACATCCTCGGCCTCCCTGCCTGGGTCATCCTGCTGGGGGGCAGACAAAACTGGATCGCCGCAGCCAACGAAGCAGGGGGCGCCCCTTCACTGATACTCGGCCTAGTCTTGGCCTGGAAAGGGCAGCCCAGAGCCCGACCCGCAGTTGATTTGGCAGTACGGATCTTCACCTATTTAATGATACTCGCAGGCCTGGTGTACAGTTTCTACTCTTTCGGCGGTCTCACCACAATTTCCCAGGTTCTGGAAATAGGCGTAACTATCGGCTTCCTCCTGGGTAGTTTCTTCCTGGCCCGAAGAAACCCTGCGGGTTGGCTTCTCTACGCCTTGATGGTTCTCAGCATGGGAACACTGATGTTCATCCAGGGCAAAGTAATACTAATAGTACAACAGGCAGTTTCACTGGTGTTTGTGGTGATTGGGTTTGTCCGTGGAAAATTTCGTTGCAAGTAGTGCTGTATTGCCATTGACCTTTTTAGGATAGTATACTCACCAAAAGGGCATAGCCCCTTTTAAAAGAGAGGAACAATATGAATTACCTGATTATTTCCGGTAACCCCAAGGGCGGCGGGCTCTGCCAGGATGTTACTGAAGAGGCGCTTCGGGGCGCTAAGGACGGCGGCGCATCCGCAGGAACCCTGCTCGTGGAAAAGCTGGAACGCTGTCATGTATGCGGGGAGGGTTGGGGGAGCTGTCGTGAACAGCACAAATGCGCCTTTGAAAAGGATGGGTTCGGCGCCGCCCAGGACACGGTGCGAAAGGCGGATCAGCTCTGTTTCATCACCCCGGTCTACTGGGGGGAGATGGCAGAATCCCTCAAGAGTTTCTTTGACCGGCTGCGCAGATGCGAATTCGGTCAGAACGGAGTCCTTTCGGGAAAGCAGATACTGTTGGTAGCCTCCCCTGGGGGAAGCGGCAACGGGGCACTTAGCTGCCTGGAACAGATGGACCGTTTCTGCCGCCATACCGGGGCGGTGATCTTTGACTATATCGGGATAAACCGCTGGAACAACGACTATAAAAAGAAAGCGGTGTACAGCGCCGCCAGGGCCATGACCGAGGGGCGCAAAGCCGGAACTACCCTTTAGGACGCAGGCGCCGCTTTCAGGGCAAGTTCAAGGGCATGGGCAAGCTGGTCGGGGCAGGAAGTATTCTTGGACCCGCAGCGCAGCCCTTTGAGGCGCTTGATAAGTTCATTCGCATCCATACCATCCGCAAGGACCGATATGCCCTTTAAATTGCCGTCACAGCCACCGTCAAAGGAAAGGTCGCAGACCTTGTCGTCCTTGATATCGAAGTGGATTTTGCTGGAACAGGTTCCCTGGGTCTTATATTCAAACATAGTAAACTCCTGATTGAGACTATACTAAATATACTGCTTTTTTTAAAAAAGAACACCATGTTTCTCTTTATCCTCTTGATACCAAGGCTATACATATGTATAGTATGATTATGGATTTGGGAGAAAAGCTGTCAGTCTTGGCTTCCTCAGCAAAGTACGATGCCTCATGCGCCTCCAGTGGAAGCGGGACTGCCGAGGGGCGGGGCAGCTCAGTCCGGGGAAGGGGCGGTGATGCATCCGGCGCGTCAAGCTTTGGGTCAAATCTGCCCGCCGGGGTTTGCCACAGTTGGACCGGAGACGGCCGTTGTGTGAGCCTACTCAAGGTGCTCTTCTCCAATGTCTGCCGCTTTGACTGCGCCTATTGCGTAAACCGGGTCTCGGCGGATACTCCCCGAACCGCCTTTACCACTGATGAGCTGGTGGACCTTACCTGCCAGTTCTATCGCCGTAATTACATCGAAGGGCTCTTTCTTTCCTCGGGTATCTTCACCGACCCGGACATGGTTATGGAAAAACTCATTGGTACGGCGAAAAAGCTTCGTACCGAAGCGGGGTTCGGGGGCTACATACACTTAAAAGTAATCCCCGGAAGCGGGGAAAAGATGATCCGGGAAGCGGGGCTTTGGGCGGACCGGCTCAGCGCGAACATTGAGCTGCCCACGGATAAAAGCCTCCAGCACCTGGCGCCCCAAAAATCCGGGAAGGTGATACTCGGCGCCATGGAGGATGTGTCCCGGAGCAGTGCGGAGAACGAGGAAGACCGGCGGAATGTTCAGAAAAGTTTTGCCCGGAAGGCGAGCCCCGTCCCGGTGTTTGCCCCGGCAGGGCAAAGTACCCAGCTCATCGTGGGGGCCAGCGAAGAGGACGACCAGACCATCATCAATCTTTCCAGCGCCCTGTACCGCAAATTTTCCATGCGCCGGGTCTACTACTCCGCCTTCATCCCCGTGGGGGTAAACGGCAATGGGGGTATCCCGGACCCCCGGCTGCCGGAAATCCCCGGACCGCCCCTGATCACGGATCAAGCGGGGGCCCCAAGAACCTTGATGGCCCGGGAGCACCGGCTCTACCAGGCGGACTGGCTTATCCGGTTCTACCACTTTGAAGCTGGGGAAATTCTGGAGGATGCCCCTTACCTGGATCGCAGTGTGGACCCCAAAACCGCCTGGGCTCTCCGGCACCTGACCCGCTTCCCGGTGGACCTGCAAAGGGCAGACTACGAGGAACTGCTCCGGGTCCCCGGAGTCGGGGCTACCTCGGCCCGGCGCATCCTGGAACTGCGGCGGAACCGGTCCCTTAGTTTTGACGGGCTCCGGCGCCTGGGGGTTGTCCTCAAACGGGCGCGGTACTTCATCACCCTTTCAGGGGCCTTTATCGATTCAGTGGAGGATCCCAAACGGGTACGGCGTATGCTTTCAGACCAGGATGGGGCTGGTTTACAGTTGCCCTTGTTTGACTTCTAGTATATGGCAAAAGTTGCTGTATTATAAATCAACTATTTATATGATATTGTCATGACAAGAATCAATTATTAGTGATTGCCCTAACTTATTGCAAAATTTACCCTTGTTCTGTAAGATGGCGAAAAGGATATGACAAATGGAATTGACACTATCACCGGAAGCTTCGCTGGAAGTACAGGAACTTGAGGGACGGCGTGCCCGTTTTGTCGCGCTGATGGAACAGGCCAGGCCCGGCTGGGACACGGCGATTTTCACCAGCCATGTAAACCAGTATTACTTTACCGGGACCATGCAGAATGGCATCCTGTTCATCCGCAAGGATGGAAGCTGTTTATACGGGGTCAGGCGGAGCTATGCCAGGGCAAGGGAGGAATCGCCGATTCGGGATATTGTCCCCTTCACCAGTTACCAGGACCTTGCGGCGATACTGGGGCCGGAACTGGGGGCTCTTTATATAGAAGGGGACCTCATGCCGGTAGTCACCCTGGAACGACTGAAAAAGTACTTTCACTTTAGCTCCACCGGCTTCCTTGATTCCTTGATACGAAAGCAGAGGAGCGTCAAAAGCCCCTACGAGCTTTACTGGATCAGGCGGACTGCGGAACAGCACCGGATACTGCTGGAGGAAAAAGCCCCGGCCATGCTACATGAGGGAATCTCTGAGGCGGAATTTATCGGAGAGCTGGCCAATGCCATGTACCAATTGGGCTTTCAGGGACTGGTGCGCTTCCACCAGGACCAGGTTGAATTTGACACCGCCCAGGTGGGCTTCGGGACCAATGCCCTGTACCCCTCAAATTTTGACGGGCCCGGGGGTGGCAGGGGGAACAGCGCCGCCGCGCCCCTGACAGCGGACAGCAAGCGGCGGCTGAAACTTGGAAACCCGGTGTTTCTGGACACAGGGTTCAGTATCAACGGCTACCACTCGGACAAGACCCAGGTCTATATGTTCGGCGCCGAGCCCCCGGCGGAACTGGCTGCGGCTCACCGGCTCTGCCTGGATATACTCCACCGGACCGCGGAACGCTTACGGCCCGGGGAAATCCCTTCGAAGATCTACGCCGACATCATGGCTTCCCTTTCGCCGGCAGAACTGGATTCTTTCATGGGGGTGGACAATTCGCACCGGGTAAAATTCCTGGGCCACGGGCTGGGCCTGACAATCGACGAACTTCCGGTCATAGCAAAGGGGTTTGACGAGCCCCTGGAAGAGAACATGGTCATCGCCCTGGAACCGAAAAAGGGGGTTCCCGGCATTGGGATGGCAGGGGCGGAGGAAACCTTTATTGTCACACCCAGGGGCGGGGAATGTATCAGCGGGGGCGGGAGGGAGATAGTACAAGTACCTTGTGCGTAGGCATGCAAGATGCCCTATTGACTTACATATAGAAGCAATTCATAATAATTCTTATAAATTGCATAGTTCTTATTTCCTATTAAAGATATAGACATTATAGGATAATATCCCTTATAATAGGACTAACAATGAATATCCTTGATTTGGTGGGGAATACCCCCCTTTTGGAATTGAAAAAAATTTCTCAAGATATGTCCGGGGTAACCCTGTTTGTCAAGGCAGAATTCTGCAATCCCAGCGGGTCTGTGAAGGACAGGGCGGCTAAGGGGATGATCCTTGAGGGGCTGGAAACCGGGAAACTTGTGCCTGGGAAGACCATCATCGACGCCACCAGCGGCAATACAGGGATAGCCTACGCCATGATCGGGGCGGCCCTGGGGTATCCGGTGACCATTTACCTGCCCGCCAATGCCAGCAGTGAACGGAAGCGTATACTCAGGAACTACGGGGCGGAAATTGTGGAGACTAGCCCCCTGGAAAGCTCGGATGGGGCCTTTCTGGCGGCTAAGGAAGCGGCGGCTAAGGACCCGGAGCGGTACTTTTTCCCCAACCAGTACAACAACGATGCCAACTGGCGGGCCCACTACAACTCCACGGGGTCTGAAATCTGGGAACAGACCGGGGGAAGGGTTACCCATTTCATTACCGGCCTGGGAACCTCGGGCACCTTTATGGGAACCTCCCGGCGGCTTAAGGATTATAACAAGGATATCCGGGTGTACGCGGTGCAGCCTGATTCGCCCTTCCACGGAATCGAAGGGACCAAGCATATGGGAAGCACCATCAAGCCGGGGATCTACGATGAAAAAATGCCCCAAGGGATTGTGGAGGTGAATACCGAAGCAGCCTACGCCATGACCCGGCGGCTTGCCCGGGAAGAAGGTATCTTTGTGGGGATAAGCTCTGGAGCCAATGTGGTAGGCGCCGTCCAGCTTGGGCGGACTTTGCCAAAGGGTTCAGTGGTGGTCACCATTCTGGGGGACAGCGGTTCCCGGTATATTTCGGATTCCTTCTGGGAGGCGGGAGAATGATTCTCCTGTCAGAAAAACTGGAAGGGGCAATACGCCGGGAGGGGGAAAGTGCCTACCCAAACGAGTGCTGCGGGATACTGTTGGGCACAATCGATGATGGGGGAAGCAGGAATACTGAAGACATTATCCCTATCAGGAACGCCCGGGAGACTGAGGAACAGTACCACCGTTTCAGGATCGAGGCTGAGGATTTAATGAAGGCGGAACTGGAGGCCCGGAAACGGAAACTGGAAGTGCTGGGCTTTTACCATTCCCACCCAGACCATCCGGCAAGGCCTTCTGACTATGACAAGGAATATGCCCTGCCCTTTTATTCCTACATCATTACTGCGGTGGATAAGGGCAAGGCCGGGGATTTTACCAGCTGGGAACTGACTACAAACCGGGAGCAATTTCTGCCGGAAGAGATAAAGATTGAAGCATGAAGGTTTTATGAGGAGGAGAGAGCATGGCAGTTACGATTTTGATACCCACGGCACTGAGAAATTTTACGGATCGCAAATCCGAAGTTACTACGGAGGGTTCCACTGTGGGGGAAGCGCTCCGGAATTTTACCGGGACCTACCCGGATATTAAACAGCATCTTTACCAGGGCGAGGAGCTGCGTTCTTTCATCAATGTATTTGTGGAGGAAACCAATATCAAAAAGCTCCAGGGATTGGATACTAAAATTGCGGATGGGGGAACCATCATGCTGGTGCCGGCCATTGCCGGGGGGACCTCCCGAGGTTAATGATGGCAGACAGTATTATTAAAGACAGAGAATTAGCGGATCTCAGCAACGACGAGATAGGCCGCTACAGCCGGCACCTACTCCTGCCCGAAATAGGGATTGAGGGGCAAAAGCGGCTCAAGGCGGCAAAGGTGCTTATCGTGGGTACTGGCGGGCTTGGGGCGCCTCTGGCGATGTACCTGGCCGCTGCGGGAATCGGGAAGCTGGGGATTGTGGACTTTGATTTTGTGGAGGAGTCCAATTTGCAGCGCCAGGTGATACACAGTACCAAAGATGTGGGGCGGCCCAAGGTGGCCTCCGCCAAGGACCGGATCAAGGGGATCAATCCTGGTTGCGATGTGGTCACCTATAATACGGCCCTCACCAGCGAGAACGCCCTGGATATAATGAAGGACTACGATGTGGTGGCCGACGGTACCGACAATTACCAGACCCGGTACCTGGTAAACGATGCCTGCGTGCTCCTGGGAATACCCAATGTGTACGGCTCCATCTTCCAGTTTGAGGGCCAGGCTTCGGTGTTCTACGCCAAAGAAGGTCCCTGCTACCGCTGCCTCTACCCGGAACCGCCCCCGCCGGGGCTGGTCCCTTCCTGCGCCGAGGGTGGCGTAGTAGGGGTGTTGCCGGGGATCGTGGGCACCATACAAGCCAACGAGGTGATCAAGCTTATTGTGGGAGGCGCAGACAGCCTTACCGGGAGGCTCCTCCTTTTCGACGCATGGAAAATGAAGTTTCGGGAACTCAAGCTGGATAAGGATCCTCTTTGCCCTGTTTGTGGCAAGGAGCCTACCATCCATGAGCTTATCGACTATGAACAATTCTGTGGGCTCAAGAAAAATAACGACGAAGTGCCCATAGAAAGTATTACTGCGACAGAATTGAAGGATAGGCTGGACAGGAATGATCCTATCCAGATAATCGACACCCGGGAACCCCACGAGCGGGCCATCGTCAAGTTCCCCCAGGCCAAGGTCATACCCCTGGGGCAGATGACCAGGCGCATTGATGAGTTTGATCCCGCAGTGGATGCGGTGTTCATCTGTAAAATCGGGCAGCGGAGCATTTTCGCCATCCGCGCCCTCAGGGAAGCAGGTTATACAGGCCGGCTTCTGAATCTTAAGGACGGCATAAACGCCTGGGCTAAGGAAGTGGATCCAAGTGTTCCCATTTATTGAGCCCAACGCCGTGTTACCGTTTTTCGATAACACGCTCACCGGTTCGCGTGCATTATTAGGCGGGGCCAGAGAGGTGGATACTTCCCTACCGATTTATTAATAGGCATTTGCGTATGCAAATGTGTGGGTCTGTACAGGCCTAAATATAAAAGGAGACTATCATGGCTGAGAAAAATTTGTTAAACGCGTTAGGGAAAGAGGCAGCTTATCAGCTCGCTAATGTTACTAAGACGCCGCCCCAGTACGGGGCACTGACACCCAAGTGGCTTGCCAGGCTTCTGGAATTCAAGGGCCTGGAAGCGGGTATCTACCGGGTGAACAGGGTTGTTGAAGGGGATGCACCCCTGGATGTACTTTGCAGCCAGGATCCCAAGAAGGTGGTGATTCCTAAGGGCTATGTCGAATACCAGACCAAGCCCCGGGAGTATCAGCTTAATTCTATTGCCACCATTATTAATGTGGACACCAAGGTTTCTGATGTATACAGCGCCCCCTACGATCAAGTTAAAGAACAGCTAGCCCTGGGCATTGAAAGCCTCAAGGAACGGCAGGAAAGCCAGCTTATTAACAGTGATGATTACGGGCTACTGAACAATATTACTGACAATCAACGGGTTAAGCCCCGCTACGGCAGGCCCATGCCGGATGATCTGGATGAACTGATCTCTAAAGTGTGGAAGGACCCATCCTTCTTCCTGGCCCACCCCAGGGCAATCGCCGCCTTTGAGCGGGAATGCACCAAGCGGGGGGTTCCGCCGGTTACGGTTAACATCGCAGGGGGCACTTTTATTGCATGGCGGGGGATTCCCATCATCCCTACAAACAAACTTTTTGTTGACGGCCTCAAGGACCCCAAGGGCAAGGCAGGGAAAACCAATATACTCCTGGTCCGCACCGGCGAATCCAAGCGGGGAGTTATCGGCCTGTATCAGGCGGGCCTTCCCGGCGAACAGTCCCGGGGGCTCTCGGTCCGTTTCCGGGGTATTGACGACAACGGCGTTGCCTCCTATCTCCTTTCCCTGTATTGCTCCGCCGCCATCCTCGCGGATGACTCCATTGCAGTATTGGAAGAGGTAGAGGTGGGTGATTACTATGACTACGCCTAATCCGCGGGAGGCTTTGCCGGAAGTGCCAGGTGAATACCTGAGTTCCGGTGTGCCTGGCCTTCCCAGTGCTGCGGAGATCGCTAACTGGGCCTTGGCCTACTTTCCGGAATTCGCCGCTCCCTCGGGGGCAGCGGATCAGGCGGGAGGGGCGGCTGCTGCTGATCCCTACACGGGTCAACTTGGGCAGTATGCGCCGACACAAGCCAGTGCGCCTTCTGCCGGGCAGTATGTGACACCAGCAGTGCCCTACGCCGATCAGTATGTGCCGACACAGGCAGGCGTGCCTTCTACCGGGCAGTATACGCCATCAGTAGTGCCCTACGCCGGCCAGTATGCGCCGACACAAGCCGCCGGGCAATATACGCCGGCATCAGCCGCACCCGGCGCCCTGACTGAAACAGATTTGCTGCGGGTCCTGAACGAAAGCCTTGAAATAGGCAGTATCCTGGCTGACCCGGCGGATAATTCCGGCAGGACCGCCGCAGCGGTGAGCGATACTTCGGCATTCACCGGTGTTGAGAAACCAGCAGCGTCTACAGCTTATAGCCCCCGGGTGCTCCCGGAGGATCGGCCTTTGCCGGCGCCCTCTCCTGCCGCTGCTGCAAGCCCCGCCGTTTCTCCTGAACCGGGACGGAGTCTCTATGTGGGAACCAGGAATGTGGGGGAGATACGGAAAGATTTCCCTATACTGGCAGAAAAGATAAACGGCAGGGACCTGGTTTGGCTGGACAATGCCGCCACCACCCAGAAACCCCGGCAGGTGATAGACCGGCTCACACAGTTTTACGAACACGAAAATTCCAACGTGCACCGGGGGGCCCACGAACTGGCAGCCCGGTCCACCGATGCCTATGAGGGCGCCCGGGGGAAAGTCGCCCGGTTTATCGGCGCAGCTTCGGCGGACAACATCGTTTTTGTGCGGGGAACCACCGAGGGGATCAACCTTGCGGCCCAGGCTTATGTAAAGCAGCTGCTCAGGCCCGGGGATGAGATCATCCTGACCATACTGGAACACCACGCCAATATCGTGCCCTGGCAGCTCATTGCGGAAGAAACCGGCGCAGTAATACGGGTAGCCCCCATTGACAAGGTAGGGCAGATCATCCTTTCGGAATATTCCAGGCTCTTCAATCACCGCACAAAATTTGTGGCTGCCACCCAGGTATCAAACGCCCTGGGGACCATAGCCCCGGTGGAGGAGATGATCCATATTGCCCACGCCCAGGGAGTACGGATTCTCATTGATGGCGCCCAGTCGGTTTCCCACATGCCGGTTAATGTTACTGCGCTGGATGCGGACTTCTTTGTCTTTTCAGGGCACAAGATCTTTGCGCCCACCGGGATAGGGGTTCTCTACGGCAAGACCGAGGTACTGGAAGCGGCCAAACCCTACCAGGGGGGCGGCAACATGATCGCCGACGTAACCTTTGAGCGGACCCTGTATCAGAAACCTCCAAACAAGTTCGAGGCTGGTACGGGGAATATCGCCGACGCAGTAGGCCTGGGGGCAGCGCTGGACTATGTGAGCGCCATAGGTATCGCAAACATCGGCGCCTATGAACACGAGTTGGTCCAATACGGCATGGCAGAACTGGCAAAGGTTCCAGGGCTGCGCCTCATCGGTACCGCCCCGCAGAAAGCCAGTGTCCTCTCCTTCGTACTTGAAGGTTATGACAATGAAGAAGTAGGCAAGTACCTCAACACCCAGGGCATCGCCGTCCGGGCAGGGCATCATTGCGCCCAGCCGGTACTGCGTAATTTTGGGCTGGAGGGAACCGTGCGGCCTTCCGTGGCGTTCTACAATACCCCCGGGGAAATAGACGCCCTGGTACAGGCATTGTACACCCTGGTACACCGGCATTAAAGGTAATAAAAATGGGAAAGATTGTTGATACCAAAATGAAGTTTCTGGTCGACGCTCTGGTAAAGAGCTATTACGATAATGTGGAGATCATCAAGTTTGATACCGCCGAACAGCTGAACAGATCCCTTATTATTGAGTTGACAGAAAAACTGCGGTGCCTCATCTTTCCCGGTTATTTTGGCAAAAAAAATATCTCCGGAGGCCTGATAGAGTACCATACCGGAGAATTGCTGGACGATGTAAATTATAATCTTACAAAACAGATAGCCCGGGCACTGCGTTTTCAAAATCCCCCCCAGGCAGACGAGGATCTCCGCTCAGCCCGGGCATCGGAACTGAGCTTTGCCTTTTTATCGACCCTGCCGGATCTGCGGGATGTACTGGCGACCGACGTATCCGCCGCCTATGACGGAGACCCGGCAGCCTACAACAAGGACGAGATCATCTCCTCCTACCCGGGGATTTACGCCATCACCGTCAACCGGCTGGCCCATGAACTTTACAAACTGGGTGTCCCGCTGATCCCCCGGATCATGACCGAGCATGCCCACAATATCACCGGCATCGACATACATCCCGGGGCGACCATCGGGCATCACTTTTTTATTGACCACGGTACGGGCATCGTTATTGGGGAAACCACTATCATTGGCAACTTCGTGAAGCTCTACCAGGGGGTTACCCTGGGGGCCCTTTCCACCCGGGGAGGTCAGGTTCTGAAAGAAGTGAAACGCCATCCCACCATTGAGGACCACGTTACTATTTACTCCGGGGCTTCGATACTCGGGGGCAATACTATCATCGGGGAAGGGGTGGTCATAGGCAGTAACGCTTTTGTCACCAAGTCAGTCCCGGAAAAAACCAAGGTCAGTGTTAAAAACCCTGAGCTCCAGTTCATGTCTGATGAGCAGCAGAATAAGTGGGAGCATAAAGAATTTCAACAGGACGGGGTTTTTGATTATATGATCTAAAGATCCCCTTAAAGGAACTTCCTAAAGCACACTCTGTAAAAATTGCCGGGTTCTTTCATTGGTAGGATTGGTAAACATTTCCCTGGGATGGCCGCTTTCCAGGACTGAACCTTCGTACATGAATATTACTCGGTCCGCCACATCCCGGGCGAAGTTCATCTCGTGGGTAACCACCAGCATGGTCATCCCCCCCTGGGCCAAGCTCTTCATGACCGAAAGGACCTCTCCCACCAGTTCCGGGTCCAGGGCGGAAGTGGGTTCGTCGAAGAGCATGATCTTCGGTTCCATGGCCAGGGCCCGGGCTATGGCAACCCGCTGCTGCTGGCCGCCTGACAGTTGGGATGGGTAGGCGTCGGTCTTGTCCGCCAAGCCAACCCGATCCAGGAGAGAGCGGGCCCTTTCGCGGGCTTCCGCCTCAGTGAGTTTCCGCACGTGCATGGGGGCTAGGATCAGGTTTTCTACCGCGGTTTTATGGGGGAAAAGGTTGAAACTCTGAAACACCATTCCTACTTCAAGCAGGGCTTTAACCCGTTCTGCATGGGGCAGTTTTAGTGTGTCCACTCCGTTGGCGCAGTCAAAGAGCAGCTTATCCTCGATATAAATCTTACCACTGTCGATCTTTTCCAGGTGGTTGAGAGAGCGCAGGAAGGTTGATTTTCCCGCCCCCGAGGGGCCGATGATACAGACCACTTCCTTCTGTTCTACCGTGAGAGAAACGTTCTTCAATACATCCAAAGGTTTTCCGGTGGTACGGGAATGGAAGGTTTTACAGACATCCTGGGTTTTGATCATTGACATGGAGATACTCCGATCATATATACACCGAGTACTTTTTTTCCATTTTGTGAAACACGAAGGAAAAAACAGCGGTTATTATCAGGTACAGTATCATTGCGGGGATATACACCAGGGCAGTGGCGGAGGAGGATGATATGGACCGGGTCACCTTGGTGATATCGGTCAGGGCGATGATCGACACCAGGGAAGCGTCCTTTAGTATCATAATGAACTCGTTCCCCACCGGGGGTATGAGCCGGCGTATGGACTGGGGAATGATCACCAGCCGCATGGTCTGGGCGTAGGAAAGCCCCAGAGCCCGGGATGCCTCAAACTGCCCCTTGTCGATGCTCTGGATCGCCGCCCGGATAATCTCCGCGCAGTAAGCAGCAGAGTTGAGGGCGAAGGCGATGAAGGCCGCAATGAAGCGGTTGTTGATCGTCAGGTAGGGGGTAATTTCCGGGAGCCCGTAGTAGATAAAGTAGAGCTGCATTAAAAGGGGGGTCCCCCGGAAAAAAAACACATAGGCGCTGCATAGTTTGTTGGTGATGGCGTTCTTTGACATCTTGCCCAGGGCAAGGAACAGGCTCAACACCAGTCCCGCAGAAACCGACAGAATGGTGAGGGCGATAGTAACCCTGGCGCCGGACAGAAGCGGAGGAATCCAGGATATAATTTTCTGAATGGGACTCATATTCCTCCGCCGGAGCCGTTATTTATGCACTGAAGAAACCAGATCGCTGCCGAACACGTTCTGGGAAATTTTCTGGATGGTACCGTCGGCATATAACTGATCCAGGGCGCCCTGGACTGCCGTGGTAAGGGCAGTGTTCCCCTTTTTGAGGCAAATCCCCAGCTCTTCACCGGAACCTTCCCAGACGATCTGGAAATTATTCCCCGGCTGGGCGGTATAGAAGTAGGCAACTACGCTGTCGCAGACTATAGCGTCTGCCCGGCCGAGCCGCAGTTCATCAAAAGCATTGATAACCTTATCGTACTCCAGGGCGGTGAACTGCAAGCCCCCTTCCGCCATTTCAGTCATGATATCGTCCGAGGTGGTCTCTGCCTGATAGGCCACCCGCAGCCCTTTGAGTTCTTCTAGGGACCTAGGCTGTACCGGAGATCCCCTGAGAAGCACTATTGCCTGGGCATTCTGGATATAGGGCTTGGAAAAATTAAAGGCCTTGAGTCGTTCCTCAGTGATGGTGACCGAAGACATGATCAGGTCATATTTGCCCGTATTCACCCCGGCGAAAATCCCGTCCCAGGCGGTATCCACATACTCAATTTTGAGACCAAGCTTCTCCGCCAGGGCTTTGCTCAACTGAACATCAAAGCCGATAGGGGTAGTCCCGTTGGTATCAAAATACTCCATGGGGGGATAGCCGATTTCCATACCCACCAAAAGAGTCCCGCTTTTAATAGTCAGCCCCTCGGTCTGCTGTTTGCCTCCGGCAAAGGCCCCCTGGACCAAAACCAGACCAGCCAGAACCAGGCCGGCAATGTTTATCAATTTTTTCATCACATACTCCTCCTGTAATACTTGGAGTATGTCCGTATTTTCTTTATATGTCAATAAAGAGCCGGTCGGGGGGTGTATTTTTATGCGATATTTTGCATACATATACGGGCAGCAGCCTTTTTCCAAGACTTTTGAAAACAGGGGTATCACATTGAAGAGCTTAAGCGCAAGCTGCTGGAAGCCGGTAAGGATAATAATTAACGAAGATACCCCGCAGCAACGCAAACAGCGGGGCATCTTCGTTCCAAGCATAGACAAGGGAGAATATAGACGGGATATTTTTCTTTATCATGACATTTTTTTAAAATATGTCATTCTCGGGAGAAATAAAGGCCATCGGAAAATGCCCATCCAAAACCGGGGCCAAGAACCCACAATCAGCATTCTCATATTTTATTTGTTCCAAATTTATAGTGTACTGCAAGTTCATGCATGGCATTATCAAAACTATATAATTTTATATTTTCATTGTTATTGTTTTCTCTATACATCAAAGCTGTGGCTATATGTATTGCGTCCAAAGAACGGCATTTTGATAATTCTTTTTTTAGGTATATAAATTGTTCCATTTCTTCATCGATAATTCGATAGTTTATTTCAGCCAAATATTCATCCAATTCTTTGGTCTTTTCACTCAACCAACTACTATTTAATTTTTTTTTATTAAGTTCATACATTCTTCGTAATGATATTATAGTTTCAATCTTTAATAATATTGAACTAACTTTAGTGGTTGCATCTGACCAATATGAATATGCTTCATCCTGTCGTTCTTCATTAAACAATATTGCTAAAAGAATTGATGAGTCAAAATATGCTATCATTATATTCTATCCGACCGTATTTCATTTAGAACCGATATATAATCCAATTTTTCTTTTATCCTAGGTTTTTTTACTAATGAAATAGTTCTTTTGGCAAGTATTACTTTCCCTTCTTCGCTTAACTGAACTAACTTTTGTTCAAATGTTGATATAGCATCTTTTTGGGCAGGAACCGATAATTCAGCAATAATTTTATTATGCTCTGTAATAATGACCTTTTCCCCATTTTTGACATATTGTAAATACAGGGAAAGCTGATCCTTTAAATTTTTAACGCCTACAGTTATCATGATTCAAATATTAGCCACTATAGCCATATTTGTCAAGTATTTTAAACATGGACAAGGGAGAGATAGGCGGGAAAGTTCACTTTATTATGACATTTTTTTAAAATATGTCATTCTCGAGAGAACAACATACACGTATTCATCAAGCTATCCCACTTATACCCGCATGCTCTCTGGCCAAGCAAAGCGGGGTGAATCTTACAAGCAGATACGGCGAGGATTGTGTAAGCGGCAAAAAGGATATGTCCGTATTGCCTGCTGACCAAAAGTGGGCTATATTTTTCAAGTATAGGAATGTCGAAAAGATGGCAGCCCTGATAGGGGAACTATGGGCGCGGACTCTATTCCGTGAGAAGGCGGCCATGGACTACAGGTCCGGACTAGACGATTGCAGAGCTTAAGCGCAAGCTGCTGGAAGCCGGGAAGGACAAGAATTAATCAACATACCCCGCAGCAAGTACGTAAGCAGTGGGGTATATTCGCTCCAAGTAAGGACAGGGGAGAATATAGGCGGGACATTTTTCTGAATAATGTCATTTTTAAAGGAAATAAAAACACCAGGAAAACAACGAAAAGCGCATTGTTACCTCTCCATTTTTTTTATAATTTTAGCCCCTATTTTTTGAAATGGTTTCTCAATAATATTATATGACACGGATGATATTATTGCTGCTATTAATGTAACGATAACAAACCTAATAATATAATTTATTATGCCATTATTTACATAATCTATAAATTTTATTTTTGTCAATATTTTTAATACTCCAAAATGTACTAAATACATACTGAAGCTTATTTTACCTAAATAAATAAAAAATGGGTTTACAAATATTTTTAATTTATCATGGCTCAGAGAAATTGAAAATAACAAAAACCCTATTCCAAATAAAACATGTGATCCTACTCCGGTAAACAATAGTCCCAATATACACAGGCTTAATAATAACAAAGTTCTTTTTGATACTTCCCACAAACTTTTATTTTCAATAATGATAAAATACATAATTATTCCCAAACAAAACAAAGGTAATTGATTAGGAAAAAATTGATACCAATAATAGCCAAAATCACCAACTGAAATTATTGTTGACAACAACACATAAAACGGGATCAATATTATTGAAATTAGCAGTAATTTTGTAGCACTATTTATATTATTTACTTTATAAAATATTATAGGCATTAATGCATAAAATATCATCTCAACACCAACAGACCAACCTCCAGGAACTAATGTATTAATCCACGAAGGCCTAAAACCATGTAAAAATGTAAAATGCGCTAAAATATTCCACACTGTAATTCCCGGCTGATTCGATCCGAAATAATAAACAATGATTGCTATATAAAACATTGGTGCAATTCTAAAATATCTTCTAATAAAAAAATTTCTAATAGGGAAATGTTCATGTGAAAAGCGTGTTTTCAATGACAAGAAAAGTGTAAAAGCACTGGTTAGATAAAAAAGTTGTACACCCATTTGGCCATTATTAATGACAGGCTTTATCAAATCAGGAACAGTAATATTTCCATGTTGACCAGTATGTACTGCTATTACTCCTAAAACTGCAATACCCCTTAATACATCAACGTAATCAAAACGCGTATTACCTATACTATTGGTTTCATTATACACGAAAAATATCCAAATTCATGGTCAATTTTAGATGGCAAAAGACAAGAAGATAAGATGGCATTTACTGCGTAATAAGCAGAGTAACGGTAATAAAGGTAGAAACAACAGACAACACGGTGGTAATTACCGGCCCATACTGGTTAAAATAATACAGTCCGCTGTTCGCCCGAGCGGTGATGTTCGTTTCCGGGGTAATAATATCCTTCTTCGTCAGCTTCTTCCCCGCCAGGTCCACGATATCCACTTTCTCGCGGGTATTTCGTTCCGGAAGAAAGCCCCCGGCCAAGCCGATATAGTAGTCCCAGGACCGGTCAGGAATGTAGGGGAAGCGCCCCGGCGAATAGACCGCACCGGACACCGTTACAAAGTACTGCCGGAAGGGAATGATCAGGGTATCGTTATGCTCCACCAAATACTGACTGCGGTACGACGAATCATAGAGCATAGGATTCAGGTTTAAGGGAATACGTTCAGCCCCCCGGATGAGGTAGGCGTTTTTAGTGTCCGAAATAGCCGAGAACCAGGCCTGGTTCCGCTGTACCAGGGAAGCGTAGTTCTCCCCTGCATTGAACCGGATCGTCAGCCGGGTAGCGGTGGTCAGCTCGTCCCCCTCTTCGGTCACCCGGACCGCCCCCTCCACAAACATTACCGGAATAAGTTCAGCGATCGAAGGAACCCGAATAGTGTCCAGATGCTGCAAGGGGTAACCTGAATTAATAGCATCCCGGGTCAGGTAGATCTTATCCCCTGAATCGACAGCGCTCCCCACCTGCCGCACCAGTTCTATCCGGGAAGGGTCGGCTATCGGGGAGAGTCCGCTGGCATAGTAGGCAACCAGTTCCTGGAGGCTTTCCCCGGGCAGCAACTGATATTCCCCAGGACGTTCCACTTCCCCAGTCACGGAGACCACCCGGGTAATATGGTTCACCGTAATCACATCCCCGGGGCGGAGATAGGGGTCCTGGGACATATCCCCGAAGCGCTGGGCCTTAAAGAGGTCATAGGCCCGGGTTTGGCCATTCAGGGATGTTACCGACACATCCCTAAGAGAGGAATAGGGGGTTAGGTTTTCGTCGCCTAAGAGACCGGAAAGCCGGGCTAAGGCCCAGGTTACGACTTCCCGAGAATTTTGCACCTCCCCGGCGATCTGGACCCGGAAGGACGCCGGGGAGGTGAGGACCAGCTGGCCCCCGCTTAAGGGGTAGTTGTTGGTAACGATGGCTTCGACTTCGGCCTTAAGCTGCTGGTAACTTTTCCCGGCGGCGTTAATCACGCCCAGATTAGAGACCTTAATGCGGTAACTGGTATCCACGACGATCTTGTAGACCACAGGGACGGTACCGGCGGCATATTCCAGGGTATAGATGTCCCCGGCAGTGACCCGGTAATCGGGGCTGGAGAGGGCTAACTGGGCGGATTGCTGTAAAGCATTGGATTGCCGCGCTGCTTCGGTAACACTGGTCTCTTGTGCAAAGGCACTCAAAGGTATAAGTAAAAAGAACAAACCTATCATTTGCCGCTTCAAGTGTGGGTCCCCCGTAATTTCATCAGCCGAAAATTTTGTAATATCATTTTCCTTGAAAACTTTGAACAGTTTACTATAAAATTACCCTTAAAATTATTTTGATCAATCGCCATTTTTTATCTTGGGACAATTATAGTTTTTAGGTGGCCTTAAATAAATACAAAGTACGTTCGCTTTGCGGTATCAATGTCTTTTTACATAATTGAAAATACTTGCTAAAAGCCAATTCGAACCCCTTCTCGTGGTAATCGGGAAATATATCAATGCGTGTTTTTAGCAATAGTCCAACCTGTGAATCGCTTTTTGGCACAAACTCAATAATAAGATATTTACATAATGATGACAGCCATGCTGCCAACATCTCTAATGGCAAATTATTTGAAATAGCCAAATGGTGTACTACCGCCAGCATCAGGACTACATCCGGCCTCTTCCGTTGGGCAATAGTTTTGCGTTCCCTGTTTGCAAAGCCGATGGCGGGACTCGGGCAGGTCAGGTCAAGCAACAAGGGCAGCATTTTCTCCCCCGATTTTCGGGCAGCAAAGTAATTCCGGCTTACCGCAACCGGATCAATATCAAATGCAACGGCATACGCGCCCTGGCCTATGGCACACCGGGAATACCGCCCGTCATTGGCGCCAAAATCCCACACCAGAGAAACGGGGGCAGTCCTGTCCAGATAACGCCCGACAAGAGCTTCTTTCTGCTGCGCAGAATTATCGGTATAATTCGTGGCAGAATAATAATCCCCCCATTCGGTAATCTGTTTTTTAGGCTTCAAGCTCTGTACTGAACGTATCAGCGACTCAATCATCGCAACAAGCATAGCTTTACTGAGAGTTAGCCGAGGCGGCTCCCCTGCTTTCCCTCCTGCCTGCCCGTAGCGAGTCACCGCCATGGCATGAATGTGTATATGCTGCCATGCGGCAAACCCGCCTTTCCCTCGCAATAGCCGATCCGCAAGGTCCAGGGGGATACCGTCAATATACTCCTGCATCAGTTTACCCATACGCTGATCCACATGGAGCATAAGCATCAGGGGTGCAAAAAAATGTCTGCAAAATTGCCCGTATGCAACCCATGGGCCTTCTTTATACATTTCAAAGGACAGGGTGTCTATAAGCACAGCGTGCCCGTTTATAAACTGGATATTATAGGCGCTTGCATCTTTCAGGGCCATGCCAAACTGCATGGCTAGAAGCTGTATACGCAGGGTTGTTAAAGCAGCATCCTGGTACTGTTCAAAACACCATTCATAGGGATATGAAATAAAAGGCACCTGTTCAGGAAGGATCAGCAGTTCATTAAGATTTTCCTGATTGACTGTCTCATGGGGGACCAATAGCCGTGCTGTAATTAACGCATCATATAAACCAGAAGACATCAAGTGCCGGTACTGGTTCATATATACGGGGTATATTTTCCGGTAAACCAGACCATCATGTTCAAATACCAAGCCCGAGGGGTCCCGAAAGGAACTAAATTCGTTCTCTTGCTTTGCCGTATCAATCGATATCATACGCCGTCTACTTATTCGAATTTAGCGGGAGTTACATCTTCTTCCGCCTTGCTTTTGTTTTTTTTATTTCTTAGCCGGATAAAAAATATCTTTAGTTTTTGCCGAAAAATATAAAAAAAAGAACCCGCAGCAGCGATTCCCGCGATAAGCAACTGAATAACCATGCTCCCAAAACCTGGATCAAGGTACATAAATTTCTCCTTATCTTTCTCTAACGATATTATTATGGATGGGCATCCAATAATTCATAATTAGGGCCAACATACCGATTGACCAATTCCCGGGTAATATTAAGCGGATCAAGTGGCACATCCAAACCGCCCCAACGTTCCGGTATCCTTACCGCGCTCATTGTCTGATTTTGCATTAACCGTACTTTTTCTGCGTCACCGCCAGATATCGCAAGCATTTGTTTCCGGGTTTCTTCACTATGCAAACCATGATCAGCCTGTATCACGATTACTGCATCAGGATCTGAAGCAATAATCAGGTCAATAAAGTTAACCAGCATATTTCTTACATAACGATGCTGAGGTGGATAATTATAAGGGTCCAAAATCGTTCTTTCTGTTCTGGCAGCAGTAGAACCATCTTCATTTAAATAAAAAGGAAAATGAGCTTTTGAATCATGTATGATGCATATTTGCGGTTCCGGTCTTTCCATTATTTTAGCTAAAGCGTCAATATGCCAAGTATCGCCGCCTGGATAAGCAGCTCCGTAGATTGATTTTTTATCAATACCAGATGATTTTATATTTATCATTTCCATCGAGTTATCCTTAAATTTCCCAATAAAAGGAATTATTATATGTGTAAAAATGAGACCGGAAAGCGCCGTGTTTTCTAGAAGCTCAAAAAGTTCCTCTAGTTGGTTAATACTTGCAAGCTCCGAAACATCCATACCGTTTATTTTTAATTCTTTCCCATTAATATAATAATGTGTCGTCACTGGATAAAAATATCTAGTGAGGCTAATTGCGAGAATATTTGTTTGATAGCCTCTGGCATTAAATCCCAGAAGCAACTCATTGTTTCGCCGTCCAAAAATCGTATCCAAGTTCGTTAAAGACTTCTGGGACGAATCATAATTATCCAGATTAATTGATGTCAGTATAGGGGTCATGGTTGAGTCATAATAATTAGGACTCATTAATGCTGGAACAGCTCTGACAGTGGCATGACCTATTTCGAACTGTGCCTCACGGTTAACAAGAAAACCGCGCTCTATTAAGTGAGATTCAAATTTCAACTGAGAATCGTCAAAGAGGTCTTCCATAGCTTTGAATCCCAGCATGCCGTCCATAAACAACCAATATATATTGGGGGTTAGAGTATCAGAGTCAATGTTAAATGTTTTTACGTAACCTAAATCAGAAACGGGCGAATTCTTACTTGAAACAAATGAAAAAGTTGCAGGGACAATATTCAACAAAAATATAGCCGCTTCAAATACAGCTATAAATAAAAATGGTTCTTTTTTTCGTAACCGATGTCCAATACAAAACACGACAACTAAAAACAAAATTATCAATATAAACAATATTGAATATCTGGACAACCTGGATAAACGTACAACTATTGGAAGTAATATTTTTCTATAAATATTTCCAATGATAAAAAATAATATCCAAAAAACAACTATCATAAGCGATGCTGCCTGTGACGATTTTCCAACCAAGGCAACAATCCAATAAAAAATAGCACCACAAAATGCTAAAGTTATCGCCACAATAAAAACATGCCAGTAATTCAGATATGAAGAATTTCTTGCATAAAAATAAAACATAAATATAAATGGCGGCATAACAGAAATAAATAGGTACAACCAGTTTTTATTTTTCATTGTTTTCACCAGAATTATTGAGGCATAAATAGATAGCAAAACGAAGAATAATTAATCGCAGTTTCAAGTATGGGTCCCCCGCAGTTTTGCCATGGCTTCAGGGTCTTTTCTGATATTAGCGATAGCATTCATAATAAAGGCGAGGAACACTGAAAAAAAACCGGCAGCAAAGGTTACGATAATGCAAAGCATTCCCCGGTTCGGACCGGATTTCTGGTCCGGAATTTCGGCCATTTCAAGGATTTGGAAAACCGGCTTTTCGCTGGCCATGGTTACTTTCAGAAGTTCATACTGGACTTTAAGCTGAGTATAAACCTGCTGTTGGGCGCCCAATTCCAAGGCAATACGGCGCTGTTCTAAGGCTATTGAGGGTATAGTCGCTGCCGCCCCACCACCGGTAACCGAAACACCCAATTTCTGGCTTTCCTGCTCCAAATTTTGTATTTCCCGGAAGGTATTTTCGATGTTTCGTTCCAGGTTTTCCCGTTCCAGCTTATTTTTATCAAGGCCCAATTCGTTAAACCAGGCTTCAAGATAATGCATACAGAAATTAACCACTTGCTGCACAAAAACCGGATTAATATCGGTAAAACTAAGGCTAAAAACACCGCTTTTCTCATCATAGGATGCAGTAAGCTGCTTCTTTACTTTTTTCCGGCTTTCCGCTCGCGGGAATTTTTCGATTTTATACTGAGTAATAAGGTCAAATTCATCAACTACTGCATCTAAAAAGGAATTAGTACTAACAAGAAAAATGGCAAGATCACTAAAAGATGCACTAGCATTAACTCCGGCAAGAGCTGATAAACCTCCGAGGCCGCTTGCACTAAGCATAGTGGATATACCACTACCTGATGAAGAGCTATTATTAATGAGCATGAGGGCTGTAGGAGTATATTGATTGGGAAGTGGGGATTTTTCAGGAGGCAAGACGAGGGATAAAACCGAATATATAACCACTCCAACTATAGCAATAAGAGTAGTAACAATTATCATAACCTTTCGATGCCAAAGTATCGCAAGAACATCAATTAAATTAATCCCTTTTTCGTTATCCTGTTCTTCATTCATGAATATTCAATTCCTTATCATCATTTTGTTTTTCCTTACCGTGCAAGCTGCACATTCCCTAATAAACTCGAATATACCTGTGCTGTTTCATTAGCACATCTTTCCCATGAAAATTGTTTCACCCTTTCTTTTCCTTTACTTATTAATTGTTCCCGAAGGCTAGAAGATGTTATTACTTTCTCAATAACCACACGCATATCTTCTAAACTACAAGGGTCAAAATATTCGGCCGCATCACCAGCTATTTCGGGAAAACAGCTAGAATTACTAAGAATTATCGGGCACCCAGAAGAAAAGGCTTCAAGAATTGGCAATCCAAATCCTTCGTAAAGTGATGGAAAGATAAAAGCAGAAGCCTTACGATATAATTCTATTAATTCACAATCTGTTACCATTTTACAAAAAACCATATTTTCTATTTTATAATTTTCAAATAATCTCATTTCTTTATTGGAAAATTTCTGTCCGGTACAAATTAATTTTAAATTATATTTATTCATTAATGGAGCTATTGCAATAATAAAATTATTAAAATTTTTATATCCATGTCTACTTCCGGTAAACAACAAATATCTTTCTTTTTCTTGTTCGATATTATTAACAGGAAAAGTATTTCCACGATAAATCACAACAATCTTATTTTCAGGAATATCAGAATAAATTGATAATAAATCCTCTTTCGTTTTTTCTGATGTTGCGACTATCTTATCTGCCCGAATAAAATATTTTCTTTTATTATTTATAACTTTTTGAGGATTTCTAAAATTTTTCGGAAATTTTTCATAAATCATATCATGTACATCAATGATAAGTGGAATTCTATTTGTTTTTTTCAATTTCAATATATATGGATCATAATATGTAGGATGTATGATATCATATTTTGCTTTTTTTATTAAATTAATTGATTGTGTTCTATTCAGTGTATTTACTATTCTTTGCTTCCCTTTAAATTGATATGGTATTAAAAAATTTTTATATGTTTTTAATGTTCCCATATATTCATTATCAGAAAATATTCCTGATAATTCATAATCGAATAGACCTTGACTGTGCATCATTAATTCATAAAAATAACGGGAAATCCCACCAAACTTCTGCCATGAAAATACTTGGTGATCATATAATATCTTCATAATATTACTATTATTCCTCAAAATATCGTGAAATATTACCAAATTTCTGGCTCGAAAATATTTGATAATCATACAATACTTTCATTTACTTACCTGCCAACTTTATATTGCTAAATATATTCAGCATGTGTTTTTATAAAATAATATCACCTCAATATATTTAAAAATATTATTTTCTAATTCTTTTTATAATTTTTGCTGGATTTCCAGCAACAACCACCCATGGTTCTACATCTTCACGTACAACTGATTTTGCACCAATAATAGCTCCTTCGCCGATTGTAACACCATTTAGTATTGTACAACCAAAACCAATCCATACTTTATTGTTTATTTTTATTGGGGCGCTTTTTACTGTAGTCCAATCTTTATTCCGCACAAAATCCCCATATTGCTGATAATTATTTCTCATATCAAATAAATCTTTATGCCTATTATTCCAGTCAAACGAATGTGAATTATGATCGTATATATTACACCCCCATGCAATTTCAACATCGTTTCCTATTTCAATTTTATTAATTGAAATTAAATTAGTATCACTATTTATGAATGTTCTTTCCCCAATAATAATTGATCCCGTTATTGATTCAAATATAAAATTATTATTAATCATTGAATCATTACCTATAATAATGCTTTGGGATTTTCGTTGTGTTCTAAATTCTATAGTACACTCAGGTAATATCATTGCAGTTTCATCGATTTTTATATACCTATGATTTTTATGAATAACTTTATTTAATTTATATTTTTTATATATTCTTCTTAATAAAAACATTCAAATTTTAATTCCTATAATCATTTTTAATCTTAATATCACTCTTTTAAAAAATGGCGCTACTACATAAAATGAAAATTGTTTATCATACGTCTTTAAAACATTCGTATCTCCCGGATGTTTTAAAGTTGCTTCTAATTCATGTATCGGTAAATTCCCCAAAGGATGATTTTCATCGAACGTATGGCTTGAATCTGAACCAAATCCAATATTTGAAACTAAATTATATTTTGGTACTATTGTTTTTTTATTCATTAGGCTTCGAATAAACAACCATTGATAGTCCCATGCACTCGTGTCCATTTGAATCTTTGCTTCTTTTGACTTTAAATTTTTTTTAATTGTATAATATGCTCTGTTATTGTTAATATTATGCTTTATTATTTTCCAATTTTTAGCAATCATCATTGGTTTAATATTATCTGTAAAATATACCCATGCCCGTTTCCAGGTTGCCCAACCCCAATTACCCCCAAATATTGAAAAAAAATAATCATATTCAATATCTTCTTTAACATTTATATTTGTTCCTGATATTGCAAATATATCATTGTCATTCTTGTACAATAAATTTAACTCCATACAAAAACGAAAAAAATCTAGGTGCGGTATACAGTCATCTTCCAGAATGATACCGAAATCTTCAGTTTCAAAAAACCAATTTATTGCTTTGATAATAGCCCATTTACATCCTTGGTTTATTTCGGAAAAAAGGGTTTTTACTTCGCATTCCCAATCAATTGCATTAAGTACATATTGACGAATGATATCACATTTTGTCCTTTCGCCCTCCTTTTCAACACGCGGGCCATCAGCGGCAATATATAATATCATTGGTTTAGCATCCCGAATTTTAGCAAAAACCTGTTTTGTAGTTTCAAGGCGATTGAAAATTATAAAAAGAACCGGAATATTATACATTATTTATCAATCACAAATGTTTCAACATCAACTATTTTCATATATGATGCCAATGGATTTTTTTGAAACTCAATTCTGCTTGCAAAACCCATCCAGTATTTTGGGGCTAATATTATGTCTTTGTTTTTCATAAGATAGCTACCCCACCAGCTAAATGAACTTGGGCTCAATATGGCATTATTACATAAAGTCATTATTGCAAAGTCAACACCGTAATGCTGATTTTCTGAAATAATCATATTTTCAAGATAAGTAAATTCAGTTTTTATTAAGTTTATTTCATCAGATAAAAATATAAAATATGGATTTTCTATTACTTCAAGAAAATATTTTATACAACTATGAAAATAAGCAAACGGTAATATAACTGATTTTTCACAAACTTTAAAATTTTCATAGTCTCCCCTTCTGATATGAACAAATATTTTATTAGCGCCTACTGGTATCATCTGAATAAATCTTTCAGCTTGAATTATAAATTTTTGTTTTAGCTTAATTTTTCCTACAATTTCTTTATTAAAGAATATTTCAGACTGAAAAAAATTTGATTCTATATATTTTATATTCGTGAATAATCCTTTTTTAAAAGAAACAGTATCACCTTCCCTTTGATATTTTTTACTAAGTATATATTCTTCTTTTACAAATATATATGAAATTACATTATTGTATGCCAAATAACAAATAAATGATTTAGCAATTCTATTCATACAAAAACTGATTATTTTAGAAAAGTATTTAATTTTTGTAAATTCTATTTTTTCAAAAATATCGTCTATATCTTTAAACCCATTGCCAAATATTATAACATTTTCATTTTTTTGCTGCAATGTTTTAATAAAAACATATTGAAAAAATTGATTACCTAGTCCACCGTCTGACCAAAATAATATCATTATACTTACCTACCTATTCAATAAATCAATAAGATATTAAATCTTTGTCATCTCAAATATTCCACAACCCCAAATGCATCCAAAATTATTTTCTAAGCTAGAATTTGAAATTTTTATATCTTCATGTAAATCGCCATTATCATCAACAAAAGAAAAATTATCAATATTATAGTATTTGTCAAATAACGATAATAGATATTTCATTGAAAAAACCCTATGCGCATTGAATTCAAGGCGTTGCGGACCAATTGGTACTGAAAAATATAATTTTCCACCTTTTTTTATAATCGCATACAAATTCTTTAACCCCAAAAGGTAACCATCAGGATTTATTGGGTCACCATATCTCCCTAGCCCAAAGTGTTCCAAAGCATGGAGGCATGAAACAGAATCATAAGATTCTATCAATTCAGTTTTTAAAGGAACTGTAAAATCTTGCTGTACAAACTTTATATTAGGTATACTTTTAGCCAGTGGACGTATATCAAGAACATCGATTGAACGAAAACTGGCTATGTGCGCAACAAATCCATCAATACGTGAACCAATATCTATATGATTATGTGGATTATTAATATATATCTTTCTTGCTACAAGTAAATCTTGATGAAAATAATGACCTTTCACAGAACCATTTGTATCATGCTTGTCATATAGGCAAGGATATAAGCTTTTAAGCGGAAATACCCCCTCTCCGTCATCATACTGTCTTTTAAAATTTCTTAAATCATTAAGAAACCATGAATATGATTTTATTCCCTGTATTGTTTTTAGAGGCGCTATACCAAATAGCGTTAAAAATATATATATTTTTTTAAACATTTTATTCACTATTAAATAATAATCAGAACATGGGAATATAGCTTAGATTCGTTAATTGCAAATATGATTTATAAGAAACTTTTATGATTCATATAAAATAATATTATTTTAATTTTATTACAATATTCCAATCTATTATTATAAATATTTGTTGCCTAATTATTTTTATTTTTTGTTTATTCTTCACTATTATATTATCTCTTAATAAGATAATGTACTATACCATAAGGTAATAAACATTTTATCATTTTTTTAAATATTCGAAATATTAATACATGTAATTTTATTCTCTGTCTCTTGCCAATTAATCGCCAATATGTATTTTTTATTCCAATTGGCTCAAGCATTGCGCCATTAATCCAATGATTATACCATAAATAATCACCGCTATAAAAATTCCTTATTAATTCATTACGATTTAACGTTGTATGAAGATTAGTAGCTTTATCAATCGAATATTCAGTTCCAAAATATAATAAATCATTTCCGCCAATAAACCGTCTATCCACAATTTTATTATACTCTCCACCAATATAAAATATTCCATTTCCAGGAATATCTATATTTCTTGTTTGGTAAAAACCAAGAATGTCATCCAGTATGAATGGTTTATAAAACATGATATCAGGCCGCGTAACTATTACATAATCATAAATTTCCCCAAACTCATTTTTGTAATCATGCCTCAATTCCGATGATTTATATACAGTATATGTAAAGTTAAAAAGATGTTTGTAACTATGATTAAATCCAAATTTTGAAGTAATTATATGATCCGTAACTTCAATTTGATTTTCTATCAAAAATTTTTTAGGGCTATAATATTTATAAATTTCTTTAATAATATCATCAGTTACTGGTTTATTACTTTTTTGTCCATTCTGATTATACCAAGTAATATTTGAATGATCGGATTCTGTCCATGTATGAATGAAGACATCTACGTCATAACCATTATTTCTATTTGCTTCCACAACATTTTTTATAAAATTTTTATAAGTAGATCTGTAAGTGCGCAAATGACCAAATAACTGTATTGCGATTTTTTTCATTGCTTTCTCTCTGATAATCTTATGATAATAATGTTACAGCCATCACACGATAACTTTAATAAAGTAAGATATATTTTTCAGACATTTTCAATTAATATTTTTTTAATTGGAAATCAACTATCCTTTTTAACCCGCTTTTCATACCAATCTGACAAGTATAGTTAAATTCGTTTTCTATTTTATTATTCGAACCAATACAATTTTTATAGACTTCTTTTTCTATTCTAGTGCGCAAAAGATTATATTTTGCTGAAAACAAGCCAGGATATTTGTTCCAAAAGTCTATTGGGTTACCGGTATTCACTTTAACTGGCTTTCCAAATATATCAAAAATCATATTAACAATTTCCATTGCAGAATATCCAAAAGATGAACAAAGATTAAAAATATCTGCACAATAATGCTTTTTAGAATATATTATCATCTCAAGGTAAATCATTAAATCGTCAATATATATATAATCTCGTTTTACATCGCTAGTATTAAATATGATTGGCGTTCTTTCCGCGCTTATTTCTCGGATCAAATAACTAGTAAACGGAGGTTGAAGTCGCTTAAAATCCTGATGCGGTCCATATACATTAAAAAAACGACAAATAAAAATATCCATTTCATAATTTTCAGCATACGAACGACAAATCTGTTCTGCCGAGAGCTTCGTTGTAGCATAAATAAGGTTAGGGGATACTTTTAAATCCTCCGTCATTTTTTCTTCGTGGTTGTTTTCATATAGTGCAGATGTTGAAGCCATTATAAATTTTTTAATATGAGAGTCACGCATACTATTTAATATATTAATCACCCCTAATGCATTGACTTCAAAGGCTTTATCGGGATTTGATTCACATTCGGGGAGTGAAGATATGCCTGCAAAATGGAAAACAATATCAACACCATAAAAATACTTGGCTATTTCTGGATTTCTAATATCATCAATAATCAATTTTGAAAGGAGTTCCTGACCATTATCTCCTATAACAAGATTTTCTTTATATCCGTATTCCATATTATCAATTAACACAAGGTCAATATTTTTTTGAAATAAATATTTTGCAAACTCAGATCCAACAAATCCTGCAGCTCCAGTAATTAATACTTTCATATAATCCTCCTATACTAAAATAAATAATCAGACAAATCCCCATTTCGTTTTATGTTAATAGCTTCACAACTTGGGTAAGGATTGGTCGGTGCAAAATCATTTACGATAACACGACAACTATGATTGCATCCCATTATTAAGCCATGCAATTTTATATTATTATCATCAAAAAATTTATTAATATTTTCCCTATATATTTCTTCTCTACTTGTAGTAATGATTATCTGAGCTCCTTTACTATAAAGATCTTTTACAATGCTTATATTTTCTATTAAAGGATCCATACTATTACTCCAGTTTTTTAAACCATACTTTCCTCTGTTTTTCAAAAGTACACCATCAAGGTCAATAAAATATGTTTTATATTTCTGTTGCACAATTTTCCAATCATCAAGTGTACCCCAATCTTCATAATCCTGCGCCTCAATAAATTTAAAATTAGCTTCATTTAAACCTATTATATAAGAGATAACATGAGAGAGATATATTTCGCGGTTATTTTCATTATTTTTTTTTATTTTATTATAAGCTCGAATAAATATATCAACATCGCTAAAACAATATATTCCAATACAAATAAACTGCGATTTAATTTTTTTTTCTATTATATCAACAATAAACCCTTGATCATTAACAATTAAAAAACTTTTTGCGGATAGCCTGTTTATTTCTTTGTAAAAAGTTTCAATATTTAACCCGACTATTGCATTATTAAACTCATTTATATTGCTAATTTCTACATAATTATCTGAATCTTTTATAACAATTTCTCCGGTTATATGTTTTTTTTCTATGGTTTTTATTACTGTCTCAGCTTGACATGTAGTAAAATCATCTAAAATACAAATTTCAATATTTTTATCATTATTATAGAAGATTTGTTCAAGTATTAACTTTGATCCATAATCTTCATCATGCTGCTTAACAATAGTAATAATTACTCTGTCAAATATATTCATATTAATACCTGATAATGATTTTGCAATCATTAAACTACCATCTGGATGGGTTAATAAATATTTTGGTTTCATATTTGGAAATCTGGATGATTTTCCGCCACAAGGAATAATAAGAGTTTTCATAATTATCTCTCCCAATTTCGATGATAAATTTTACTATTTATAGACACTAAGCTTTGTTGTAAAAAATCATAGGTTGATTCATCTTTTGTATATGGTAATATTCTTAATAAATTAAGTAATAATAAATAGTAAATTGACTCTACTATTTTCTCTCCATCATTCTTTTTAAGTAATTCTGTCAGCATAATTTCTTTTAGCACCAATAATCTTATAAATAAATTATTATCTATTTTTTCTTTTCTATAATGCCAAAATAATTCAATATCTTGCAATACTTTAGCAATATCAATTTGCCAACTATTATAAAAACTATCAAGAAAATCTATAAGGTATAAATTATTTTGTGATACAATAATGTTTTCTAATGTTAGATCTCCATGACATTTTGAATATTGTATATAATTCCATTGATAATTTTCCAACTTATTTAATACCACATCAATTATTTCGCTTTTTTCAATGATATTTTCTGATAATGTTTTTACTTTTAATAAACATATTTTCTTTGCATTTGCATCATATTCAATATTATCAAAAGACGAGGGAATTAAACTTAAAAATACTTGAGCAATGTCTTTAATTTTTTGTAATTCTATTGTTTTCATATAATCAGCTAAAGTTAATCCATTAATATATTCCATGGAAAACCAAAACAACCCTGATTTATCAGCACCTTTATCAATAACTCTAACAGCACTAAAAATATTTCTAGAATATTTTTCCTGTTTCTTGCACTGCTCTTCAAGTCGCTTATTATAAGATATATCTTTTGATCTCTTAATAACAATATTTTTCTCATTTATATTTATCAATTCAATTATACAACCCGAATGACCATTTAGCTTAATCATAAATTTGATTTACACTATCTTTCCATTATTGATTTTTATCACTCTGTCGCAAAGATTCACAGTTGAAAGCCTATGCGCAATTACAATTAGTGTTAGTGTTTTTTTATTGCTTACTTCATATATTTCATCCATAATTTTTGCTTCTGTTTCATTATCCAATGAAGATGTAGCTTCATCAAGCACCAAAACCTCTGGATCATTATATAAAGCTCTTGCAATACCAATACGCTGCTTCTGTCCACCGCTTAATTGTATCCCAGCTTCCCCTACTTGTGTATTTATACCTTCCTTTGTTAGTAAAAAATCCCAAATATTTGCCATTTGCAGTACATGTATCATTTTTTTTTCATCAATTTCAGTACCAAATGCTACATTTTCGGCAACTGTATTATCAATAAGATAAATACTTTGCGGGATATATCCTATCTTATTACGCCACATACGAATATTCTTTTCAGTAACTGGAATATCGTCTATATAAAGTGTCCCTGTCAAGGGTTTATTAATTCCAATTATAATATCAGCAAGAGTTGATTTACCACTTCCGCTTTCACCTGTAATAGCGATTTTCTCACCTCTTTTTATTTCAAGAGAAATATTGTTTAAAATTTCCTTATCCGGAAGATAAAAAAATGAAATACCGCTAAGTTTTATTGTTTCTTTGAAAATTATTGAATCATTTCCATCCTTCTCTGTCTCTTGATAAATATCATTATAAACAACATCAAGTGGATGCTCAAGATAAATAATACTATTAAAATTTGTTAACATTCTTGATATTGCAGGTAAAATTCTATAAAATGCTAGAGCATACATCATAATCAATGAAATAACTTTGTCAAAATTATGATATTGCCAAACAATAATAATAACTAAACTAACAATACATGAAACTCCAAAACACTCTAAAATTATTCGTGGCATAATACCAAATGAATTGCTTATTATTTGAGTACGAGCTATCTTTTGCGCTGTTTGATCTACATTATTTAATATCCCACCATCATTTCCTTTAAGCTTAATAAATTTAAAATTCCCAAAAGTTTCACTTAGCATTTGATATAATACCTGATACGATTCAGTGCGTTTTATACCTTGTTGTTTACTCACCTTTGCTACTATCGTCATTATTCCAAAGACTGATAAACCAAATATTATAGTTAATATCAATGTAATGCGCCATTCCATTAAAAATATTAATATGTAAAGCAATAATACAGTAAATGTCTCTGAAAACATTTGTATTAAATTCTGTAATAGTAAACTTACTTGAAAGGCTTCTCCTGTTATTACTTCCGTAAATTGGGTTGAATTCCGCTGCACGTACACCTTATATGGTAAAGTTATATATGTTTTAAAGAGATTGAAAATAAGATACCGAAACATTCCAAATGAAAACCTATTTAATAAATATATATAAAATATATTATAGGCTGAACGAAAAATGTACAATAAAATAATAAAAATTCCAAAAAATATAATAAAGCCATTATTACTCGTAAAACGAAATGCATCAAACAATTTCTTATACAAACCGTCATTAAGAATGACTGGATTTGAAATCACAGAAATAAATGGCATAATAATAGAAACTGCAATTGTTTCAATTATTGAAAATAGTATTGTGAGGAAAAACACGAAAACAAACTCAACTTTTTGTTTTCGTGTAAGTAACCGTCGAATTTTTTTAGGTATTTCAGTAAAAATATTTAGATTCATTATTATGTTTATTTATTCCGTATAAAATACAATCACATCAATGTTATTAGTAAATTCATTTTTTGTAGTATTTTTAAGCCTTTCAACGAGTTTTACCAGGACCTTAAAAATAGTTTTTGTTATTTTTAAAAATTCAAACATAGCGTTTGCTCAATATTTTTTACCCTAATTGAGCTAATAGGTAATTTCTTATGTAATAATTTTGACAATAATTTAAAACATAACCCACCTACGTAACATAGCGAATAAAGCCAATGAAAAATATTCCCCGAATGTATTATCAATATTATATTGGATAAAAGATGCGATGTTTTCAACTTATGCCATTGATGTAAAATATTTTCTTTTTCCTACCATTAGAAATCTGTCACTAGCAATTTGATTGTAATGGACATATTATAACCGCTCATAATCCAATTCTTTTAATATATTTTTATTAATTATGGTTCGTTCATTATCAAATATCCAACCCCACTTATTAAAATATTTAATAATACTAATAATATGCATCACCATCATTTTCTTACTATGATAAGATTCCGCTGCATGAGCATGAATAATGGACACTTTAGGATAATATATTGTTTTATACAGCTTATGCATTCTACGCGTAATATCTATATCTTCAGCATACATAAAAAACCGCTCGTCAAATATTCCTGCCGTTTCCAGGGCAGATACCCTGAAAAACATGAAGCAACCAGATAAACAAGGGATATTCATTTGTTTATTATAACTGGTAAATTTTAATTGATATATGAATGAACGTTTTTTAAAAAGAGATCCTGGAAAAAATCTTTTATATATTAGGTCAATAGGAGTTGGAATTAACTTGCATAAATACTGAATCTCTTTTTTATAGTTAACAACTTTAGGCATCACTTGTGCAATACTAACGTCCATTTCCATAAACTCAACAATCTCATCTATTATATGCGGTTCAAATTCCAAGTCAGGATTTAACACTACATGATATTGTGCATTTTCATTTAATGCCATTCTTATTGCGATATTATGTCCTGCCCCATACCCTTTGTTTTTACCTGTATAGTAATATCGAATATTGCCATTATCATTCAATATATGCTTAATATTTGTCTGTTCTGGTGAATTATCAATTAAATATAATATTTTTTCTTCAGATGGATTATATGAAGCTATTGCTTTTTGCAATTGTAAAGGATCTGTATTATAAAGAACTATTGAGGCTGAAATCATCTTTTCAGAGTGCATTGACTTTTCCTATTATTCTATAATGTTAATTTGTAATTTAAACTTTATGATAATAAATAATTATAATATTCATAATATTTTTTACACATACTATTGGCCATATAATATTTACTTGCATATTCTTTAGCCACTTCAGCTTTTTCTAATCCATATTTATATGCATAGTCAATAGCAGATTTCAAAGAATTGATATTTTCTAAGTTGAAAAAGGTAACATGTAACGAAGAAAATAGCTCCTTAAATATTTCAATATCTGAACATATACATGGTTTTCCCATTAAGATTGCTTCTACAAGCGCAAGACCAAAACCTTCATTTATTGATGGCATTATAAATAAATCAAAATATTTCAAATAAAGATAAGGATCAAATTGCTGACTAAAAAAAAACACTCTGCCAGTTAATTGATATAATTTTACAAGACGTATTAACTTCTTTTTCTCAGGTCCATCGCCAATAATAAATAATACATAGTCTTTTTTATCTTTTATTGCTTGTATTGGTAGAACTAATCCCTTTCTTTTTGTTATATATGCATAGCATAAAATTAATTTATAGCCATCTTCCCGACATTTATTAATTTTATTTAGTATTCCTAAATCAAAATTACTGGTTTTGTTTATTTCAACACCATTATATATAACTGTTGTATTTTTCATTTTATTTTTATAAATATTTTCTACATATTGGGAAATACAAATTACCTTATCGAAATATTTCAATCTATATATCCATATATTTTCAAAGAATTTTGCAAATAATATATTTTTATATGTATAATACAAATCATGAAAAATATCACAATGCAACGTCGAGACTACCTTTGAATTACTAATTTCCTTTCGCCAATGATATAGGTATTTATCAGGGCGATACATATTGCTATGAATAATATCATATTTATCAAATTCGATTTTTTCTTTCATACTTATTCTATTTATTTTACAATTAAATTGTAACTCAACTATATTATCAAAATAAAAGACAGAACACAAATTACCTGTTAATGTTAAATAATTTGAAATACTTGCTATTAATTTAATTGGAGCTTTATTTGCTAAAGAGGGTAATATAAATGCTATATTCATTATTAACGATAAATTTCCATTAATTTAATAACTTTTGTTTTGATGAAAATATTATATTAACTAAATTAATAATAACAAATATTATGATCATATATGGTATTGCGTTTGAAAAAGAAAAAAAGTAATCTCTAGGCATTCCGATAACCGAATTTACTAAAAACCAACAAAAAGGAATATACCTATTTCTTAAAACCAATATTTTATCAACTATTTTTATGATAAATCCTAGTATTAATGACCAAGCTATTATTCCTACAAATTTCCCACAATCGTACATTTCTGCTATTACAGAACCACCCAAACCCTGCCCTGTTAAATAAATCTTAGGCGATAAAATATATGTAACAATAGCTGGCATGTTATTATATTTTTCTAACGTTATCATTAAACGTTCAGATCCATTATCAGGATATAGCTGAAAAAATATTGGTTTTAAGAGTGCAGAAAAAATAAAGGGAAAGTGGCGGTATTTCTCTATTCTTTTACTTTCCGAAATAAGGCCCAAAGGAACATCTATAGTACTACCCTGTCCATAAAAAAAAGAATTAATCATACCATATTGAATGGAGGCATTAATTTTATTTTTTCCATAAGAGCCTCTATATTTCCCAAGTCCTATTGAAAATAGCACAAAGAATATCAAGACAACCATTATCATTTTAAATGATATTTTACTGTGATATAACTTATAATAAAAAAAAATTATAGCAACAAGGGGAACTAAAAGTGTTCCCCGCGATCCCTTCAGACTACCCGTTAAGGCATATATAAAATAGATAATTGATGCAAATATAAATATTTTTTTCGCCGGATACGAAAAAAGAATTAGTAAATAACCGAGTAAAAAAAATGTCCCGCTTCCCTTTGTCCAAAATGGATAAGAAATATTTTTGAAACCATAAAGATACATAGAAACATAGCCATTTTCTGAAACGTATAAGAATTGAAGATATAGTTTATAAATTATAGCAGGAGAGAAAAGGATCATTAAAAATAATCCACAGGATTCAATTTTAGGTAAGTATATTAATTCGTTTTTTATATTTATTTTTCTAAACGAGCAAGTGTAGAAAATATCAATTATATAATGAGACAAAAAAATAATACAAATAAATATAATACCAACTGAATTATTAAAAATATGCCTACCAACAACTGTATTACTATCTAAAAATGATCTATATCCAATTACATGAAAATATAAACGTGTATATACAAAAAAAAAGCTTGTATAAAGATAAATTGGATAAAGAGAAAATATTCCAAAAATGTATATTGCTTTTATAAGGGTTATAAAATAGAAAAATAGAAAAGCCATAATAATAGGTGTAAAATTTATTGTACTGCCAGCAATATTACCCAACAGTAAGGACCCAAAAAACATTAGTGGCATTAAAGTATAATATATAGGCATTTTCACCCTTTATTTTTGATAATCCTTTTCTATTTAAATTTATAATCTCTATATGTTTTTAAAAGAAATGTCGGAAATATCTTCCTCAGTTGATATTTACCAATTGCAAATATTATAATAAAAAATAAAAATGCATAATTAATTTTTTTATCAAGAAACCCATTTATTTTACATTTTTCATATTCATACGCAGCTGGCTTGTCAACTGAAACTCCTTCTATGCCATAGTATTTTGATATTACTATTGGGATATAACAAAATTTGCCATTATTAATATATAAATATCTAAACAAATCGAAATCCGCAGCAATTTTGTATTTTACATCAAAATGCCTTTCTTTAAGACAAGACGTTTTAGTGAATGAACTTTGATGACGAAATTTCATAAAGTTCATTTTACCTTGAATTGCCAGCGGAGCCTTTATAATATTTATGCCCGACCTGAAATGCACTTCAGCATCACCATAAAATACAGAAATACTATCATTATATTTAATATTTGAAACTAATAATTCTATAGTTTTATTATCATAGAATGTATCACCACTATTCATAAAGTTAATCCAGTTACCCGAAGTCAAATCAATACCTTTATTCATAGCATCATATAAACCATTATCCTGTTCGCTTACCCAATAATCTATTAGACCCTCATGTTTTTTAATGATGTCTAATGTTCCATCAGTACTAGCGCCATCTATTATAATATATTCAATATTTTTATATGTTTGCCCTGTTATACTAAGAATAGTTTCTTCCAATTGATCTTTGGCATTATAAACAACGGTTATAACCGTGATCAATGGCATATTTTCTTGCGACTTTTTTGTAATGCCATTTAATCGAAGTCCACCAATTAACATATTAGCAATCCTTAAGCATCATTTAATACCCATACAATAATATAGTTCCCTTTGCTAGTTAAAACCTTTTCATCAACTATATATGAATTGGATATTTTTTTAATAACTCATCTTGCTTATATGTTTCGAAATAACCAGGTGTTATTTCATTGCAAGTAATGTATCATCGCTTAGAATTAATAATTATTTTTTTAAATATACATCTTGTATATCATAACGTACTTCACTAAAAGCATAATTACTATCTGAGAATTAAACTTCAGTAATATTTCTCTTACACAACTTCCATGGATCATTTTTTCTAAAAAAGACTATTGCCAATTTTATAGATACATAGCTCATCGTTATCAACTTGATATTCTGTAGGAACACATATTACTTGGCTATTTCCGATTTTAAAAACCTTAGCCCTTTGAATTGTATCACCCCTTGTGTTATGGCTGGTTTACCCCGCCATCAAGCTCATACCGCACACTTCTCTCGCTGCCCAAACGTGTAAGCAATCCCTTGGAATGCATATCCTCTATTTCCCGGAATGCGGTCGCCTTGATTGCCCGGAGGCTCTGCACATCTTCAAGAATCAGGTAATAGTCCTTTCTTCTCCGCATTATTTTTGCAGACAGACTGTATGAACGGAAGGGCATGTTTTCGTCCTGCGCCAGTGCCAGAGATATTCCTTCATAACCTGCCCTTCGGATCGGTAGAATAAACCCAGCATCCGGAAAATAAGATGAAACACGGTTTGGTAGTATTTCTCATTCCCTATCTGGATATCGTAGTGCACGTCAGTCAGAAAGGACTTCATCGCATTTACCGCACCGGCAAGGTCACCCTGAATAAGCGCCCTTGGCAGGGTTCTGATCAATGCCCGTAAATCGCTTGCCGGCGCATGAATGTAGTGTTCCATCAATGATTTGGAAAATGATGTGCGCACATCTTCATTGGGATAGTCCAGGAAATATTCATCCAGCTCATCGTCATAATCAACAATGGTCAAGTAACCTGTTTGATACAGAACCGGAACCGCTTCCATGTTTTCTGCATCAAACCTTTGGAAATCCGCCATCATGACGCTTTCGTTTTCCAGGTTCACTATGTCGATCTTTTGATCTTCAATCAGCTTGATAAGAAAGGTCGGAGTACCGGTAGCATACCAGTAATAATCGAAAAACCCGCTATTATTAAAATGGTTCAATAAATCAAAGGAATTGTATACGGTAAGCGGATTTTTTGAAAACCGATAGCCGTTATAACAGCGTTTCAGTTCATTAAGGTAGATTTTCTTTTCAGTGTTTTTACCCTAAATAATCTGCCCTATCTCCGGTGCAAAATCCCGCTTGAGCTCTTCCTGGGTTATACCGCAGAGGTCCCCATAACGGGGCCGGGACAGGGAGAAGGTCCCTCTCGATCCGGCAATCAAATCATAATTTCGAGCGGTTTTATCTATAATAAAAAAAACCATCCTCTCGAATTCTGGCAAAATCCTGTATCCCAATGAGCAACCTTCGGCTCATTTCCCTAGTATACTGGGATTTTGCCCTCTAAACAAGGATTTCCGCTTCCCTTCTACCCCGCCAACACCTTAGGATTAAACTTCACCCAAACATCGTAGAGCTTCTGCTCCGGTACAAACCGTGAAAAGCAGACAAAAGATAACCCGTTCATCACATCGCTGTAAAACTGTTTGTACTTGCGCCACAGATTGGCATAATCCGGGGGCAATTCAGGGCGCTCATTGTAGTCCAGGGGCCGTACCGTCACATACCCTTCGTCGGCTAGTTTCTGCATAAAGCTGGTGATGGGCAGGATGTTTGCCTTTATCCCCTCGCAGTGCTCAAGGAACGAGGCGTGGCTGGAACGGCGGTCAATGGGGGTTGGGTCGTAGACGAACAGTACCGGCTTGTTCCGGTCCTCGAAATAAAAGGTAAAGGGCATGCCCGGGGAGAACTGGCCGGTAAAGGCAAGGAAGTAAGGTTCCATAGGGGTGTGCAGGACCCTACCGTCGTCCGCTGCTACGAGCTGATTAATAATATTTTTCTTAAATGAATCTAAAAACACGCCTCTACCTCCTCTGGTGCAGGTACTATTAGTGTTTTCGTCAGAGCAAATTTTCCCCTAGTGTACAGTACACCTCTTGTACCCGTTTTTTTTCTTGTCTTACCGCAGATACTTACCCGTGCGCCGTAACAGCATCGGGGATGTAATCCGGTTGCTGTCACGGCCCCTTAAAGCCGATGGCCCTCCGCGTGGATGGAATGGGCATATAAAAAAGCCGATATCCCCGTAGAGGAACCGGTACATTTTGAGAAGCTAAAGTGTCAAATGATTGAGCTAATTCTTTGTGGTATAAGCAATTATTTCGTGGGGGGGGGGGGGGGGGTAACAGACGTCAAGTACAGACTCACATACTTGTGGAGGTTCATTTGTACTTTATAAGTATCCCTGTGTGAATACACCCTTACAATTCCCCTTTCAGAATAAAACTACGGCTAAACCATAACAAGCTTTTATAAAACATGTCAAGCGTTCAAATACCCGTTTGTTCATTTTGTGAACAACTTTCAATATGTCGGTGATGGAGGCTTCGAACAAAACTTGAAAAAATTTTGCCAAATTTCATAAAAAATCGCTTGACATTTGCTTGATTTTTCTTATATAATGCCTATATTAATACTAGGAATTAACACAGGAGGTTAATTATGGCTAGAGTAGACAAAATTACAGATCTGATAGGGAAAACCCCTATTGTGAAAATCAACAAGCTTAACGAGGGGGGGGCTACGGTATATGTAAAGCTGGAAAGCTTTAACCCCCTTTCCAGCGTTAAAGACCGGATCGCCCTGGCACTGATCGAGGCGGGTGAAAAAGATGGGAAAATTAAGAAGGGTACGGTTCTTATCGAACCTACCAGCGGCAATACCGGCATCGGCCTGGCCTTTGTGGCGGCGGTGAAGGGGTACCGGATCATCCTGACCATGCCGGAGACCATGAGTATTGAGCGGCGGAAGCTTCTCAAAGCCCTGGGGGCGGAATTGGAGCTGACCGAAGGCGCCAAAGGTATGAAGGGGGCCATTGCTAAGGCGGAAGAGCTGGCGGCAACTATTCCCAATTCCTTTATCCCCCAGCAGTTCAACAACCCTGCTAACCCGGACATTCACGAGAAAACCACGGGTCCCGAAATTTGGGACGATACCAAGGGTGAGGTTGATATCCTTATCGGCGGGGTCGGCACCGGCGGAACCGTTACCGGGGCGGGTAAATACCTGAAATCCAAGAAACCCTCGGTGAAGGTAATCGCCGTGGAACCCTCGGCATCCCCGGTCCTGTCAGGCGGCCAGCCCGGCCCCCACAAGATCCAGGGTATTGGCGCGGGCTTTGTGCCCCAGGTATACGGCAAAGATATTATTGACGAGATTTACCAGACCGATGACGTTAAAGCCGGGGCAGCAGCCCGCAGGGCAGCAAAAGAAGAGGGTATCCTGGTGGGTATTTCTTCCGGCGCAGCCCTGGAAGCGGCCCTAACCATTTCCAAGCGGCCTGAAAACAAGGGGAAGACCATTGTGGCGGTGCTGCCCGATACGGGGGAACGCTACCTGTCTACCTGGCTTTGGGACGACTGAGAGTTTTAAAAACTCTCTTGGAGAAATCGGCCTTTGGGCCGATTTCTCCACAAAACGGGGAGTTTTTATGGGGTGGCGGGTTGCTCGGTAACTCCCCTCTGTGAAGGCGAAAGCCATACCGATAACGGAATGGCCCCGGTATCAATGCCCTCTTACCTCCATAAATATAATAGGGTTATGTAAAAAATAATTAAAAAACAAAAGGCATGCCCATAGAGATCACGAATTTCTATGGGCATGCCTTTTGAAATTCAGCGCTGTTCCAGAAAAGCTTTAACCTGCTCTTTAGTAACCCCAACCCCTACCGCAGCGTCCAGCTTTTTTCCGTTCATCCGGAAAGCCGGGACAGCCCAGACGCCGCTCTGCTCATAGGCCAGATCGTTGTTCTCGTCAATCTGTTTGGCGTACTTACCCGATTCAAGGACGGCTTTGAACTTCGCTCCGTCCACCAGACCCTTGACAATATCAACCAGGACATCGGCCTTTTCCACATCCCGCCGCTCGCCGGCCACCGCCTGGAACATGGCGGCGTGGAACTTGGGCATATCCGCGCCCAGTTCCCGGGCAATATAGTAACTCTGACAGCTCAGATCCGTGTGGGGCGGATGGTTCTCCGGCCGGGGATGGGCTTCCACAGGCCGCCATTCAATTTCGATTTCAGGATGACTCCCGATAAACTCGCCGAGGTATTCATACCCCCGCTTGCAATAAGGACATTCATAATCGTAGAAAATCTGCATCTTTGCCATATCTTTCTCCTTCTGAGTAAAATTACTATTTCAACGCAGCAAAGGCTGAGGCGATATCCGCAGCCAGGGCAGCGTTATTGTAGACCAGGTGCTTATTCGCCTCCAGGCTTTCACCACCGGTGAGTTCCTTTATCTTATCGAGCAGAAACGGTGTGAGCGCCTTTCCGGCGATGCCCCGTTCTCCGGCCTGCTTCAGGGCACTGTCTATGGCGGCGTTTATCTTTTCCGGTGGCACAGCGTATTCTTTGGGGATGGGGTTGCCTATGATGGCGCCGCCGTGGAGATCGAAGTCCCACTTTATCTTCATCATCTTTGCTGCGTCTTCGGCGCTGTCCAGCCGCAGGGGGGCGTCGAAGCCTGAGTCGGGGGTGTAGAAGGCGGGGAAACGGTTCTGGGAAAAGGCCGCCACCGGGACACCCAGGGTTTCCAGGTATTCCAGGGTGCGGCCTATGTCAAGGATGCTTTTGACCCCGGCGGAGATAACGCACACATCCGTAGTTTGCAGTTCCGTCATGTCCGCAGAAATGTCCATGGTGCTCTCAGCGCCCCGGTGCACACCACCGACGCCGCCGGTGGCGAAGAAGCGTATCCCTGCCCGGGCGGCCAGGATCATGGTGGCGGCTACGGTGGTGGCGCCGTCCAGGCCCCGGGCCAGCACATAGCCTAAGTCCCGGCGGGAACACTTGAACACCGATTTTGCCGAAGCAAGGTAGGAAAGATCCTCCGACGTAAGGCCGATCTTTACCCGGCCCTTGAGTATGGCAATGGTTGCAGGTATTGCGCCGTGTTCCCGCACTATCCGTTCGCAGGCGGCAGCACATTCCAGGTTGTCAGGGTAGGGCATACCGTGGGAAATGATGGTCGATTCCAGGGCGACCACCGCCTGCCCTTTCGCAAGGGCTTCCCGAACTTCGCCTTGTATGTCCAGATATTTTTCTACTGCTTTCATATAATTCTCCTAATTAGTGTCAGTATTACTACGCAAGACAGCGGCCATCCTATCTACTGCCGCAGCTCTGGTAAGGTTTTTGGAAACCCCGTCTTCACATTCCACGGTGATCGCTGCGCAGGCTGCGCCGAAAAGGCCGTTTGCCTCCACGGTATAGCCCAGACAGTAGCTGTAAGCCGCCCCGGCGGCAAAGGCGTCACCAGCGCCGTTTACGTTCACCAGGGCGCCGGGCAGAACCGGCTGCATGAACAGCACACACTCGCCGGCATGGCCCCGGACGGCGCTGCAGGCTCCCTGCTTGCCCAGGGTAATATAAAGCTGCTTAGGGCCGGCGTCAAGGAGCTTCCGGCAGCCTTTCCGGAGTGCGTTATCGGTGTCAAAACTGAAACCGGCTAACACCTCCGCTTCGGCGCGGTTGGCCTTGAGTATGCTTAGGCCCGGAAGAATTGCCTTGAGCCGTTCCGCCTTGGCCTCGGACACGCTGTCCGCCATGACCGGAACATTGCCTGCGGCGGCAAGGGCAGCTTCCAAGGTTTCAGGGCGCAGATTCGCGTCCAGTACAACCAGATCCGAGTGTACCAGAAGACCCCCCGCAGCATCTATATCAGCCGGGGTGATGGATTCAACCGCCTCCATATCGTTTACGGCGATGAAGAATTTTCCTGCGGGCTCAAACAGGGCGAGGTACAGCCCCGTGTGGATGCCTCTGCGCCGTATGAGATGAGCAGTATCCATGCCGGCTTCGTTAAAGTAGCCTTCCATGAGCCGGGAAAATCCGTCGTCCCCGATGGCGCTAATAAAAGAAACATCCGCCCCGAGGCGGACCAGGTTTTCAGCGATATTGCGGCCTACCCCGCCGGGGCTCAGGTTTACATGGGCGGGGTTGGAGTCCTCCGCAACCAGAGGCGCATTTGAGCGGCCGGAAATATCAATATTTGCCCCGCCAATAACCGTGATCTTCATACTATTACTGCCTCTATGCCGTGGCCTGCGCATATTCCGGCAAGTTTTTCCATCAACAGATCATCCGGTTCTGCCAGGGCAGCGGCAGCTTCCTGCCTGACCCCTACAGGACGGTAGCGGATCAGTTTGTATCGGGACCCAGTACCGACGATGCGGCGGCAGGCTTTTTCCACCACCGCAACAGGGTCAAAGAGGCCGGGACTTACCACGGTGCGGAGTTCGTACAGTTTTTCTGTTTTTGCCAAATATTCTGCCTTGTCCAGGATGCCCTTTCCGTCATTGCCGGTAACCCTGCGGTATTCCGCCCCATTTTCCGGGTCCGCTTTTACATCAAGCATAACACTGTCGGTAATTTCCATAAGACCCCGGTCGGCGGCAAAATCGTAGCTGCCGTTACTGTCGAGAAAAAAGCTGAGGGACCGCTCTCGGGCAAGTTCCCCCAGTTCCCGGAGAAAGTCCGGGTATAGGGTACATTCGCCCCCTGAGACGGTGATGCCCCGGATAAAGGGGATAGAGGGCTCAATTTCAGCCATCACTTCCTTTGGGCTTAAAAGGCGAACCCTGGGGCTGGAATTATGGGGGCAGGTTTTGAGGCAGCTGTCGCAGAGGGTACAGGCGTCACGGTTCCAGAGTATGCCCCCTGATTCGCCTACACTCAGCGCCCCTGCGGGACAGGCCGGGACGCAGGTGCCACAGGAAGAACAGAGGGTGATGGTTTCAGGATTGTGGCAATAAACGCAGTCAAAGTTGCAGCCTTGCAGGAATACTGCGGCCCGGTTACCGGGCCCGTCAACTATGCTGGAGCGCAGGATGCGATTTACCGGTGCCCTGGCGGGGGTACTGTCCACGGATCTTTCCTCCACGGGTATTCCTTTGACATTACCTCCGTTTCCTCTCCAAGATATGTCCGTTTCGCGCTGAACCGAGGCCCAGGGCGGTAGTATCCTGGAGCACGCTTTTACCCGCAGCCAGTTTGTCCATCTCGGAGCGTTTGACCAGATAGCCGGTTACCCGGATTACATCGGAATCGCTTGAGTATATTGAGAAGTACCGGCCCCCTTTGGCAAAGCCGCCCTTCACCATGTCCAGAAGATAGGCAGGGTTTCTGAGGGCTGTGGCTTCCAGGGTAAAGACGTCTCCGGTTCCTGCGGGGAAGTAGCCGTGGAAAAGCCCACAGTGTACCAGGTGATCGCTCAGTTCCTCAGGCTCCTCCCCAATGGGGATGCGGGTAGCGGGGCTTTCACCGGTATCGCTGTCAATGCCGACCTGCCCGTGGAGGAGGAAGTTCCCTCCGGTTGCGGAACAGTAGGGATTGTGATGGGCCTTGACCAGGGCGTCGAGCTTCTTCATTATTGCTACCCCAAGATCATCCGCATCTTTACTGTGCCCAAAGCGGCCGCTTTTTCCCTCCCGCTCCATGAGGGTGTTCACACATTCCGCAAGTCCCACCAGGCCGAACATGGCGGTGAAGCGATCCTTGCTGATGAAGCCCTCTTTGGCAAGGAAGTTGGATTCAAAGAAACCGGACTGTTCAACCATAAAGGCAATTCGGGAATCCATATAGGCCATCATGGTTTCCGCGGCCTGTTCCAGCAGGGGCCAGAAACCGGCGAGGTTTTTTGCGCCGGCGGCCAGATGCCCCAGGCGCAGACGGGACAGGGTATAGGAGCCGCCCCCCACCAGCAGCCCGTTATAACAACTGACCACCGCGTAGCCTTCCCCAAGTTCCGAAAGGAACATCTTGTGGTTGGCAAAACTGGGCTTGGCGCTGGTCAGGGCGGTTTCCGCCGCCTTAAGGGCGTAGTCCTCCGGGGTAGTTTGGGGATCGTAGAGGAAGGAGATATTGGGCACGCTTTTGGGCTCCTCCTTTTCACATTCCAGGATGAGCCGCCCGGCCCGGGTATCTTCGGGGCCGATATCGGCATGGCAGAAGGAGTCGGTTATAGTGCGGTCCACGTAGCGCAGAAAGAGACCTATCTTTTTTTTAGCGTAAAGGGGGTCCTCCCGCTGCACAAAGGGTTCCAGGAGCCGGTCCAGAAAGCCGATGAATACCGGGAAGTTGGTTACCGACGGGACATGGCGGATGAAAATGGACAGCACGTTCAGGGCCTCGTCCAGGTCCGCCGGGGGGGTCAATTCCAAGAATTCGCAGCCCCGCTTAAACAGCCTGTCGTAGTCCGGCACGATGTACCGGGGCCTGGGGGGGGCGTTGGATTCTCCCAAATCGCAGATAACCCCCGCTTCCTTTAGTTTCAGGTACTCCGGGGGCAAATCAAGAACCTCTATCAGGGATTCCGAGAGCTTTTCCAGGCCCGTGACCTTCTGTTCGTGGGTAAGGACCCCGCTACAGACCGTATCCAGTATGGCTTGCCGGGTTTCTTCCACCCGTTCCATGGTTATTGTACGCATATACTAAAAATAGTATTTTCAGGGGGAAAAGTCAAATATGGCTTGGTATGATGGATGTTTATGATGGATGTAGTGGGGTAGTGATCGGGGAGGGAGGGCAAAGCCCCCCAGCCCTAACCTGTAGAATCTGCCTCCGTCAGCCCCTTCGGGTCTGCTACGGCAGGGAATTCCAGAGACGGGCCGGGGGGCTTTGCCCTCCCTCCCCTGCCGTTATCACATTACAGCTATCATAGTCACGGGGGGAAAACTGGTGGAAAGGTCGAAACTTGGCTCCAAAGTGGTGACTGTCACCTTTTGGGTACAAAAGATCGGAGAGCAGCTACTCAAAAGGATTGTAAAACCGGCTCCCGTCTTTAAAAGTGAACCAGATCCCTAAGCCGAACAGGACCGTCCCCAGAATCAGTACCAGCGCATCCGCCCTGGTAAAGGGCCGCCCGGAATACCAGGTGCGGCGTTTGTGTTTGCCAAAACTGCGCAGTTCCATGGCGTGGCTTACCACGTCGATGCGGTCCAGGGATGAAAACACCAGGGGGAGGAGTATCGCCGATGCGCCCTTCAGGCGCTTTACCCAGGACACCTTCCGGGAAAGCTCAACGCCCCGGGCTTGCTGGGCCTGGGATATGCTTTCGTAGTCCCGCTGCACATCCGGGATATAACGCAGGGCCAGGCTTACTGCGTAGGCTATGGAATAGTTTACCCCTATACGGTTCAATGATGCCGCAAACTCGCTGGGATGGGTGGTGACGATCAGGATTATTGCCATGGGAACCATCATGGAGTATTTCAGCAGTATGTTGAACTCGTAGAAAAGCTGTTCCCGGGTAAGGGTAAAACGCCCGATACCCTTAAGGATGATATGCCGGGTTCCGTAGACCTCCACCCCTTGTTCGGGTGCAAAAAGATAAATCGTAATAATATTAAGGACCATGAACAGGATGAGCATTTTAAAAATAAACGCCACATCCCGAAACCTGACCTTTGAGACCCCAAAGGCTGCAATTCCTAAAACACTCATGATCAGCATAACCCGGGTATCGTAGCCCGCCATGGTCAGCACTGACCAAAGCAGAAAAATTATCAGCTTGGTCGCCCCGGTAAGCCGGTGAACCGGGGAAGGCCGGTCCACATAGGAAAGCATGAAGCGGCTCATGGCGTGGCCCCTTGGGCTGAAGCCCTCAGCCCCGCATCAAGCTGCGCTTCCCGGCGGCTTTGCTCGTGGTCAATAAAGCGCCGCACAAAAGCCCGGGGATCCGTCATGCCAGCCTTAATTGCCAAATCGTAGAGGCTGGTCCGTTTCAGGCTTGCCGCTTCTACCAGAAAATCGTCGGTGAGGACCGCCGCTGGAGTATCCCCGCCCCCGGGACCGTCCCGGGTCAGCAGCTTTCCTTCGGAAAGAACCAGGGCTCGGCGAGTGTATTCCAGCATCAGGTGCATGTCGTGGGTAATCAGCAGAAAACTGAGCCCTTGTTCCCGGTTGAGCTTCCGCAAAAATTCCATGATCTCCGAATAGTGGCGGTAATCCTGCCCGGCGGTAGGTTCGTCCAGGATGATCAGGGAAGGTCCCATCACTAACACTGACGCAATGGTAAGCCGCTTCTTCTGACCGAAGCTCAGGGCGTTCACCGGCCAGTTCCGGAACTGATAGAGCCCACAGACGCCCAGGGCCTCAAACACCCGGTCCCGTGTCTCATTTTCATTGATCCCCCGGTTCCGCAGGGCCAGGGCGGTCTCGTCAAAGATCAGGGGAAAGGAGATCATCTGGTTCGGGTTCTGCATTACATAGCCGATATGTTCGGAACGCTCCTTTATAGAATAGGCCGCCAGATCCTTACCGTCAAAAAAAATCTGACCCGCATCGGGACGAATGAACCCGGCGATGAGTTTTGCCAGGGTGGACTTCCCCGCCCCATTCCGGCCCACCATGCTGATACACTCCCCCTTAGCCAGGGAAAAAGACACCCCATCTAGCACCTGTTTTGCCCCCGGTGAAGGATCGGCAACATCAGGGTAGCGATACTGTAAGCCCCGGACTTCCAGGAGAACCGGGGCCGGCTTATCCGGCGCATCTTCTTTAAGCCCTGCATCCCAATCTTTCAAAATCCGGGGATCAAAGCGCAGTGTTTCTACCGATTCAAGCCCCATATCCGGTTTCAGCTCAACACCGGCATACCGCAGGGCGCCTACATAGAAGGGCTCCCGTATACCGGCCTTTCCCAGCAGATCCGAAGCCAGCAGTTCCGCCGGGGGCAGATCCGCCATGATACGCCCTTTTTCAATAACAATGATGCGGTCCACCGGACGGTGCAGGACATCCTCCAGTCGGTGTTCCACGATGATAACGGTTTTTCCCGTTTCCCGGTGAAGCCGGTCAATCAGTTCTATTGCTTCTTTCCCCGTGGCGGGATCCAAGTTTGCCAGGGGCTCATCGAAAAGGAGAAGTTCCACATCGTTCATCAGGAGCCCCGCCAGGGACACCCGCTGTTTCTGCCCCCCGGATAGATCCTGGGGCGGCTTTGCCAGGTGATCCTCAATATGAACCAGTCTTGCCGCTTCCGGCACCCGGCGGTGCATCTCTTCTACGGAAACACAATCATTCTCCGCCGCAAAGGCAATATCCTCCCCGGCGCTGAGCCCCACGAACTGCCCGTCCGTATCCTGCAGCAGGGTGCCTACTTTTTTTGAAAGGGCAAAAATATCCAGCCCCTGCCCGTCCTCACCCATGATAGTGTATGAACCGCCTATGGTTCCCTTAAAGGCATGGGGAATCAGTCCGTTGATGCAATGGGCCAGGGTAGACTTCCCGGACCCTGAAGGCCCCAGGATAAGGATCTTCTCTCCCCGCCCCACGGTCAGGTTGATATCAAACAGAGTAGGCCCGGACTGGGACCGATATTGGAAAGAAAAATCCTTAAAACAAAGGGCCGCCGATGGATCGGAAATCTTACTCTTCCTTCAAGCTTCCCGCCTTCACCTTGGTGCGGCTGTAGCCGAATGCCAGGAGGGTACCCAGGATTAGAATCACTGCGCTGTTCAGGCCGCCGGCAACCAGCCCCTGAAGATAGACCTTGTCCGCCGGCTCCTGATAGATAAGTATATCCAATGTGGGCGCCAGGGCGACCCAGGCAATAGCGTTGGCAAGTATCTGGACCACGTTGAAAATCACCGCATTTTTTATCCCGAATTCGCCCTCTTCGATTTTATAGAGCTTCCAGAAAAGGCCGATCAGCAGGCCGAACACGGCATCGGCAATGACCCAGCTCCACCAAACTCCACCCCAGGTAAGGTCCGTCAGGGTATGCCCGATGAAGGCGATAAGGAACCCCGCTATGGGCCCAAAAATTGCCGCGAAGATCGCCAAAATCCCCGACGCCAGGTTCAGGTTGGTATTAGGAACCCCCGAAGGGATAGCCACAAAACGCATCAATACGAACACCAGGGCAGCGCCTATACCAACAGCCACCACGGTTCTTACGGAAATCACTTTCTTTGCCATACTAAAACCTCCTTAGGTTTATTCGTGTTGAGGGGTTTAATACCCCGCCCTTTAGGGCGCTTAAAAAGGGTATTAAACCCCGAATATAAATACCTTATGAGAACAACATACCTCGTCCCTTTAGGGCGAGGTTGTTGATTCACAAGCGGGTTTAATACCCCCCCCTTAGGGCAGGGCCATTGATTTTATTATAAGAAAAAGCAAGAAATTGTTCAAGTCCTATAATACACAGGTGATTACTATGTTATAATTTTATAGAAAAGAATGTGAATTCATCACAAAATTTCAGCAAAAAGGCGGTACTTGTGCCAGTACCGCCTTTTTAAAGCTTGCAATACCAATCCGGTATTCAAAAAAAAGTCTGCCGGTTAATTCGTTATTTCCGAAGTGGGTGCAGATTTTTTAATTAATATGACAGCCGGTTTCCTGGGGGCAGGGGCCTTTTCGGCCTTCCGGACAGCTTTCTTGGCAGAGACCTTCCTGACTGTGGCTTTCCCGGCAGCCTTCTTTGCCGGGGCTTTCTTAGCGCCAGCACCCTTTGCCGGTTTGCTGGCTTTTACCACCTTTGGGGCTTTAGGCTTTTTCGCTTTGCTTATGGCTTTGATATCGGAAGAAAGTTTCTTGTCCCCGGCAGCTTCGGCAAGGTCTGTTTTGGTCTGCAACTCAAGCCAATAGGCGGGAGTCTGCCCAAAATACTTTGCAAGCCGGAGGGCTACCGGGGCGCTTACTCTGGTTTTGCCTATGGCTATTTGGTAGACCGCTGAATTGCTTAGTCCTATTGCCTGGGCTAATTTGGCGGTGGATAGTTGATACTCGTCCAATAAGGATTTGAGGACGGTTCCGGGGGTCTGTGCTAATTTCGGCATGAATGCTCCTATAAAATAAATTGCGGGCGACTCTAAAACTAAAGTTTTTTAAAATTCCCTTATTTATTTTTAGCATATTACGAAAATACTGTATAGATACCCTCTATATCTTTTCAAAATCTTTTCCAAGGGGGTAAAATGCCATTGTATCTTCAGAATATTCAAATCCGATTTTTTTATATAAGGCTTCCCCTTGTTCTGTTGTGTGTAATAATACACGTTCAATATTACTATTTTTAATTTCCTCCATTACCATTGTTAAAAGTTTTGAGGCAATCCCGTTATTTCTATATTCTTTCTTTGTATACAAGCTGCTCAGATATGCAGTCTTCCCCGTTATACACCAGGTGTTTGGCGGCAATGTAAATAGTGCTATACCGCACATTGCTATAATACTACTGTTCTCATAAGCAACAAAAATAATATAGGATCCATCGGTTATGCTTTTTTGCAAATAGGCATTATTAACATTACCAAATTTGCCAACAAAGGACCCTGAACACTTTTCTTGGTCAAGGAGCATATTAATCCTCAGCTCAGTTAACGCTTCAATGTCATCAAGCTTTGCCTTTCTGTATTCTATCATAGGAATTTAAAGTATCATAATTATCAAATTTGATTAAGAGGGGCTTCCACCTGACTCCTTCGGAATCTCCTAAGGGGCAAGCTCTGCCATGCTGAGGAAAAGGATAAACCACTCCCGGCCTATTAATAAGGCAAAAACCGGGAGATTAGACCGATAAGGTAGCTGCTGCTCCGAGCCTTCGCTTACGCTGTGGCCTTGGCTGCTTCTTTGGCGTCTTCTTTAATGTAGAGGACATCCTGAGGACAGGCCTTAACGCAGATGCCACAAGCTATGCACTTAGTGGGGCTGGGTTTGTCCTCGGCTTTCACCATGACCCCAAAGGGGCAGGCTTCGAGGCACTTGCCGCAGTTCACACAAAGTTTCTTGTTCAGCATATACACACCCTGGGCGTTCTGGGTGATGGCCCCTGCCTCACAAGCCTTGGAGCACTTACCGCACTGCACACAAACCGTGATCTTGAATTTATTGGGAACATCAGTCCCCAACACGTGAATGCAGGACAGATCCTGTTTCTGTGTGTTCTCACCTTTGTAGAATGCCTGGGCACAAGCATTCTCACAGGTCAGACAGAACATACAGGCGCTCTGATCCCTGATAGCTAATTTCTTCATGAGTTTATTCTCCCGCGATGGGGCTAGTTTAACCGTGGTAAGCGGTATCTGTCAAGGTAAATATCCCCTGGGCAGCCATACGCAATGGTACGGAATATCTGTTTTCTCCAATATTGACCCAAGCCCTCGGCCCTTGGGGGCCTTCCCAGGGGGTTTCCTCCCCATAGAAAACCCTCCAAAATGATTGGATGGGTATCAACTTCATTGACGTATACCCAAAAGGGCTTTATATTAGAGGGAGATGAGCGTACTTACCAGCCAGAAAATAGCCTCTTACTACGAACGGTATAAGGAGATTGATGTCACCTTTACCAAAGAAATCATCCAGGTTACCGGGTTGATTACGCAACAGGTCTTACTCAAATGCGTGGGGGATTTCTGGCCCTGCGTGATATATTCGTCTTCCTTTCAAGGGGCCAAAGTGGTGGCCAATATCAAGTCGGGATTGACAGAGAAATTGCAGCAGGCAAATAACTCAGTCAGCCTCAGGCTGTGTTTTAAGAGCGCTGACTCGGCAAGCCCGGTGACCTTCTTTGTAACCGCCCGGGTGGCGGGGTACAGCCCCTACGGGGGTTCCAGTGATACTGCCCTGTTCACCCTCCTATTTACCCAACGCCCGCCGGATGACCTGATTGAAATTATGGGGCGGATTCTGGACGCCAATATCAATTCAACAAAACGGAAAGATGAACGGGTACTCCTTACGGCGGATTCTATACGGAAACTGAAGGTCATGTCCAAGGATACTGCCGCCTTTATCGAAAAAGTACCCCGGCGCTGTATACTCCGGGATCTTTCCTTTTCGGGCGCCAAAATCATCATGATGGGAGTAGCCAAATTCCTGGTAGACCGGGAAACCGCATTGCGACTGGATTTTGAGGACCCCCGGGAGAGTTTTCTGGTCCGGGGAAAGTTTATCCGGGCTGAAACCGTGGAAGGCCGGAAGGAACTGATAGCCTTGGCGATAACCTTCGATGAAGGGGTGATCCCCATGGGCTATAAGGTGCGGCTGAACGACTTCCTGAGCGTGGTCCGGGCGGATAACCGGGGTGATGCGGCGCAGGCTCAGGATGAGCATAACCAGGCGGAAGCCGCTATCTCCAAACTTAAGGAAGACTCCGCCAAAGCAAAGGCCGAAAAAAACGCGGCCCCGGAAGCTCCGGCGGAAGACGCGGTCATAAAATAAAATGGAAATCAAAAGAAATAGTATTGTCTTTTTATCGGTTCCCGAATCTCTCCGAGGGCAAATGGAAACCCTACCCCGACCTCATCATCACGAACATGACCACGATCATGACGATGAGGAAGATGAAGAACTGGAAACCGATGACGAGGAGGGCTTTTCCATAGATCCGGCCATCCCTATCCCGGTGGAACTGCCCCAGGGGGAAACCAAGCTGGACCTGGAGCAGCTTTCCTGGGAAATGATAATCTCCGGGATGCTCCGGGTCGTTTCTGACTTCGTCGGAAATTCCGCTGTTCCTGGGGCTGATCCGGAAATCAGCGTGGAGGACGCAGACTACTACCGTCGCTTTGTTCTGGCGGTGCGGCCGGATATCCTGGGGGAATTTACCGAAGCGGCTATCCTCAAGGCCAGGAACGGCGATTACGACATGGCCCTGGAAATTATAGGGGCCGTACGGGGACTCTTCCCGGGTTCACCGGTGATACTCCTTGACCGGGCTCTGATCCTGGAAAACCGGGCGGAAGCCCTGGAGCGATCCCTTGGGGAAACCGCTGATGCTGAAGAGACCGATATCGAATACGACCTGGCCCACGAAGCCTATAAAGAACTGCTTGCCCTGCACCCGTCTTTTCCGGACGGCCTTTTTAATGCAGGCTTTTTCTACATGCGGCGGCGGAATTTTTCCAAAGCCAGGGACTGTTTTTCATCCTACCTTGCCCTGGAGGCGGAGGCAGACCCGGCAACATCGATTTCAGTCGGAAAGCTCCCCACGGCCCTTCCGGTAAAGCTTCCTTCAGAAAAGCGGAACAAAGCCCGGGAAATAGTCCGGGAGATAGAAAGCCGCAGCCTGGATGACGAGATTTTCCGGCAAGCCTACGACTTTATCCGGCTGGGAGAAGAACAGAAGGGGCTGGAAAAAATCCGGGTTTTCCTGGAACAGCACCCCCTGGTGTGGAACGGCTGGTTCATCCTGGGCTGGGGACTGCGCCGGCTTTCCCGTTGGAATGATGCCGCCGCCGCCTTTAGCCACGCCCTTGATCTGGGGGGTGACAACAGCGATACCCGGAACGAACTGGCCATCTGCCTGATGGAACAGGGTGATTACCAGGCAGCCCGGCGTGAACTGGAAACCGCCCTGCGTGAAGAACCGGAAAACGTGAAAATAATTTCTAACCTGGGAGTGCTGGCCCTGCGTAAGGGCGACGATGATGAAGCGGCGGGCTTTTTCCGCACCGTTCTGGAGCTGGAACCTGAAGACCCGGTAGCCCGGGAGTACCTGGGAAGCGGGGACCTGGCCTAAGCGTCCCTATTTTGTCACCGTAAAGCGGGATGCCCGGAAGGACCGGGTGTCCTGAGTCCGGTACCGCGGCAGTTCTCTCTGGACATTGGTAATGCGCTGGGCCGGTGATGGGTGGGTACCGTTGATCCCCCCGGATGTCCCGGTTTTTTGTATACTATTTAAAACATCCACCAGACTTGATGGTACATATCCTGCGAGTGACAGAAGCCTCAGGGCATAGGTATCCGCGGCAAATTCTTGCTCCCGGGCATAGCCGTTTTGGATCAGGGTGTTTACCATTTCTCTCACTGAATTGTCAAAGAGCATGGTACGCTCATTCAGCGAAGCTTCCCGTGTGGCGATAGCCGCCGCCCGGTCCGCCACGTTGGAAAGATCCCGGATATCCTTCATCTCTTTGATGAGTGTGGCGCCGTGGTTCAGTTGGATATGGGCAATTTCATGAGCAATAACCGCAGCCAGGGCATCTTCGGAATTGGCCGCCTCCAACATACCCCGGGTTATAAAGATATGGCCCCCCGGTGTAGCAAAGGCGTTAAGCTCCGGAGTATCCAGGATCATCACATGATAGCCATTGTAAAGATTCGGTTGAGGGGAATTGACAGTAATGGCGGAACAGATCGTGTTCAGGTAAAGGGTCTGGGCTGGTTTTTGTGTATATAAGCGGTAACGGGTGAGTATATTTGCCGCCACCGCCCTGCCCATATAATAGAAATCCTCGGGACTCATATCATTCTCCGCAAGAGCGGCATCCATCTGAGAAAAAGCGTCGGAAATATCCAAGCCAAGGACGCCGGATCCGCTGCTTTGCGCTGCAGGTCCGGTGAATACCCAGAGACTCAGGATTAGTATAAAAACAAAATTACGCATAGAAACTCCCGAATGCAAAAAGCGAGTCCGGTTCTTGCTATTGTAGAACATATAGTAAACAGCAGGAAAAAACAACATTGTCGGGCAGATTCTTTACGCTTCACCCAGAGAAAAATCCCCGATTATTTTGAAGGCCCGCCCATCCCGAACCACCTCCAGGTTGCGGCCGGGGAAGTATTCGGGAAGTTTTTTCCGTATTAGCAGAGCAGCCTGCTCCATGAGGAATTCAAACTGTTCCGGGCTCACCTTTTCCAAGGTTGCAGCTTTAAGGGAAATCACGTAACCCCTGCCCTTTTCTGAACCCAGCCCGGTAGTAAAATCCGGGCCTATGTTGTACAAACCATCCATCTCGGGGTTGTTGGTTTCCCCCCGCTGGGGCCGGTTTGGGTGGAGGGAAAAACTCGAGCCCCATTCATCTTCAAGAAACTCATCCACCTCCCGAAACAGGGCTTCCAGGGTCCCGGTAAAAGCAACGAGCTTGGGATGGGTGTACATGGGCCTTAACCGGGCAGCGCCAGGGCTAACACCTCTTCAAAACGTTCCACCGGGTGGAAGGTGATGCCCTTCTTAACGTGATCGGGAATCTCATCCAGGTCCCGAAGGTTCTGCTTGGGGATGATGATGTGCTGGGCCTTGTTACGCCGGGCGGCGATGGTCTTTTCCTTGAGCCCCCCGATGGGTAGCACCTGGCCGGTAAGACTCAATTCCCCGGTCATAACCAGCCGATCCACGATGGTCTTGTTCCGTATCAGGGAAAGCAGGGCAATGGCCATGGTGATCCCCGCAGAGGGGCCGTCCTTTGGGGTGGCGCCTTCGGGAATATGCAGGTGGATATGGTTCTTTTCAAACCACTCATTGGAGATTCCGTACCGTTCCGCCCCCAGCTTGCGGGCCACGGTCATGGCAATGGTGGCGGACTCCTTCATGGTGTCCCCCATCTTGCCGGTGAGGGTAAGCCCCTCCTTGCCGGGCACCGAGGTGGCCTCTATAACCAGGGTGTCCCCACCCATGCTGGTCCAGGCCAGCCCCACGGACATGCCGGGCCGGTCCGCCCTTTTGGTAATCTCCTCGGGAAATATGGGCTTCCCCAGGTTTTCCTCAATGAGCTTCTTGTCAATGATGAATTTTTCCACCGGTGCAGGGGCTTGTTTTGTCTTTTTACCCGCTGTCGCCTTTTTGCCCGCCGCCGCTTCCGTCTTTTTATTCTCAGGCGTCGGCGAATTCTGTTCCTCGAACTTCTCTACGATTTGTTTGGCCAGCTTCCGGTGAATCTTGTCCAGGTTCTTCTCAAAGTTCCGCACCCCCGCCTCACGGGCATAGCCATTGGCGATGTGGAGCAGGGATTCCCGGTTATAGGACACCTGGCTTTTCTTAAGGCCGTTCTTATCTAGGCTTTTAGGAACCAGGTAGCGCTTGGCAATCTCCAGTTTTTCCGTGTCAATGTACCCGGGAAGCTGGATGATCTCCATGCGGTCCACCAGGGGAGGCGGAATAGTATCCAGGGTATTGGCGGTAACAATAAAAAATATCCGGGAAATATCAAAGGGCAGGTCCAGGTAATGATCCCGGAAACTGAAGTTCTGCTCCGGGTCCAACACCTCCAAAAGCGCGCTGGCCGGGTCCCCCTGGTAACTCTGTCCCATCTTGTCGATCTCGTCGATCATGAATACCGGGTCCTTAGACTTGACGATCTTAAGCCCCTGGATGATCTTCCCCGGCATGGCCCCGATATAGGTGCGGCGGTGGCCCTTGATTTCCGCCTCATCCCGCATTCCTCCAACGGAAAACCGGAAGAACTGCTTATTCAAGGACCGGGCTATGGACCGGCCTACAGAGGTTTTACCCACACCCGGAGGCCCCACCAGGCACACAATCGAGCCCTTGGTGTCCTTACGGAGCTTACGAACCGCCAAGTATTCCACGATTCGGCTCTTCACATCCTTGAGGCCGTAATGGTCTTCTTCCAGAATATCCCGGGCCTTCCTGAGGTCTAAGAGCTCCGGCTCCGGATCCTTCCAGGGAAGGTTCACAATCACGTCCAGATAGTTCCGAGTAACGATAAATTCCGACGAATTTGGGTCCATGAGGCTGAATTTCTCCAATTCCTGGTCCACGGTTTCTTTAATTTCACCTTCAAACTTGAATTCGTCGGCCTTGTCCTTAAAACGCTGGTATTCGGAGCTCTTGGCATCGGTGGTCATCCCCAATTCGCCCTTGATGGCCTTGAGTTCCTCTTTGAGGAAGTACTCACGCTGGGACTTTTCTATCTTTTCATTGATTTCTTTCTGAATTTTCTTCTGGATCCGTAGAAGTTCCTGCTCTTTTTTAATAAAAACCAGGACCTGCTCCATTCGTTTACGGACATTGAGGATCTCCAGTATTTTTTGCTGCTCGGTTTTATCGATATTGAGGATACTGGCGATAAAGTCGGCGATCTTTCCGGGGTGGTCGATGTTGATCATGTTGAGCCGCATTTCTTCGGAAAACAGGGGGTTGTTCTCGGAGATCTGCTTCATCTCGCTGATCAAAGCCCTGGTCAGGGCCTTTACCTCACTGGTATCGTCTTCCTCGTCCTCCAGGTAGGCTACCACAGCCACGATAGGGGCTGTGGGATTCAGGGTTTTCTTTACCTTGAAGCGCTTTAAAGTAGAAATGAAAATATTTACCCCACCATCGGGAAGGTTGATCTTCTTAACGATCTTGGCGGCGGTCCCCACCTTGTAGAGATCGTTAATGCTGGGGGTATCGGATTCGTTCATCAGCATAACCAAGCCGATGAGCCCGTCTCTGGTCACCGCATCGTCGATAACCTTTACGTCCGCAGGATTACCGATCATGATGGGGGTAAAAATCCCCGGGAAAATAGGCCGGCCCATCAGGGCTACCAAGGGAAGTTTATTGGGAAGAATTTGATCTATGGGCACCACACTTTGTTCTGGCATATACCAAATATCGTAAAAATTTACAAGAAAGGCAAGGTTAGTGACGCGATTCTTGGTTTAAGCAAATATGATGGCTCATACCGGAGGGGGCGGGCAAATCCACCCCTCACCCTAACCTGTAGAACCTGCCTTCGTCAGCCTCGCTTTGCGAGTCTGCTACGGCAGAGAATTCCAGAAACGGGTGAGGGATGGATTTGCCCGCCCCCTCCGACTTGGGTCAGTATGATAAAACAAGTTTTGCGTGATGGTATGGTTAACTTTGGCCTAAGGTATTGCGTGCTGGTATGGTTGGGTGGGGGTTACGGTAATGCATACGGTTATGGTTAGCGGGGGTTTACGGTAATACATGCCGTTATGGTTAGCTGGAGTTATGGTTGGCTGGGGTTTATGGTAATGCGTTATCGCAAACTGAGAAATTTGAGTTGGCTTTATAAAAAATGTTACCGGGTTGCGAGTTCAGTTTCCTGCGCGGACCGGGGCCTTTGCGCCCTGGCCTGAACGGCTGGCTTTTTCCCGTAGGGTCTGGATGTAATCACCCAGTTTCTTGTCTGATACCGCAATGTGGGTCAGAACCCAGTCCCGGAGGTATTTGGCAAATTTGTTGGGGAGGAACTTCTTTCCGGAATTGAATTCTGCCACAGAAAGGAGCACTTCCTTCACAAAAGACTCGTGTTCTTTTTTATGGGCCGCATAATCCGGGTAATGTACCCGCTTCTGAATGGCTTCTTCAGTGGCAAAATGGAACTGTACATACTGAACGGTCTCGCGGATGGTCTTTAGGAACCGGGCATTGGCCACTTCCCCACCCTTTAGGCAGCTGATAAAAAGCTCATTGGTCAGCCTGATAAGCCCCTGATGCTGTTCGTCAACTATACGGATACCTATTGAATAGGTAGGACTCCATTTGACTATTTCATGATCGTCCATAAGCTGCTTCTCCTAAAAGCGCAATTCTATCTTAATACTACACTATTTTTTTTAGTATAATCAACTATTTTCTTAATTATCGGCTGATTTTTCCATTCGCTAAAGGTATAATACCAAACGGAGGAACCATGGACAATTCCGTTTCAGAAAGCTCCCAGGTGGACCTGATCAGGGAGGCTTTTCATTACCAAAGCCGTTTTGAGAGCTCTACCATGGTCTTTAAGATCGATTTTCCTGTTACCGAGGACCCGGGCTTTTCCTACCTGATGAAGGACCTGGCTCTGCTGGCCCGGACCGGGTTCCGGGTGGTCATTGTTCCGGGCGCCAAGGAATGGATCGATTCGGTGCTGCTGGAACACGGGATCGTGTCAAATTATGCGGGAACAAAGCGGATAACCACCGGCGCAGCCATCCCCTTTGTGGAAATGGCCGCCTTCCACGTGGCCACCCGGGTCATGACCGGCCTTGCTGCAGGAAGTTCCCCCAGCGATGTCACGGGCCGGGTCGATGCGGTGATCGGGAATTTTGTCCGCGCCCGAGGGCTTGGGGTAGAAAGCGGGGTCGATATGGAGCATACCGGCATGGTGGACCGGATACTTACGGACCCCATTGGCCGGGTTTTGAATCTGGAGATGGTCCCCATACTCCCCTGCATAGGCTGGAGCTCCGCAGGAAAGCCCTACAATGTATCCAGTGATGAAATCGCCCTGGCGGCCTCCACTGCCCTGGGTGCAATCAAGCTTTTCATAGTATCCCTGGATCCGGGGCTGCGGGCCGGGGCATATAGGCTGCCGGAAAACATCCAGGTCGGGGAAAAGGGCCGCATAGTCCGGCTTACCCCCCAGGAAGCGGAGGCTATTCTGGGAATGAACAGCGATAAAGCGGGGGACAAGCCTCTGGAGGAACTGCGGCTGGCCCTGGGGGCTTCCCGGGCCGGGGTAGAGCGGGTGCACATTATCAACGGCCGGGAAGAAGGGGCGGTACTCAGGGAACTTTTCTCCAACCTGGGGGTCGGGACCATGGTCTACGCCGATGATTACGAATCCATACGGGCCCTCAAACCCCAGGACATCCCGGACCTGCTCCGGCTCATGGAACCCTTAATGCAGCAGGGCATCCTTTTGCGGCGGCGCCCCGAGGATATCCAGGAAAAGATGGGGGATTATGCAGTGTTTGAGATAGATGGTTCGGTCCACGCCTGCGGGGCCCTCCATGACTGGGGGGAAAGCCAGGGCGAAATAGCAGCCCTGGCCACCGACCCAGCCTATGCCGACATGGGCCTGGGCGGGCGCATTGTCCGCTACCTTATCGACCGGGCCCAACGCCAGGGTTTCCGCCGGGTCTTCGTACTGACCACCCGCACCCAGGACTGGTTTGAATTCCTGGGCTTCAAGGAATGCCCCATAGAAAGCCTCCCTGAACGGAAGCGGCGTATTTATGACCGGAACCGGAAAAGCAAGGCCTTTGCATTGGAGTTGTGAAGCGCTCTTACGAATGAAATCACCCTTTTATTCGTATTGCGGGGTATTAGACCCCCGAATATAACTACCTTATAAGAACAACATACCTCACCATTTAGGGCGAGCTTGTTGATTCCCGCCCTATATCTTTCCGGTAAGCCATCCCTTCAAAGCTGACCGCCCCCAGAGCCTCGTATGCCCTGGCCCAGGCCTGGTCCGCATCGGCACCCCAGGCGGAGACTGCCAGGACCCGTCCCCCGGAACTCCGCAAAACGGTGTCAGTCACCTTTTCGGCGCCGGCGATGAAGAGCCGGGCACCGGTTTTGGCGAGGGCAGCTTCGTTTACCGCAATGGGGTCCCCTTTGCGGTAGGCACCGGGGTAACCGTCAGCCACTGCCACGGGGGCGCAGACCGCGCCGGCCTTCCAGGTGAGGGGGAACTTTTCCAGGGTGTTGTCCAGGATGGCGGCACACAGGCCGGCAAAGTCAAAGTCAGAGAGGGGCAGCACCGCCTGGGTTTCCGGGTCCCCTAAACGTACATTGTACTCCAAAAGGGAACAGCGGTCGTTTTTTACCATAAGGCCGAAAAAGATAAAGCCCCGGTAATCCATACCCTCCGCTTCCATGCCCTTGAGGGTGGTTTGGAGTATAGCGGTTTCAAAGTCTTTCTGGGCGGCGGCGGTAAAATCCGGGACCGGGGCTATGGACCCCATACCGCCTGTATTAGGCCCCTGGGCGCCATCAAAGCGGCGCTTGTGATCCCGGGCGGACACAAAGGGCTTAATCACCCCCTTGCTGCCCGGGCGGACACTCACCGCCGCCAGAACCGACACTTCCTTCCCTTCAAGAAATTCCTCCAGCACCACTGAACTGCCTGCGGCGCCCAGGGCTCCATCCTTCATAAAGGAAGAAAGGCAGGTTTCCGCCTCTGCCAGGTCAGCGGCAATCACCACCCCTTTTCCTGCGGCAAGCCCATCAGCCTTTATTACCAGGGGCGCCGGGGCTGGGCCGGAAAAATGGTCTTTTGCATGGTCCAGAGCCTTTGCAGGGTCGATGAAGTCCCTGCTTCCTGCAGCACGAACCCCGTATTTGTTCATGAAGGCCTTGGAAAAGACCTTGCTGGCCTCAAGCCGGGCAGCCTTTTTATCAGGACCCACTATGGCGAGCCCTACGGCGCGGAACCGATCAACGATGCCCTCAGCCAGAGGGACCTCGGGGCCCACCACGGTAAGGCCAATCCCCGCCTGCCGGACAAAGCCTGCCAGGGCTTCTTGCCCCGCTTCGCTTGCGGGATCCCCCAGGCCGGCCGGAACGTTTTCGCACTTTTCCTCCAAGGCGGTCCCCCCGTTTCCCGGGGCAACATACACCCGCTCCACCTGTTCCGATCCGGCAAGCTTCCAGGCCAGGGCATGTTCCCGGCCCCCGGAACCGATGATCAATACCTTCATGGTTATCCCCTACAATAAGATTTGTAGATCAATCATAGCACAGAGGGAGATTCGGGGAAACAAGTCTTCGAGGGGCGGTAAAATAATTAACAAAAACACAAAAAAACCGATAATAATACAGGAAATCTCTTAAATTCAAAGGAGTTTGCATGAAATTTCGCTTAAGCGCTGTTGGAATATGCCTGGCAGCATTAATCGCTGTCCCGTCACTGGTAGCCCAAACTGCAGCGCCCGGATCTCTTACCGGTGAAAACACCTATAGGCTTTTCACGACTGATGCGGATGCCTATCTTGATGTAAACGATTTTCAAGATGTGGACTTTAGTAAATTTTTTGTACTCCTCCAGGGGAGTGGTAATGGTTGGGTGGCAGGCGGGTTCGCCACCCATCTTGGCAGCCTGTATTTAGGACTCTACTACAATGGTAATATCCTTCGTGGTCAGAATATCAAAGCAGAGGATGGCAATGAAGGATGGAATGATGTCCTTACTATAGAAAGCCGCAGAGACCCAACAAATGCAATCAAAACTATAAGTGCCGGAGATGACACTGGTTTTATTCTGACCGATCAATTTGCATTCCTGCTGGGCAGCCCTTTTTTTGGGGGCATTAAACTCAGTATTAATTTGGCAGACATAGTTCTTGATTCGGATAGAAGAGACATCACCACTCCCCCGGGGGAAAAGACCGGTGATAACTCCTCCAAGAGTTTTAACAGCGATGGTAGCTTAAACACCACGACCAATTCCAACATGGGCGCCTTAGATTTATCAGTCCTGTGGGGCAAAAAAATCGGACTGGGAGGCGGGTCGTTTAAACCGGAGATCGAACTGGGGGGCAGTATTGACCTGGCTAAAGTGGTTGACAAGGCCTATACCAACGTCCTTGAGACCATTACATCCAATCCCGGCCATTCCTCTTTAAACATTGGGCTGCGGGGGGAATATGAATTTGCAAAGAAAGGAAATTCCCAGTTAGCCTTGGTTTTCGATGAATACCTGTCTCTGGGTTTTTATCCCGATGCCTTGGAGAAGAAGGAAATTAAGACCCTGGCTGTTGAGGGAATCCCAGCTGCTGGGGAAAGCCCGGCTATTGAGGGAACCCCGGAATATACAAAAACTGAGGAAAAAACCCAGGATAGCAGCTCTCTGTCTAATTATCTGAGTATCGGCCTTAAAAAAACCTACGAAGTCTCCGACCGGTTTTCCACAGGGTTCGGCTTTGATATCGCCTTTAAAATAAATTCCGATACGCAAAAAATAACACAAAAAGAGTCCGATACTCTTGGAACTGCCTATACATACGACTTACCGGATGGAACTCCGGCCCCATATCCCAGGGTTACAAAAAATGAGGATAGTTCCAGTTTCTGGATTGCCCCCTCCTTCTCCCTCGGTTTCGTATACCAAATAGTCCCCACTGTTTTCAGCTTGAACGGAGGCCTCTGTATCAGCCCCACTTTTATGAGCGAATCTTGGGAGGATAAGCTGGCCACAGGGCAATCGCTGAAAAAAACAAGTACCACCACGTTTGCGCTTATACCCAGTTTTGGGATAGGCGGAACACTTACCTTTAATAACATGCTTTCCCTTGATCTTAATTTTGCCCCTACAGATACATCTCAGAACTTTAATATTGATCTTACAACTTTAAGCCTCCTGGCTACTGTTAAATACTAGAAACCGGAGAAGCGGAAGCCCCTTGATATAAAATAGCGGCCCCATAAGGGGCCGTTTTTTATATCAAGCAACACAAATAGAAAATTAACAATGGGGACCCGGGGTACGCCGTTTTATGTACCCTCTACCATGTACTCAAATCCTGCATCGGTAATAACCTTGATAGTATCATCAACCCCCTGGCCTCCCGCAGTAAGATAGCCGGAAGCAAAGATCGAATCCACGGCCATGAACATCTGCCGTTCCCGGCCTTTCAGGTACACTTCCCTTCCGGCGGCGCAACGTATATCCGATGCGGGGACCATAAGACGGGCAAGACAGAGTACCTTGAGGCAGTATTCCGCCGTAAGAAAGGAAGTATCCTGGCTTTCCAGAGGAGTCCCCTTCAGGGGCAGGAGAAAGTTGATTGGCACCGACTGGGGATTAATTTCCCTGATAGAGAGGAGCAGATCCGCCACATCAGCCCTAGCCTCCCCCAGGCCCACTATGCCCCCACAGCAGATTTCAAAACCCAGGCCCTGGAGCATTTTAATGTTGGCTGCCCGCTCATCCCAAGTGTGGGTGGTGCATATTTGAGGATAGTAGCTACGGCTGGAGTTGAGATTGTGGTTAATCCGGTTTACCCCTGCCTCTTTAAGCTTTCGCCCCTGATCTGCTGTGAGGAACCCAATGGAACAGCAAATGTGTGTACCCGATTCTTTTTTCAGGCTCCGCACATAGGTAGCAAACTCGTCAATTTCCTCATCAGTAAAGCTGATACCGCTTAGACCTATGCAGTGCCGGGCAAGCCCTTTCTCCTTAACCAGCCGATCGTCCCGGGCAAGTTTTTCGTAGGGTACCAGGCGGTAGGTGTCTATCTCTGCACTGGATTCCCGGGACTGGGCGCAGTAGGCGCAGTTTTGGGAACAGTTCCCGCTCCTGCCGTTGGTGAGGATCTGGATGCCCACGGTGTTGCCTTTGTACTTTTTACGTAACTTATATACGGCATCCAGAAGGGTCGGCAAATCCCGATCATCCCAATCAAGGATATCCAGGGCTTCTTCCTTTGTTAAAGGAACCGTTTCAAAGTCTCTTTTTAAGTCCAATCTCATAATTTTCCGTCGCAGTATTACTGTTAATGTTTGAAATGCCGGGTACCGGTAAAGACCATGGCAAGCCCCAGTTTATCGCAGGCCTCAATAGAAAGGTTGTCGTTGTTGGAACCCCCCACCTGGATGATGGTCCTGATCCCCGCATCGGCAGCGGCCTCCGCCACATCCGGGAAGGGGAAGAAGGCATCCGATGCCAGCACCCTTGGGGGGGCGCCGTCGGGACTAATGGCGCTACCCTTCCCCGTTTCCGCCGCATCAGCAACGGTCCGGGCGCCCCGGCTCAGGGCCAGTTCCGCCGCCCAGATGCGGTTGGTTTCCCCGCCTCCTATGCCCACTGCGGCCCGGTCTTTCACCGCCACAATGGCATTGGACTTGACGTAGCTTACCGCCCTCATACCGAAAAGCATATCCGGTATATCCGCCGGGTCAGGCGCAGCTTTTGTAACCACATCCCATTTTTCCAGAAGTTTCCGGTTGGCTTCCTGCACCAGGAGGCCACCGTCTACAGAAACACATTCCTGTTTTTCCCGGGGGCCCCTGGGGGCCCGCATGACCCGGAGGTTCTTCTTCTTTTGTAAAATCGCCAGAGCTGCGGGCTCATAGCCCGGGGCCACGACTATTTCCAAAAAGAGCTCCCCCAGCTTTTCTGCTGTGACAGCGTCCATGATAACATTGGAGGCCACAATACCCCCGAAGATGGAAACCGGATCGCAGGCAAAGGCCTTGGCATAGGCTTCACCGAGGGTCCCCCCCAAGGCAATGCCGCAGGGGGTATTGTGTTTAACCGCCACGCAGCAAACCTGTGCATCCTGGGAACTGAAACGGTATTCCGGCAGAAACCGGATCACGTCATCTTCCCCCTGGGGCGCCAGTTTATCTGAGGGAAGGCCGAAAGCACAGACCGCTTTCCAGGCCAGGTCCAGGTCACGGATATTGTTGTAACTCAGCTCCTTGCCTTGAAGCTGCTCCATGGCGCCCAATGCGCCGGTACGGTCGGTATTAACGTAGAAAGACGCGGACTGGTGACCATTCTCGCCGTAACGCAGTTCCTGCGCTTTTTTAAGGGATATGGACCAGTAGGCGGGGTATTCCTCCACCGGCTCCGGGCTCCCGGTTTCCAGGAGATACCGGGAAATGGCGGCGTCGTAGGCGGAGGTAAGATTGAACACTTTTCCTGCTAGGTGTTTACGGAATTCCGCAGAAATACTATCGGCTTTAAGGCCTTTAATGGTTTCCGCATAATCCCCGGGATCAGTCAGGACAAGTACGTCCCGGTAGTTTTTTGCCGCCGAACGGAGCATGGTGGGTCCACCGATATCGATGAACTCCACCGTCTCCTCCAGGGAAAGCCCTGCCTGAACTTTTTCAAAAAACGGATAGAGGTTGACGCAGACTAAATCAATGGTAGAAAAGCTTTGCCGTTCCAGGGTCTCCATATGGGAGGCCAGATCCCGCCGGGCAAGAAGCCCGGCGTGGATAGCCGGATGCAGGGTCTTTACTCTGCCGTCAAGACATTCGGGGAAACCCGTCACTGTTGACACATCGGTAACAGGAAGATTATTTTCCTGCAGGTGCTTCGCAGTTCCCCCGGTGGATACAATCTCCCAGCCCGCCCCGTATAAATACGAAGCGAGTTCCAGAATACCATCCTTGTAAAAGACACTTATTAAGGCCCGCTTTTTCATCATTACTCCAAATTGTCTTAGTGCCTGGGCGGCAGGGAGGCTGTCACCGTTTTATTCACTTCCTGGATCAAGCCCATCTGCTTGGAAATTTCAATGTGCTGGGGGCATTTTTCCTCACACTGTTTGCATTCCACGCAGTTCTGCGCCTGCTTCGCTTTGCCCATCCCGTTGTATTCCATCATAAAGCCAAACTGGTAGTTTGGCCGGTTCCGCTCTTTATTAAAGAGGTAGGCGTTGTAGAGCGCCAGGTTCCGGGGAATGTCGACGCCCTGGGGACACTCCATGCAGTACCGGCAACCCGTGCAGGGAACAGCCCCGGTGGTCCGGAAGGCCAGCACGGCCTTATCGATCACCTTTTGATCTGCTTCGTTAATGGGTTTGAAATTCTCCATGGTGCTGATATTGTCCTTCATCTGATCCAGATTGGACATACCGCTCAAAACAACCTGTACGCCCGGCAGCGTCGCTGCAAACCGGATCGCCCAGGATGAAACGCTGGCTTTGGGATCAGCCGCCTTGAATATACTATCCGCTTCATCGCCGAGGCTCGCCAGAGACCCGCCACGGACAGGCTCCATCACGGTTACCGGGATTCCTTTATCGTTGAGTATTTTGTACTGCCCTTTGGCGTCCTGTTGTTCCCAGTCCAAGTAGTTAAGCTGGATCTGCGCAAAGTCCCAGTCCCATTTTGCCACTATCTGCGTCAACACTTCCGGCGCATCATGAAAGGAGAAACCGAGCCGGCGAATTTTTCCCTGCCTCTGTTTTTCCTTGAGCTGCTCATAGACCTTGTTGTCTTCGGCGATCTTCAGGTGATGCACATTCATGCTGTGCAGCAGGTAGTAATCAAAATACTCGACCCGGCACTTTTTGAGCTGTTCCTCGAAAATCCGCTCCACATCCGCTTCGCTCCGCACAACCATCAGGGGCATCTTGCTGGCCAAGTTATAAGAGTTCCGGTCATACCGCGACAATGCTTCCCCTGCGAAAAGTTCTGAATTCCCCTCATGGTACACGTAGGCAGTATCAAAATAATTGATACCCTTATTTTTCGCATAGTCCACCATTTCTAAGGCCAAAGCTTTGTCAATATCCTTGGTGCCCGGTTTTAAGGGCAGCCGCATCAGGCCGAAGCCCAAAAGGGAAAGTTCTTCGCCGCTTTTTTTAATTAATCGTTTCTCTACCATCTTGTACCTCCATTGTTTTCCACCACCAGCTTATCCGGCAAGGGTATTTAACTTTTTCGCCATCAAGGCCGCGACCTCGACAATGGCGATATGTTCTTCTTTGTGGATCCGCGCTGCCAGGGTATCCTGAGTATCCCCGCTCAGAACCGGAACCTTCCGCTGCAGTAAAATAGTCCCGGTGTCGGTCCCGGCGTCCACCAGATGCACCGTACACCCCGACTCCGTTTCCCCGGCAGCCAAAACAGCCCGGTGGACATGTTCCCCGTACATGCCCGGCCCGCCGAATTTGGGCAGCAGGCTCGGGTGCAGGTTGATGATCCTTCCAGCATAGGCTCCGATAAGCTCCCCCCCAAGTATGGAGAGGAACCCCGCCAGGATAATCAGGCCCGCATCCAGTTCCCGGGCACGGCGAAGTATCCGATCCGAAAGTTCCGGAAGCCGCGTATCTTCCGGGAGCCCCCTGTCCGGCGCTTCGATCAGGGCAGGAATCCCTGCAGCCCTGGCCCGTTCCAGGGCATAGGCTGACCGGCAATCTGAAATCACCGCAACTATTTTCCCCGGCCCCAGCCGGCCGGCCCGTTCCGCATCGATCAGGGCCTGGAGGTTGGTACCCCCCCCGGAAACCAGGACAAGGATATTCACTTCGCCGCCCGGGAAGAAATTAAAAATCCAAAGAGACAAGCCGCCAAGATGAAGATAATCAAACCGCCAATGCGAATAAGGCGGACAAGAAAAGGGGAAAGGGTTATTTTTTTATCCTTCCCGGTCTTCTTAGGAGTAACACTATCATTCAAAGCGCAGTTCTCCGCTTCCACCAGCTTCCACCCGGCCTATTACCCGGGCGGGGAAGCCCGCGCCATTCAGAAACTCTATCGCCCTGCCGCTGTCCCCAGGTGCCAGGGCCAGCACAAAGCCTATTCCCATATTGTAAGTATTGAACATCAGTTTTCTTAAAGCGGCGTCGGTTTCCAGAAGCTTTGCCCCTGTTTCCCGGGCCGCCGCGCCGGTAAGAGCACCGCCGTTAACCCCGTAGGCTATCCGGGCAAATATAGGCGGGATGGGCCAGGACCCGTTTTTTATAACCGCGTCAAAGCCCCAGGTTTTGCCATCTTCCGCAAAAAACATCCGGGGGATGTTTTCGTAGAACCCGCCGCCGGTGATATGGGCCATACCCCGGATAGCAACCTGTTCCAGCAGGGTAAGGATGGGTTTGACATAGAGCCGGGTCGGCTCCAGCAGGACCTGGCCCAGGGAAATGCCGCCAAAGTCCTCGCCCAGGTCGGGCAGAACCCTGCGTATCAGGCTGAATCCGTTGGAGTGGGGCCCCGAAGAGGCGATCCCCACCAGCAGATCCCCATCCTGAATGCATCTGCCGTCAACGATCTTTTCTTTATCCACAATACCCACGGAGAAGCCGGCGATATCGTACTTTCCTTCGTCGTAGAAGCCGGGCATTTCGGCGGTTTCCCCACCCAGGAGGACGCTCCCGGTTTCCCGGCAGCCTGTTGCCACCCCTTTTACAAAATCCGCCGCCACATCGGCGTCCAGCTTGCCGCAGGCCAGGTAGTCCAGAAAGAACAGGGGCCGAGCTCCGTGGCAGAGCACGTCATTTACACACATGGCCACACAGTCGATTCCCACAGTATCGTATTTTTTCAACCTGAAGGCGATATCCAGCTTGGTACCCACCCCGTCGGTACCGGAAACCAAAACCGGTTCCTCCATACCCTGCCCGGCGCGGATCAGGTCCCCGATGGAGAGCATTCCCGCAAAACTGCCCAGGCCGTTTAACACCGAGGCGTTACCTGTGGAGGCTGCCAGGTCCCGGTACTTTCCCACTGCCCGGTAGCCCTCCTCGATATTCACCCCTGCCTGCTTATAATCCATATATGGCCATTATAAGAATATTTATAGGGCTTGACTACAAGTTAGCGGATAGCTTGCGAATAATAGTCCCAGGCTTCCTTGGCGGTAAATTTCTCATGTACAATCTTGCCGATAGCATCAGCCATCTGGGACGGGTGGTAGCTTTGGAAAATGTTTCTGCCCATATCAAGTCCCCGGGCCCCACCCTGCATGGAATTGTAAGCCATTTCCAAGGCCTCCTTTTCCGGGAGCTTTTTGCCCCCGGCCACCACAATAGGTACCGGGCAGGCGGCGACCACCTCTTCAAATTTATCGCAATAGTAGGTCTTGACAATGGAGACCCCCATTTCGGCGAGGATACGGGTGGCCAGCTTGAAATACTGATCCGTCCGCTCCATGTCCTTCCCCACCGCCACAACACCCAGAGTAGGTATGCTGTACCGGTTACCGGCATTAATAACCCTGGACAGGTTATCAATACTTTCCAGTTGCCCCTCGGCGCCGATAAACACCTGGACCGCCAAACAGTCCACATCCAACCGTATGGCGTCCTCAATATCCACCGCAACAATTTCATGGCTAAGATCGTCGTTCAGCATGGAGGAACCCGAAGAAACCCGCAGGGCAACACCTTTTCTGAAACCGGGTTTAACTGAAGTACGCAGGGCGCCCCTGGTGGCCATGAGCACATCAACATGATCGATCAACTGGGGGATAAGAATATCAAGCCGTTCAAGGCCGGATACGGAACCCATAAAATACCCGTGGTCAAAGGCAAACATAACCGTGTTGCCGCTTTTGGGGTTAAAAATATTGGTCAGCCGTTTCTTCATGCCCCAGTCAAGATTAGCCGCGCCCTTGACATGAAAATTGCCATCCGTGGCAAATTCTTTGTCCAAATGATAATTTTTATCAACCTTAATTCCGTCCAGATCAGCCATATTGTGCCCCTGCTTTGTTTTTTGCGTTTTACCGATCCGGTATCAATCGGCCCTTAACTATATGCCTGAAACAGAAAACTGTCAATTTCAAATAGCTAAAACTTCTCATTGGCAAATCAGCCTGCTTGCTTTATAATTGCGATCGGATAAGGGAGGAGCCTATGTCTGATTATGTGATGGCTATTGACGCAGGAACAGGCAGCGTCAGGGCAGTCATTTTTGACACCCTGGGGAACCAGATCGGCTATAGCCAAAGGGAGTGGCTCCACCGGGAGGACCCCCAATATCCCGGCAGCATGGACTTTGACTGGGCCGTCAACTGGAAGCTGGCCTGTACCTGCACCCGGGAGGCCCTGGAGAAAACAGGCGTCACAGCTTCCCAAATCGCCGCAGTTTCCACCACCTGTATGCGTGAGGGTATAGTGCTCTACGATTCGGCGGGCAAAGAAATCTGGGCCTGCGCAAATGTGGACGCCCGGAGCAACGACGAGGTAGGGCAGCTCAAGGCTATTTCTGCGGATTTGGAAAAGGAAATCTACATTGAATCAGGACAGACCTTTGCATTAGGCGCCCTGCCCCGGCTGCTCTGGGTAAAAAACAAACTCCCGGAAGTATACAAAAAGATCGCCCGCCTGGGTATGTTCAACGACTGGCTCATCTACCGCCTTTCTGCGGGAAGCCCTCAGGCTAAAACCAACGGAAACACCGCAGGAAGTTTCGCCGGTAACACCGGGGTACTGGCGGTAGAGCCCAGCAATGGTTCTACCACCGGGCTCTTCGACCTCCAAACCAGGACCTGGGACAAAACCATAGCCCGCCGCTGCGGACTCAGAGACGATATCTTTCCTGAAGTCCAGGAATGCGGAACCCAGGCTGCAACAATTTCCCGGCAGGGCGCAGCGGACTCCGGGCTTTTGGAGGGGACACCCCTGGTGGTAGGCGCCGGGGACTGTCAAGCCGGGTCCCTGGGTGTCGGCATGGTTGACGTGAACGACGCCGGTGTATTCGGCGGAAGTTTCTGGCAGTACGAGTACAATACCGGCACCGGAAAGACCTCTCCCAAGTGCGATGTCCGGGTAAACTGCCACGCCCTGGAATCCCAGTGGCAATACGAAGCCCTGGCCTTCAATCCCGGCCTGGTGATGCGCTGGTACCGGGACGCCTTCTGCCAGGAGGAAGTCCGCATAGCCGCTGAAAAAAACACCGACCCCTATGCGGTAATGGATCAGGAAGCGATGAAGATCCCCGCAGGAAGCCACGGCATGATCTGCGCCTTCTCTGATGTGATGAACTATATTTCCTGGAGGCACGCCGCCCCCACCTTTACTAATTTTGGGATTGATCCCGCACAGTTTAACAAGTACACCTTTTACCGGGCGATCATGGAAAACACCGCCCTCATAACCCTGGGGCATCTGCGGTTGGTGGAACAGGCCACAGGGAACCGGCTCGGAAAGGTAGTGTTTGCCGGCGGTGCCTCCAAGAGCGCACTCTGGCCCCAGATACTGGCCGACGTCCTCGGCATCCCGGTCCAGGTGCCGGTGGTCAAAGAGGCAACATCCCTGGGCGCAGCCCTGCTGGCCGGCAAGGGAATCGGCCTGTACCCGGATATAAAGGAAGCGGCCCGTAGGCTGGTAAAGATTGAAAAGGAATTTACCCCAAACCCGGAAAATCAGGGGGTGTATCAGAAAGCCTATAATGCCTGGCAGACCGTGTACGCAGCACAACTACGGCTTAGTGATGAAAACAGTACCAGGCACATGTGGTCTGCCCCGGGCTTATAATTAGTATTACTACACACAGGAGGATTAAGTATGTTTATAATTGATGAAAAAGACAGGGAATACCGTTCAGGTGATAACGGCCCCAAGTATCTGATGAAAGGCCCCCGGAGCAATTTTGCGATAGTGCAGTTTATGCCCGGCCAGGATTTTCGCGCCCATTACCACGAAATTATGGAAGAAAACTTCTATATTTTGGAAGGAACGGCTACCATCGTGGTGGACAATGTACCCCACACCCTTACTAAGGGGCAGTTTATCCACATCGAACCCCGGGAGGTTCATTATGTGCTTAACCGTTCCGGCGCAGTGATGCGCATGGTATCCACCCTGGCGCCCTTTCAGGAAACGGACAAGATCGAAGTGGAGAATCCTGAAGTATAGGCTTTAAAAATCCTCCGATATTCTGACTAAATCGACAGTCTTCCTTAGGAAGTGTTGTACCAGAATTAAGCTACAACTCCATAGAGTTGATCACCTCTTCTACTCTCCCCTGGTCTCCCCTGAAACCGGTATAGGGTACTCCCCGGTAAAGCATCCCAAGCAGTAAGAGTGTTCCTCGTCTGCGTCCAGGGATTCCAGAAGACCTTCCACAGAGATAAAGGCCAGGCTATCTGCGCCCAGGGACTTACAAAGTTCGGGAACACTGTTACCGTTACTGATCAGGTCCTTACGGTGGGGGGTGTCAATGCCGAAGTAGCAGGGAAAACGTACCGGGGGTGAACAGATCCTGATATGCACTTCCTTAGCCCCGGCATTCCGCAGGATAGAAACCAGCCGCCTGCTGGTGGTACCCCGGACTATGGAATCGTCAATAACCACCACCCGTTTACCCCGGACTTCCCGGTCTATCACATTATGCTTGACTGAAACCGCCTTTTCCCGCATAGCCTGATCCGGCGCAATAAAGGTGCGTCCCACATATTTGCTCTTGACTATCCCCAGCCCAAAAAGCGTGCCTGTGGCCCTACCGTAGCCGATTGCTGCGGGTACCCCCGAATCGGGAACCCCGATGACCAGGTCTGCGGAAACTGCCGATTCCCTTCCCAGGATTTCTCCTGCCCTGATACGGGAGCCGTAGACATCAACCTTATCAATAATACTGTCCGGTCGTGCAAAATAAACGTATTCAAAGGAACATACCGCCCGCCGGGTTTTTTCACTGAAACTGAATGAGAGAACCTCTTCGTTATTGATAATAATCACTTCACCGGGCTCTATGTCCCTGACGAACTCTCCCCCCACAGCATCGATGGCGCAGGATTCGCTAGCCAGGATCCAGCCGGCGGTGCCTTCACTCTTGCTGCCCTCGGTCAGTTTTCCCAGACATAGGGGCCGTATGCCGTTGGGGTCCCGAGCGCCCACCAGGGCGTCATCGGTAAGGACCACCAGGGCGTAGGAACCCTTAATAAATTTAATCGTGTCGGTCAGGGCTTTTTCCAGCCCCTTCTTGTAGTTTTTGGCGATCAGATTGACGATAACTTCACTATCACTGGAGGATGTAAACCCTATGCCTGCGTCTTCCAGCAGTTCCCGTACCACATCTGCGTTAGTAAGAGTACCGTTATGAGCCACCGCAATGGACCCCAGTTTAAAACGGCTCACAAAGGGCTGGGCGTTCTCAACACAGGAACCCCCGGCGGTGGAATACCGCACATGGCCTACCGCGGCGGGACCCTTTAACTGGGCAACAGTATCGGGGTTAAAAACATCCCCCACCAGACCCATACCCTTTCTGCATTCTATTGTCTTTTCATGGACCGCCGCGATACCTGCGCTCTCCTGCCCACGGTGCTGCAGGGACAGAAGTCCGTAGTAGGTCAGGGACGCTGCATCCCGCTGGGGATCAGAAAGGAACACCCCGAAGACCCCGCACTCTTCGTGCAGCTTATCATCCTCAGGACAACAAACTTCATAGGCCGTCATCTTATCAACCAATTCGATTGAGGATTTCAATGTAGGCTTCCTTTACATTCCCCAGATCCCGGCGGAACCTATCCTTGTCGAGTTTCTCATTGGTCTTGGCATCCCAGAAACGACAGGTGTCCGGGGAAATTTCATCCGCCAAAACCAGATCGCCGGTTTTTACAGTACGCCCAAATTCAAGTTTAAAGTCGATAAGCTTGATACCCTTCTTTAGAAAAAATGCAGAGAGAAGTTCATTGATCTTAAAAGTAATAGTTTTAATCTTTTCAATTTCTTCAAAGGTAGATGCGCCGATAGCAACTGCGTGGTAGTCGTTGATCAAGGGGTCGCCCAGGGAATCGTCCTTGTAGGAAAGCTCAAAAACAGTTGTCTTAAGCGCCGTCCCTTCCGCAAGGCCCAGCCGCTTAGCCATTGACCCGGCAGCCACATTCCGGACTATCACCTCCAGGGGAACGATACTAACTTTTTTGCAGAGCATGTCCCGTTCATTCAGACGGGAAATAAAGTGAGTGGGTATCCCGGATTTTTCCAGAAGTTCAAAAAGCCCGGAGGCGATCTTGTTATTCATGATCCCCTTATCCTCGATCTGCCCCTTCTTCTCCCCGTTAAAGGCTGTGGCGTCATCTTTGTAATGGATGATAACCTGATCATCCGCTCCGATAAGAGCGTATACCTGCTTAGCCTTGCCCTCGTAGAGCTGGGCGCCCTGCTTTACCTCACTCATAATTCTACTCCTCCGTCTTTCGATAACGAGTTATCCCTGGCAAAATCGGCCTTCATCTTAATCCTGAAAGCCGCCAACTTCTCTTTTAATTCACTGTATTTAATAGAAAGAATCTCACAGGCAAGGTAGGCCGCGTTGGCCCCATTGTCCACCCCCACTGAAGCCACCGGTATGGGCTTTGGCATCTGTACGATAGACAACAGGGCGTCCAGCCCGCCAAGCCCACCGGAGCTAATAGGCACTCCGATGACCGGAACCTGGGTCTGGCTGGCGATAACCCCGGGCAAATGGGCCGCAAGCCCCGCCCCGGCGATAATCACCTCCACCCCCTGGGCTTCCAGAGTTTTGAGGGTTTCGGTAAGCAATTCCGGGGTCCGGTGTGCGGAAATGACATGGGCAGAAAACTCCACCCCGAATTCCCGTAAAACATCGGCGGCTTTCTTCATTACAGCTTTATCCGACGTAGATCCGAAGATAATGGCGGCTTTCATGGTAAAGAAAATTTACCATGTATGGGGCGGGGAGGGCAAGGGGGTATCAAGGGACCATCCGCTTGCCATTAAAAACCGCTGAGCAAGTCCGTGTTATTTTTTGATTGTAATCGCACCAGGACTATCGTGTTTCATTTCACGAAAAACGCTTATGGAAAGGGGAATTGACAAAATAAACGTACCAAAATCGGCCAGGGGCTGGCTGACCGCAATCCCGGTAAACCCAAAAAGCGGAGTGAGCAGGAACAGCAGGGGCAGCATAAACAAGCCCTGGCGGGCTATTGCCAAAAGGCTTGCCTTGAACGCCTTACCCATGGTCTGCATCATCATACTGTTGATAGTTACCCAGCCGAGCAGGGGGATGGTGTAACATTGATACCGGAATACCCTGGCGCCGATTTCTATGAGCAGAGTATCATCCGGCCTGAACAGTGCAATGATCTGGGGTGCAAATATAAAACCTAAAATGCCGAGGGGTATCAAAGGAATGGTCATGACAAGCATCGAAAAAAGAAACCCCTGTTTTACCCGGGGGTATAATTTTGCTCCGTAATTGAAACCGCATACCGGCTGAAATCCCTGGCCTATACCGGCTACCAGTGACGCTGCCATCATAAAGACACGCTGCACTATGGTTATTGCCGCGATAGCTTCATCTCCGAAGCTTCCGGCAAAGTTATTCATGCAAATACCGGATATGCTGGCTATTCCCTGCCGTGCCAGGGAAGGCAGGCCGCCCCGCAACATTTCCCGGTAATTTGCCAAACTGGGGGAAAAATATTTAAACCTTATGCGCACATTATCTTTTTTACCCGACGCTATTAAGAGAATACAAAAACTAATAAACTGACTGATCATAGTAGCAAGCCCCGCCCCGCCTGATCCTAAATGGAAAACAAAGATGAATAACGGATCAAGAGCAATATTAATAAGCGCCCCGCTCACCATGCCAATCATGCCGTAAAAAGAACTGCCCTGATAACGCAGCAGGTTATTCTGCATCAGGGAACACATCATAAAAGGTGCGCCTATAAGAATAAAACGCAGGTACTCCCGTGCAAAAGGAAGAATAGTATCCGTGGCGCCAAGCAGGCGGACCAGGGGTTCCAAAAATAAGACACCAAAAATCGCAAGCAATACACCGGCAATAAAGGCCGAAAAAAAGCCGGTTGCCGCCATTTTTGAGGCGTTTGTATAATTTTGTGCTCCCAACTCGCGGGCAATATAATTACCTGATCCATGGCCGAAGAAAAACCCAACGGCCTGTATCACCGCCATAAGGGGAAAGCTTACCCCCACTGCCGCAGTGGCGCTGGTTCCCAGGAAGCTCACAAAAAAGGTATCTGCCATATTATACAGGGCGCTGATAAGCATGATTATTGCAGATGGAATGGCAAGGCCGATGATAAGCGGGCCAATTGGCGCGGTGGTCATTTTAATAAATTTTTCGTTCTGCTGATCATCCTTCATTGTTTGTTCCATAAATCAGCTATTCCCCTGGGGCAAGATCAGTTCCCGCCCGGATAATTTTGTTTGCCCTCTGCCGCGAAACGTTTCAACTGCCGCGCAGATAATTAATGCACCGGTTAAAACTGCGATCTGTACGGCGAGAGATCGTACCAATACATTTCCGTCCGGTGGAACCCCGGAAATTGTTTCACGCAGCGCGTTCAGCGAATACGTGAAGGGTACAAACGGGTGAAGCGCTATAAACAATCCGCCCTGGGTGAGTTCAGTCGGAAAAGTGCCGCCACTTGCGGTAAGCTGGAATATCAGCAAGAACATGGACAACATTTGCCCGAACATTCCGAATATGCTGATAAGTGTTGATACCAGGGCTATACTCGTCAGTGCCGACACCGCCAGCGCGGCTAAGGTCAATAAACCGCTCTGGACATCTATTCTAAGCGCATAGATTATTGCTGTCAATAATACAGCCTGTACCAAGCCCGCACAGGCGAACAAAAGAAAACGCCCCAGGGTGAGATTTACGCCGTCCGGGGACAATAGTTTTGATTTATCAACGCGCCGGCCCAGTACAAGGGAGATCAAAAGCGCGCCTATCCACAGCGCAAGGGATGAAAAATAGGGAGCGAATCCCGTTCCTGTATTTGCCACGGGGTTGATGTCGATTTGTTTGCCCTCAATAGGGTTTGCCGCAAATGCCGCCACCATATCTCCTCCGGGTAATTTCCCGGTCACGTTTTGCACTATTTGCGCGGAAATTTGTTCCTCAAGCCTTTTTTCAATCTGTGAAGCGAGAAGCGTCGCCATAAAGTTGTTTTTGCCGTTTACATAGGTTTCAATGTTTGCTGTCCGTACGTTAGATATGCTCTGGGAGAAATTTTCGGGGATGACAAACACTGCATAGTAGGTCTTATCTTTCAGCCCGCTGTCGGCGGATTTTCTGCCGGGGAAAGACCATTTAACATCAATCGAATTACGCAGCTGTTGTTCAAGGCCTGCCCCGTAAACACCTGAATCCTCGTTGACGAACGCAACGGGTAGATTACCAATATTTGCATAGGGATTCCAGAATGCCTGTAACCAAAATAATGGATACATTACCGGAACGACAAGTATCAGTATTGTTGCGAAAATGCTACCCGGTTTACGCAGGCTTGACTTTAAACCGTGTTTAAAAATTTGCAGCGCATTCATGGTTGTTTTCCTCCTAATTCTTCAATAAGCGGCAGCATTTTTTCTCTCGTCATAGGATTTCCATGGGACGGGCAGACAACAGTAAACGGAATTTCCTTGATCAGGGAAATGGAATTCCCCAGAATATCCCCATTCCAGTTCATTTTGGGATTCATGGCTTTTACACGATCCCCTTCAATCCTGAAAAGATCACCTGCAAAAAGTATGCCCCCATAAAGAAAAACATGATGCCCAGGAGTGTGTCCTGGCGTATAATACGTCTGTATCCCAGAGGAATTCCCCATAACCTCGAATGTCTTGGCGTGCTTTGGAGGAACTAGCCCTAAAAGTTTTGTCAGGTATTTTTTTATTCCCGGCCTTGCCCTTTGGTTCATAAGATAGGGTAGATCTTCTTTACCGATAAAAATTTCGGCTCCGGCTTTTTCTTCAAGAAACCGAACATTACCGGCATGATCCACATCGTGGTGGGTTAAAAAAATCCGTTTTATGCCTTCCGGTTTTATGCCGAGCCGGGAGAGTTCCTTCAAAATACGCCGTCCCTTATTCGGCATACCTGTGTCAATCAGGGTTTGTTCATCCTCGAGGTAAAATACATGACCATGCCCTGCACAGTCCAGAGAATAGATACCCTCAGCTATTTTCATAGGCGCACTCTCTTTTTTTGGTAGTTTTTCAGCATAATAATAAACATATTTACTATTTCGTTGAAACTTGCCTCTTTATGCACTCCGCGGCCTTGGCGAAAGAACCCCATGGCTTCAAGGGAGACAAATCCATGCAGGCTGCTCCGTATAAAACGGATAAAGTGTATTTCATCATTGGGTTTCAATTTGTAGGGTTCCAGAATCCGGAATAATGTATTTTGCAGGGAATGGGCCGTTTCCTTGAGTTCAGCATTTTCCGACTGGGGTATAATGGAGAAGGCTTTATACAATTCGGGGTGTTTTTTTGCAAAATCCCGGTAGGCCGTCGCAATTTCCCTGATCGCCTGTTCCCGGGAGCGGCCCACAACCCTGTCCCGGATACTCTTTTCCATGAACTCCAGGGCAAATTGAGCCAGGCGTATCCGCAAATCTTCCAGGCCATTGATATGGTTATAGAGGGACGGCGGTTTTACCTCCAAAGCGGCAGCCAGGCTTTGCAGACTCAAGCCTTCAAAGCCCTGGGATTCGGTAAGAGTTACCGCTGCAGAAAGAATCGCCTCATCATCCAATCCTCTTTTTTGCCCCATACTGCTTTCCTTACAAACTAATATACATAATATATAACTAATATGATTAGTTTGTCAAGTTCATTAGGGCATTTTTAATTTGGCTCAGTTCATTATTTAATTTTACCCCAAAGGGCGCCCCTGAAACTGTATTTTCAAAAAATCCCTATAGGTTTTTGTTTAAAAATGTCCATTGTACACCAAGAAGAATGCGATCGGCAACAGAGACCACATTAGCTCTTCTATGCGATGTTCCGGTCTTTATATACAGCGAATCATTTACAAAGATAGAAAATTTTTCTGTAAATGAATAAGCGTATTCAAAAAAGGACATATGCAAATATTCTCTGCCTTTGGACTCGGGTTTATTCCAAGGGATTATATAGAGTAAATAGTTACATGATCCCAGTGTCAATTTTCCATATTTTGAATTTTGTAAGGTAAAAAATATTTTCCCATTACCGCCTATTCCGTAATCATTATCCGTTTCATGGGGATCTAAATTCATGCCCGACAATTCCGCAAAAGGGTAGTATTCTGATGAACCGAGAAATGTCCATCCGATATGCGTTTTTAATTCCAGGGTAGTATTTTTAAATGTATGCTTCCATTTTTGCGACCAGTCAAGCGCATTACTGGCAAAATTAGTGTTATTGCCTACAATCATATCATATTGCATGGATAATCCTGTGGATAAACTATTTTTTTCCGTATCTATTGGATTAATTGATATAAGATAACCATCGGTTAGTAAAGTCCAGTCAAACCATGAAAAATCAAATGAACCACCCAGCTGCCATTTAACTTCAAATTGAGAATAAGGTTTCTTCGAATTATGAATAAACGGATCTCCGTAAATTACTTCTCCGTCCATATTTATTGTATATATATTAGACGGTGTCAGATTAATATCACTATCCCGAAGTTGGCGCAGTATCTGCCTGTCTTCTTTAATTGATCGTATCCATCCCGGCGCTAAAGATGCGGAAATATAATAGAGGTTGTTTGTCCTTGGCGGCTTTTTTTGCAATACTGCATTATTAAGCGCATCCATTGGGCTTACCAAAGCAGCTGCCCAGGGGTTATCTATCTCCAAATAAAGAAGATGAAGCATTTCACCGAAGGCTGCACCGCCAAAAGTAGTAACAACCAGGTCATTTAACGAAGGAATATCAGTTTCACCAAATAATTCCCATGTTAAACTTCCTGTCGCATCAAAGAGAATAGATTCGTAAAAATTAAAACCATTTGAGCGGGCCGCCGCATGGTACAATCCGCCCTGATACGGATGCCCGGGATGGTTAAACAAAAATGCATCGCTATCCCATATCCACGGAGATTCAAGATTCGTTTTAATGCTTTCTAAACTTGTCTGGGCAAAATCTGCTCCGAATAGCCGGCTTGTTAAATGGAATACAGTATTTGTAAACACTCCGCCAAGCAAAGCCGGGTACAATGATTTCTTTTCATCTTCTGTGCCCTCTGTTTCCTGTGCACCAATCTGTCCGAATATTGCCAAAAACAAAACTAAAAGTATTATGACTTTCTGCATATTACCACCAGGTGGCGCTCTTCATCAAGAAAAGGGACGGGGCAGGGATATATGTCCCAGGTAACTGTGAAGTCCTGTACCATTTTCATTTCTTCTTCTATTTTATCCCGCCGCCCTTTGTAAGCCGCAAGTATTCCTCCAGGGGCAAGGAGCCGGAACAATCCTTTAATTATATCCGATTCCAAGGGCCGGAACGCACGAAAAGTAATGAGATCAAAACGAGCCGGGGCGGCTCGTTCCATTTCCTTTTCCTCGATCCCCGCATTGGACAGCCCCAGAACTGCCAGAGTGTTTTTAAGAAAGCCCACCCGGCGGCCCATGCGCTCAATCAATGTAAAGGAACAGTTCGGCATAGCTACAGCCAGGGGTATACCCGGAAAACCCGCACCGGAACCCACATCGGCAATTCGTAGGATATGTGTTTCCAGCGCCTGGTCCGGGCTTTCAGCCGACTGCCCACTGCCCGGGAAACCGGCGTCCGGAAAATGAGCCTCCATAATACGCAGGAGTATCTCTATTGGGGCAAGGGAATCCAGGATATGCTTTACCGTCAGTTCCTGCCGGTCCGCAGCGCCTACCAGTCCGTAGGCAGGGTTGAAGAGTTCTATCTCATCAGTATATCTGTTGAGTAGGCTTATAATTTCTTCCATGCGGGGACCCAAAAGACGGTCTGCATCTTTATCCGCTTCCCGCAGCTTTAGGAGTCCTTCCCGCAAGAGCTCCATGTCCGCGGGGAGCTTCGCTGGATGTGCTGCGGGAAGCTTCGCAGATTCCGGCGTCATACCGCCTACTTCTTTTCCTTCATTTTCTTAAAGGCTTCCGCAAAGGGATTGTACATGGTGCCATCGTCATCGGCGGGGGGGCGGTCTCTGGAGGAACGCTGGGAATCTGCGCCGCCCCTGCCGGCATAAGCGCCGCTTCTATTCGGACGGGTATCTCCGTTTCCGGGGCCGCTACCGGCCCTTCCGCCGGCGCCTGCATTACCGCTGTTACCAGAACTGCCGCCGCTCCTTCCCCCTGCACTGCCCCCATTACCGTGGCCGGGGTTTCCGGCGGTATCGCCCTTCTTCACCACCACCACTTTTTTCCGGCCCTCTCCGCCAGGCCCGGCGGCAGCATTGCTGCTCTGTCCGGCAGCGCCATGTCCGCCAGTATCTGCGCCGGGACTTTTCCGGGAAAGGCTGATCCGGCGGCGGTCCAGGTCCAGGCCGATGATGCGGAATTCCAGCACATCCCCCACCTTGACCGCGTCCATGGGATCCTTCACAAAATGGTCGCTCAGTTCGGAAATGTGCACCAATGCCGTTTCTTTAATGCCCAGGTCCACAAAGGCGCCGAAGTCAACCACGTTCTTTATCTTTCCGGTGATCATCATCCCTTCACTAAGGTCCTCAAAGTTTACCACCCCCTTCTGCATAATGGGTTTAGGATAGCCTTCACGAGGGTCCCGGTTGGGCTTTTTGAGTTCCTCCACAATATCACTGATGGTGGTGCTTCCCACCCCGTACTGTTCCTGTAAAGCCTTGCTTTCCACAGAGGCGAGATTGCCTGTGGCGGTAATAGTATCCCTGATAATCTTGGCTATGGCGTAATTTTCCGGGTGAACCCAGGTATTGTCCAGGGGGTTAGCGCTTTCTGGTATCTTGAGGAAACCTGCGCACTGTTCAAAGCTTTTCGGGCCCATGCCGGGTACCGAGGTCAGCTCTTCACGGGAGGCGATCTTCCCCTTCTCATCCCGGTACTTGACGATCTTCTTTGCCAGGGGGCCGTTGATGCCTGACACATACCGGAGCAGGGAGGCGCTTGCGGTATTGAGGTTGACACCAACGTTGTTCACCACCGAAGAGACCACTTCGTCCAGGGTTTCGGAGAGTTTCTTTTGGTTCACATCATGCTGGTAGAGCCCTACCCCGATAGACTTGGGATCGATCTTTACCAATTCAGCCAGGGGGTCCTGGAGACGCCGCCCTATAGAGATGGCCCCCCGTATGGTCAGGTCCAGTTCGGGAAATTCCTCCCGGGCAATATCACTGGCGGAGTACACCGAAGCACCGTCCTCGTCCACCACGGTATAGAGGACCTCAAGATTGTTCTCGGCGATCACCGCAGTGACGACTTCCTGCACATCCTTGGAACCGGTTCCGTTCCCCACGGCGATAAGCTGCACATCGTAATTTTTAATACCATTCAGAAGGAGCCGTTTTGCTTCTTCGATTTTGTGATTATAGATAACAAAATTAGCCAAGTACTTTCCGGTATCATCCAGGAAGGCGCATTTGGTTCCGGTCCTGATACCCGGGTCAATACCCAGCACCCGGGTCCCCTTGATGGGCTGCTGCATCAGAAGGTTTTTGAGGTTCTGGCTGAACACAGAAATTCCGTGATCATCCGCAGTATCCCCCTGATCCCCCCGGATTTCCCGGATCACCGCCGGGGAGAGGAGCCGCTTAAGCCCGTCCTCGATGGCGGTTTTATGATAATCGTTGTTCAAAACGTACTTTCTCTGCAACAGTTCTGCTGCGGTATTTTCGTCCACATCAATGGTAACTTCAAGAAGGTTTTCCCGCTCGCCCCGGTTCACCGCCAGCACCCGGTGGGGCTTGATCTGGGAAAGAGATTCTGTATAGTCCCAGTACATCTGATAGGTGGAAGTCTTCTTGACCTCATCGTCCCCGATCCCCTTGACAATGATCCGCCCGTCCGTTCTATAGAAGCTCTTAATGGAGGCCCGGTTCTCCGGTTCCTGGGCAGCTCGCTCGGCGAGTATGTCCATGGCCCCTTGAAGGGCCTCTTCGGCGCTGGCCACGGACAGTGTGGGGTTCTCGGCGTTTTCGGTGATAAACTCCGCCGCCTTTGCTACCAGGGCGGCATCCGCCAGCTCCAGCATGGCCTCCGCTAGGGGCTCCAGGCCCTTCTCAGCAGCCACCATACCACGGGTCTTTTTCTTCCGCTTATAGGGGGCATATATATCCTCAAGCTCCGTCAGGGTGGCGGCCTTGGTGATATTCTCATAGAGGGGCTCCGTAAGCTTTCCCTGATCAAAAATCCCACGGACAATCTCCAGTCGCCGGGTTTCCAGGTTCTTCCCACTGGAAAAAAGATGGTCCACATCCCGGACCTGGACCTCATCCAGGGTGCCGGTCTGCTCTTTCCGGTACCGGGCGATAAAGGGGACCGTGCTCCCCTCAGCCAAAAGACCCACAACCGCCGAAACCTGCCCCAGGTTAACCCCCAGCTTTTCAGCGATACCCTTCATGATGTTCACTTCGTTGACCGTGAGGCCGTCGATAAATTCTTGCGTTAATTCCATTTATCCATTGTATCAAAGGTGAAATATTTTTTCCAGATTGAATTGCTTCGCCGCTTGGGTCATTTCCACCGCGTGTCCGGTACGGAGATAAAAGAGGAATACCCGGCAATCCTTTTTATGGGGAAAACCCAAAAGATCCATGGCTGCCTTATAATAAAAAGCCATCTGCGCGGCATGTTCGGCAGGGTCTTCCCGGCTGTCGGTTTTAAAGTCCACCACATAAACGGCTTCCCCATTCTCAAACAGAAGGTCAATGGTCCCGTTTATGAAGGCATGCTCTGCATGCCCGGTATGCTGCGCATGCCCGGTCTCTCCGTAGAGGCTCCGGAACCGGTATTCGCTTTTCCGTAAAGACGCGCCTTCAGCAGCTTTTCCCAGGGATGATGAAAGGAATCGTTTTGCAAGCTTCACCCCCGCATCAAGAAGGGTATCTGCTTCCTGGGGGGAAAGGGGACCTGCAAGCCTGGAAGGTATCTCCGGTATTATATGGTTCATCAGGGCTTCCACACAGGCGTGGGCAATGGTCCCGAAATCAGCGGGGGTGAATGATGCCTCCCGGGGGGGAACCGCTCCAGGGCCGGTTTCTCTACCATCCCCTTCCAGGGCAAATCGCTTGAGGACACCATCGACTTTACTGAATATTTCATCGCTGCTTTCACCAGAATAGTTTTTATCCACAGTAAAACTAAGTGATACATCATCTGACTTATTCAATTCCCGGAAAGATGTGGGAGTTCGGTGTTTGTTCTCGATTTTTAAAGTAGTAATTATCTCTGCGGAATTATAAAACGGCGCCGCCTTTTCTATAAACGCGCCAATTCCTTTACGGTCATTGAAGAACAGGGTCCCCTGGTGCTCCCGGCTATTAATATAATCTTCGGTATATACCGGAATAGGTTCCAGGTTAAAAAAAGACGGCTGGGCAGTCAATCCATCTGCTGAAATATGATCCCCCAGGGCAGGGAGAAACAGACCGAAGAAAGTGTCATTATCCAGGATGAGGTCTCCGGCGATACGTTCAGCCGGCTTAATCTTCGTCCGCTGTTTATCAACAAAAGCCTTCAGGAGAAGTGAAAAATCACCCTCGGATTCTCCAAGATTCAAACTTCCCGTGACGTATAATTCCTTCTCTGCCCTGGTCATGGCAACATAGAGGAGACGCCGCAGTTCCGCTGTTTTTTTTCGCTTTTCTTCTGCGGAAGAATGCTCATAGAAAAAATTTCTCTTAACACCGGGTATGCCTGAACAATCCGACGGCATGGGGGGATTAAAAGATACACCTCCAATAGTGGTTTCATACACATCAGCAGAATCGCCGCCCCTTTTACTCCACTTGCCGCAGCCGCAAAGAAATACTACGGGAAATTCAAGGCCTTTACTTTTATGGACGGTCATCAACCGCACTGCGCCGGAACGTTCCAGAGGAATATCAATTTTCTCCAGCTTCCCGCCGCTATCCCGCAGGTTTTGTATTGAATCGGTAAAAGCGGCAAGCCCCAGCCCGTCCTCGTCAGTTTTAGCAGCAAGGTGAAACAGATAGTCATACAATTCACGGTAAACAATCGTCTGGGAATGCCATTCAGTCTCATACCGGTACCCTTCGGTGTACCATAACTCGCTGACTAGGGCGCTTACTGTTTCCTGGGACGCCTTTCCGCGGATACGCCGGTACAGTTCCCGGCCACAGATAAATTTAGCCTGCTCTGTTTCTGAAAGCCGGGAGAGGGCATCATCGGAGAAAGGCTGCGGAGGGAGAGCTTCTACGTCTTTATCCGCTGCCCGGCTAAAAACCGCAAGACAGACAGCAAGGCCTTGCAGAGTGAGTCCCACAAAGGGGGAACGGAGCATCACCGCATAGGCTTCCGTGTCCAAGGGATAAGCAACGAGGCGGAGTACAGACATAATATCATTAACAGGTCCGCCATAAAAAAACCCATTGATAGCTTCACTGGCATAGGGAATATTCAGTAGCCTGAGATGTTTCTCAAACAATTGCTGCGGGCTATGGGCACGGAAAAGAACAGCAATATCATCGGGCCTGTACTTTGGTTCACCAGCTTCGTTTTTTTCGGCCAACAACGCCTGTATACGTTCGGCGGTAAAACGAGCCTCATTCTCAATAGGAATGAGTTGCTCGGTTCCGCCTGAACCAGCAGGCATTTCATCAGAGATGTCATCATCGGTGTTGAGTATACATACGGTGAACTTCCCTTTATTTAGGCTTCCTGCCTTCAAAGGGCTGTAAGCCGCTTCATAAAGGGGCAATGGTAAACCAAGCTGATCAGAATCGTTACCGGGAATGCCCGCCGGGGCAAACACTGAAGCAAATTCCCCCAAGGGCTTTTCACCATTGGGATCAAATTCGCTTCCGCCAAAAAAAGTGTTAAAAGCCCCAATAAGTTCCGGCGCCGATCGATAGTTGATTTTAAGGGGTAAATCTCCGGAGGCCAGTTCATCCTTCAATTTCCTGAATACCGAAACATCGGCGCCCCGGAAACGGTAGACAGACTGTTTTTCATCCCCCACAAAAAAGAGTTTATCCGGCACAAGTTCCCCGGCAGAGGGTATACTCTTATCCATCCGTTCCGGGTTTTCCGCTAGCAGGAAGAGCAGTTCTTTTTGCAGTTCGTTATTATCCTGAAACTCATCAATCATGATAGCTTCAAAAGACTTCTTTTCACTTTTTCTGATATCACTCTGATCCCTGAGTATGGTCCTGGAAAGCCGGGCCACATCAGTGAAGGTGAGGACTCCTTCAGCCCGTTTTTTTTCAAGGTATATCTTCTGAAGATCCCCCAAAAGGGACATCACCGAGAGTATAAAACCTGCCTGCATACAGAAAACCGTCAGTGACGAAAAAGAACCGAATAGAGGGGCCTTAATTTTCTTAATAATATCCTTAGCAGGATTATCACTTTTCTTGCCCCTGCGCAGATTGATTGAAGATAATTCTCCCAGAAACTTGAGTATCTCCAAGAGGGCAGTCCTGATTGGATGGGATTCAGAGTGAGCAATACATTCGGTATCATCAAGTGGCAGCAACGAATCAAAATAAGTGCGAATTTCTTCTTCAGCAGGAAAGCCAACACTTCCGGATGTAAATTTACCAACCAGGGAGGCCGCATCCGGAAGCAGCTTATCCCCATCCTTACCGACAAAGAGCTCCGCCAGTTTATTCAGATTTTCTGTGATTTTTCCGGTCAATATTTTCCATTCAGCGCAGATTACATCGAACTGTTTTCTCACATCCGCCATAAAATCAGGAGGGTCATCAATATGGCTGAAATTAAAGACCGTATCCGCAAAAATTTCTTTTGCAATGCCCTCTGGGTCCTTTTGTGAATACAAGCGCTCAATAGCCGGATGATGCCGGTGGCCGATTAAAAAGGGCAGAGCTTCTTCTCCGGCCAGGGCATAACACCGATCTTCATCATTGGTAAAGTCAGGGCGTATACCGTACCGGGATGACGCCTGTTTGACAATAGAAACACTGTAAGAATCCAGGGTTTGTATTCTGGCATGGGTAAATTCGCGTATACCCTCTCTCGCCCGCTCCCCTTTGATACCAGGATCATTTGTTGCAATAAAACTGAGGGTACTGTAAATACGCTGGTACATTTCCGCCGCAGCTTTCTTTGTAAATGTAAGGGTAAGAATCTGATCTACCCGGTACCCTTTTTCGGTTAAAAGGTACGCAAAGCGGCTCGCGAGTACCGAAGTCTTCCCTGACCCGGCGCCGGCGGCAACCACCGCGTTTTCTTTACAATAGGCGGCGGCCTGCTGTTCTGCATTCAGTTCCGGAATCGTTCTCTTATCACCCACCGGCTGCGCTCCATTTCAGTAGATTTGACTCCCTGTCTACCGCATAACTTGTACGGCAAACAGGCTGATAAGAACATCCGACGCATTTTCTAAAGCTGTTACTGAAAGTAGAAAAATTACCGGTACTGATTTCCGCAGCGTATCGATCCGCCTTTTCCCGAAATTCATCCATTATTAGCCGGAACTGGTCTTCAGCTGCACCAGTCCGCAGAATCCGGCCCTCTGCTTTGGGCAGGGAATCGCCGGTTTCGCTGTTTTCAATCACACCGAACAGTACCTGGGGCGCAGCCTTCACAATGCTAAAAAAAAGCGCCGTATCTACAGGCTTTCCGCCCTTGTCTTCTGCCAGGGTCATATACAGAGGAAGCTGAAAATTCGTAAGCCCATCATCTTCCTTTGCGGTACAGGCGTTCCGATCCGGCATATAAAACAGCTTAAAATCCACAATTACCGTGCCCCTGGTTTCCGTATTTTTCAGGGGGGCTTCAAGCATACAATCCACAGTACCATTGAGATAGTAGGATCCTTTATCAGATTTCCAGGAAGTTTCACTCCCTATAATACGGTATCCGGAAAAAAAACTAAGAAAGGCTGTAAGCAGCCGCTCAAGATTTTCCCCAACACTTTTTTTTCCGGCACGGATCAACCGGACCGTAAGGGCGCTCATCTCAGGCTTCTTACGGGGCAGCAGTGCGGGAAGTCCGTCAAATATGGTTTGAATACATTTTGTAAGCAGGGTACTATAATCATGGGGAAGGAAACCGTTTTGAAGCCGGGAAAGTATGCTCCCATCTTTTTTTACCGCTTCAAAAAAACAATTCAGTATTGCATGATACACGGAACCCATAATGTTTTCTGCCATCAGGCTTGTTTCAATGCGGATATTTTCAAGGTTGAGAACCCTCTGAAAAAGCCATACCAGAGCGCAGTTATAGTATGGCTCCAGGGATGAGGCGGACACGCTGAATTTTCCGGGAAATTCTTCACTGTAACAGTAACGCTCCCCGATTAAATCAAGAAGCGCCTGGTCCGCTTTCCATCTCTTTTCATCAACTGTACCGTCCTGACTTCTCCGCTCTGCCCAGGCATTAAACCCACAGCTCTGTCCCTGATGAATACTGTGCGGGAAAGCCGGAGAAGCAGCAGTTTGCAGGGCTAGGTAAAATTCCCGCTCGGCGTCAAAGAGGTCCGCCTCAAAGATACCAGCCGGCGTATCTGTTTGATCAGAACTACCTTCACCATACCGCATACGGGGCTTTTCAGTAACATTGAGACGGCTGTGGGGGATGGCATACCCTGCAAAAGTTTCCTGGGCGCAGAAGAAAACTGCGGGGAGACTGGAATTCAGTTTATGCAGGTTGATAAAGGCTTCAGAGGCATCATCGTCTTTCAGGCCGAGTTCCTCCCGCTTTGCCCTGGACAGGAATCCAAGCCGCGAAAAGACCGTCGAAAGGTTGTCCTGGGTTGATCCAAGAATGATGTGGCACCCAAAGGGCACCGGCGCAGCAGTTCTGTAAGGAAGGATGGTTACCCCGGCGGAATACTGCTGGGGAAGGTAGTTTTTTTCCTGGAGATATTCAACAAAAAATGTATAGGGATCGGGGATTATAATATCAGGAAATGATTTCTCAATTTCTATCAGGGATAATAATTCCGATACGCAACGGGAAAGAATTAAATCAGTTTCCGGAAGACATTCATCCATGTTAAGAAATTTTTCCCGGAAAACAAAGTACCGGTTCCGTAGATCAGCAAAAGAAACGGCAGAGCATAGTTTTTCCACACTCCCTTTGAGGCTTTCATAAAACAAGCGGGCGCGCTCTTCCCTGTTCCCCATGGGAGACTTAAAGGCATCCTCCCATACATGAATTTCTGTTTGTCCGGTTCCCTTGTCATCGGCCTCTTTCCAAGAAGTAATACAGTTATTCCTGATTCCAAAATTAATAAGTTGATTGATTACTTCATTATCTTTCCAGGGAAGATGCCTATTCAGCAGAAGCCCTGCTATTGCATCAAAAGGGAAATCCCGAGAAGCGCAATCCGAAAGAGTAGCAAAGAGCTGTCCCGCAGCATAGGAAGCCAGAGGTTTCCCTGCCCGGCGCACAAAAGGAATGTTGCGATTGGTAAATTCCCGGAGCACATAGGGTTCGTAGTTTTCTGTATCCGGGATACTGACCACGATTGATTCAAAGGGCACCCCCTGCTTTTCGTGTAAACCCCGGATATACAGGGCAGCCTCGCTTATCTCCCTCCGGGAATTAGTGTAAAAAAAAGTATTGTAAGGCTTATCTACCACGCCGGCATAGGTACTTCCCGCAGAGACCCGTACCGGCGTAACATGACCGGTATTTTCCAGCAGCTCCGCATATTCGCTGTAGTCCATCAGAGACTCGGGGAAAAAAATAAAACATTTTTTTCCTGTATCCTCAAAGGGCGGCTTTTCCCAGGCGGGCTCAAAGAGCCCGTGGGCATCCAGAAACTGCTGATACCTTAAGGCCAGGGTGTAAAGATCCCGATCATCACCCTCCAAACCCTCTCCGGCAAGAAGACCGTTTTTTTCGTTGATAAGCGCCACCGGAACACCTGAGGTTTTTTCAAACCACGAACCAAGCTGGGGCAGTATCCTGGTAAACCAGGAAACAAAGGAGGCGCCGGCATAGGCATATTCGGGGGGTATAAGAAAGGTGAATAAAGGCGCCCCCCCGGCCCTGTAAAGCTCACTGTTTTCCTGAATCAGACGGCTCACAAAGATTTTCCGTAAAACTGCGGGCACACTTTTCTTATCCTGTTTTTGTGCCCTTATAGATTCTTGTTTAAAGGTATCCCAGGCAGTAAACTGGTCCATTGCAACGGTCCCGCCGCCACGCAAAGTCAAAAGCTGGTCTACCCAATGACTCACCGCGATATCTGTTGGGAATACAAAAAGTGCAGTGGGGTCGTCAATATTTTTGAGGAGTATAGACTCTACGTGGTTATATTGGGTTTCTGCTGACATCAGACCGTATGAAGAACATCCTCTTCATAGCTGGGGCCCGGAGTTTTCCCCGGAGGAACAACCAGGAAAACATTTTCATCCCAATCCCCCGCAAGGAGACGTTCAATAAGGGAAGTATTGCCTGCAACTTCATCAAAGGTCCATGAACGTGACTCCGCGAAGGCGGCGGTTTTTTTCATCCCATCTTCAATATTCCCGACACCATTATTCACATAAGCAATGCGGCTGTAGTCTTTGAGGGGATCGCTTAAGGTTTCCAGGAGGTATTCCAAGTCTTCACCATCGTATTTTTCTTTAAAAGAAGCTACCTGTTCATCGTATTTCACCGCTATACGGTCCAGACTAAGATCACTGTTCATGATATTCGAGGTTGCATAGAATGTCCCCGGATGGGCGTCAAAGTATTCTTTATAGAAAGATCGGGAGCCCATAAAAAGGGTAATACAATCATGGGCCTTGGTAATGACCATGGGAAGCGGCGAACGCAGCCCGCAGGTACCGTAACTGCACATACCATAGAGGAGAAGCACCGCATCGTAACGGGAAACGTCCACCCTATCAAGGGCCGTCTGAAGTTCCGCCGACATTTTTTCCTTACCAATCGAATGAAGACCGATGGGCAAAATCTCAACGTCCACATGGTTACCGCATTGAGGAACCAGGGTTTCCACTTCGGTTCTGAAAATCTCACACGCGATGAGCTTATACCGCTTACCTTTCTCCGCGCCCATGTTCTCTTCCCCCCGCTAGGTACAACAAAATTTATACCATAGCAGCTTCTTTCCATCAAGTGGCCAGGATACCGCTGTTGCCCGAATAACGTCTTGATATTTCCCCGGCCAAGGGGTATTACTTACATATATGCCAGCAGCACTCTCGCCTTACCGCCTTGGAAAAGCTCGGGATCAGTACAATGTCTTCAATTTCTTTAACGCCCTTTCCTATGCCCTGATAGCGGGGAATATCATCACCCTTTTCGCCATGCGGCTTAATGCGTCTTCCACCATGATCGGGCTCCTCAACGCCCTGGTGTATATCTCATATTTTTTCCTGCCCCTGGGAAAAAGCCTCTGTAAAATCTTTCCTATTGTAAAGATATACTCCATAACCTGGATGCTGCGGTCCGTTTCCATAATACCCTTGCTCTTTGTACCCTTTATGGAAGCTGCAGGCCGCCATAGCGCCGCCTTGAGCCTGACCATCCTGGGGGTAAGCCTGTTTCATTTCTTCCGGGGTATAGGGCTGATCGCCAACAATCCGGTACTTGACGAGTTGGCGGTGGGACCTGACCGGGGCAGCTATATGACCCTGATCCAGATCATCAACAACGCGGTGGCCATGTTTGCCAGTTTTGCCCTGGCCATGCTCTTGGGGCGGAATCCCTCCCTTGGACTCTATGCGCTTATCATGGCGGCAGGCATTGTGGGAGGGGTGTTCAGCGGCATAAAACTCCAAAAAATTCCCGAACCTCCCAAGGAGTCGAAAAAAACAGTGGGCGGTCTCTGGACGGTTACCAGGAACGCTTTTTCCAAGCCCGCTTTCCGGAACTTTATGATCCTTTTCCTCCTGGTTGCCCTGGTTTCCGCCATTGCCCGTATATTCATCGTCGTTTACGCTAGGGAGGTGTTCTCCCAGGGGGATGGCATGGTGTCCCTATATACGGTATTCGGGGGCTTGGGCGCCCTGATGATGGGGACGATCATCAAATTCCTGGTGGACCGGATCGGGGCCAAGCCCCTGTACCTTACCTGCATCATCGTGGGCTTTATCAGCCTTCTCCCGGCGGTGTTCTTTCCCCTGGGGGCGGTGGACAACCCCTTTTCGGTCATACCCTACCTGAGCTTCCTGTTTTTCATGGTAAATTTCGGTTTCGTCGGCGCTGAAGGGATTGCCCAGACCTATTTTCTCACCCTGATCCCCGCAGAGGAGATGCTGGACCTTGGCATCCTCTACTTTTTCATCTTTGGTATCGCCGGCGCCGGGGGCTCCTTCCTGGCAGGGCTGTTCCTGGATACCTTCACTCTGCTCGGCCTTTCAGTATTCCTTACCTTTAAGGTGCTTTTTGTTCTTCTATTAATAATCCTCGCGGTGGTTTTCTACTTTCAGAAGAAACTGGTGTCCCTGGGTTCCCTTCCGCTAAAGGGGGCTCTAGAAATAATGTTCTCCTACAGGGATCTCCGGGCCATCACCCTCCTGGACAAGCTGAAGAAATCCGAAGATTCCGAAGAAGAGGAAATCCTCCTGGAAGCCCTGTATGACTCCCCCTCAAAGCTGGCCCTGGCAGGGCTTCTGGAAAAGGCCAAATCCCCCCGGCTTGCCACCCGCTCAGACGCCATTCGGGCCATGGGGGCCATGGAAAACCTTGGCGAAGACGGGGAACAGGCACTGATGGCAGATCTGGTCAACAATCCCTATACCACCGCCTACCTCTCCGCCCGCATCCTGGGGAACCACGGGTACTTCTCCGCCATACCGGTGCTCCAGGAACTGGCGGTTTCCAAGGACTATATGCTGGCTGGGGAGGCCATGATCGCCCTGGCGAAGCTCCGGGACGAAGCTTTCCGCCCCCAGATAGAACGGATCATCTTCAAAACAAAAAATCCCCGGCTTAAAATGATGGGGGTTGAAGCCCTGGGGCTCTACGGCTCCCCTACTTCTCTTACAACTCTCCTGGATACCCTGCGGGTGACGGACCCCCCGCCCTACCTCCGGGACGAAGTGATCCTGGCCATGGCAAGCATCCTGGACATTCAGAATAAATTTTATCCCCTGCTGGTCCATTTGCTGGAGGATCTATCCCGGGCGCCCATTTTGGCCATAGACGAAGCCGAAATTGCCTTCGAGGCTTACATGGCGGAACAGAAGGGCCAGAGGGCTTCCCAGCAGGATAAACGCCTTTTCAATACCAAACAGGCCAAGGCGCTGCAGCCTGCGGTAGGGGCTTACATGAACGAATCCAGGGGCGCCCCCCTGTCACGGTGGATACTGGAACTCCCGGATGAGCAAATCCATGAGCTGATCCGGATAGTCCTCTCGGAATTAGTGCTGGATGATGAATTCAACTCCTATGAGCGGCTTAAACTCCTCATTTCCCACTGGGCTGCACACCAATTGCGGCTCCTGGCCCGGGACAAAACGCCCCCGCCCACAGCATTACCTTTCGCCCTGGAATGATTAATTAAAATGCCTTTATATATTTCATATTTTCCGCCTTTTTTTAAAATTATCAATAATTATTAAATTTTTGTAAATTTTTTGCAAAAACCCCTTTACAAAGTTTTTCCGATGATATATGTTAGTTTTATATAAGATTGTTATTAAAAACTAACTAAAGGAATTTGTATATGAAAAAGGTTTTAATCGTATATTGGAGCAGCAGCGGCAATACTGAGACCATGGCCAAATCGGTGGCCAAGGGGGTTACCGATGGGGGTGGCGAGGCGATTCTCAAGACCCCGGAAGCGGGCTTAGCGGAACTGGTAAAGTCGGCGGATGCCCTGGCTTTTGGATCCCCGGCTATGGGGGATGAACTTATTGAAGAAGATGAGATGGAACCCTTCATCGCCTCCCTGGGGGCGGATATTCTGAAGGATAAACCCTTGGGGCTCTTTGGGTCCTATGACTGGGGGGACGGTCAGTGGATGCGTAGCTGGACTGACAGGATGAAGGGACTGGGGGCAAAACTTGACGGCGAAGGGATTATCGCCCAGCTTGTGCCCGGGGAAGCGGAACTGGCTAAATGCTCCGAACTGGGCAAAAGGCTGGCAACTTAATTATTGGCCAATACTGAGGGTGTTTTTGTCGTTCACCTCTCTCGGCAAAAACACCACTTGCACGGAGTTTCCGTGCACAGTAAAACTCAGAAAGGTATATGGGTTATTTAAAAAAAGCATACTCTCCATGTTTACCCCAGGCGCATCCCGCGATACAATGCGCCTGGGGTTTTTTTTAGTTTTTTTACTCTCCCTTCGCTATGGTCCGCACCCGGATGATTCCATCCACCGCCTGGAGTTTGGCAAGGGCTTCTTCGGGTATCTGTTGTTCCGTATCAATAATATTGTAGGCGTAGTCCTCCCGGTGGTGATTGATAAGGTCTGTAATATTAATGCTCATTCCCGCAAGGGTAGTAGTGATCTGCCCCACCATATTGGGGATGTTCCGATTGATCACCAATAGCCTGAAGGGGGCTCGCTGGTCCAGTTGACACCGCGGATAGTTCACTGAATTTTTAATACTCCCGGATTCCAGAAATCCCATGAGCTGCTGTGCTGCCATGATAGCACAGTTATCTTCCGCTTCCGGGGTAGAGGCCCCCAGATGGGGGACACAGATGACTTTACTATTAGATAGAAGTTCTGCGGATGGAAAGTCCGTGACATAGGCGGAGAGTTTTTCTGCATCCAAGGCGGCGATAATGTCCGCCTCGTTTACCAGCCCTCCCCGGGCAAAGTTGATGACCCGTGCGCCTTTTTTCATGAGCCGAAATTTGTCTGCATTCAGGAGTCCCTTGGTAGTTTCACTGAGGGGGAGGTGGAGGCTGACATAATCCGAGCGGGACAGAAGCCCCTCCAGGGTATCCGCTCGCTGAACCGAGCGGGACAGGTTCCAGGCTGCATCAACGGATATGAAAGGATCGTAACCGATAACTTCCATGCCCAGGGCAATGGCATCGTTGGCCACCATCACCCCCACGGCGCCGAGGCCCACCACTCCCAAGGTCTTTCCCCGGATTTCAGGCCCCTCAAAGCGGGATTTTTCCTTTTCCACCAGATCCGGAACCTCATCGGCCTTACCGGCAATGGAAGCCATCCAGTTTATCCCCCCCAGAATTTTCCGGGAAGAAAGCAGCAATGCTGCTATGGCAAGCTCCTTTACGGCATTGGCATTACCCCCGGGGGTGTTAAACACCACCACTCCCCTGTCGCTGCATTGGGAAACAGGGATATTGTTGAACCCCGCCCCTGCCCGGGCTATGGCTATCACGGTTTCAGGAATTTCCACAGAATGGAGATCCGCGCTCCTCACCAGGATGGCGTCGGGGTTCGGTATCTCGCTGGCCACCTCATAACGGTCCCGGGGAAACAGGTCCAGCCCCAGGGGGGAAATTTTATTCAATGTACGTATACGAAACACGGTGCATCTCCTTTTTACTTTTACTTTTCGCTCTTTTCAAATTTTTCCATAAAGGCGATCAGGGCCTTTACACCTTCTATGGGCATGGCGTTATAAAAACTGGCCCGCATACCTCCCACCAGACGGTGACCGGCCAGATTTACCAGGCCCTGGGCCTCGGCTTCTTTAACAAAACGGGTTTCCAGTTCTCCCCGGTGCCCGGAATCAGTAATGGTGCTGACAAAGGGGATGTTCATAAGACTGCGGCTGGATTTTTCCACCGGGGAACGGAAAAAGGAGGAATTGTCCAGGTACGCATAAAACAGATCCGCCTTTTCGTGGTTCAGTTTTGCCATGGCAACAGGGCCACCCAAGGCTTTGAGCCATTCCAGAACCAGGCCGATGATGTAGATGCCGTAGCAGGGGGGGGTGTTGTACATGGAACCCTCGGCGGCGTAGATATCATAACGGAGCAGGGCCGGTGTCCAGGAGGGGGCTCGGCCGATCAGGTCTTCCCGGACAATGACCACCGTGGTTCCCGCAGGGCCGAGGTTTTTCTGAGCCCCCGCATAAACCAGGCCGAAACGGCTAATGTCCAGCGGCTCGGAAAGGATGCAGCTTGAAATATCCGCCACCAGGGGGATAGCGCCGGTTTCCGGAAGGCTCGGCCATTTGGTCCCTACAATGGTGTTGTTCAGGGTGATGTGATAATAGGCATCATCCGGCGCCGGGGCAGGGGCTACAGGAATATAGGAGTAGGCCCTATCCTTCGAGCTTGCCCGGGTTACCGCGTCCAGGTATTTGGACGCCTCCTCAGCGGCCTTCTTGGACCAGATGCCGGTTTCCACATAGGTCGCCTTTTTTTTCGGCGCCCCCGGCTCAATTCCGCCCAGGTTGAGGGGGACCATGGAAAACTGCAAAGACCCGCCGCCCTGGACAAAGAGCACCCGGTAGTTGGCAGGGATGCCCATCAGTTCCCGGAGCAGGGCTTCTGCCTTTTCGATAATGGGCTTGAAGGCCCCGGATCGGTGACTCATCTCCATTACCGACTGGCCCGTGCCGTTGACATCGGTCATTTCCGCCGCAGCCCGCTCCAATACCGGCAGGGGCAAGGTCGAGGGTCCGGGGGCAAAGTTGTATACCCGCATAAAAACTCCTTCAGTGCAGGACTAAGCCTGTGCTTTCATTTAATTTTCACCGCCAGAGCGCGCAGTTCATCTACTATATAAACATTACGGACCGCAATCTCCGGGGGCAGTTTTAAAGCCACTGGGGCAAAATTGACGATACCCCGAATACCTGCGACGGCCAGTTTTTCCGCCGCGGCCTGGGCTGCGTCCCCGGGCACGCAGAGCAGGGCTATCTCGATGGAAAAGCGCTTAATCACCTCACCCATCTTAAAGGCCGGGTACAGGGGCGCCGGGGACTTAAGAATCTCCACCCGGTTGACATTACTGTCAAACCCTGCGGCCAGTTCAAATTCAGCCAAATCCCCAGGAAGCTCGCCGGCTAAAACCCGGTCCGGTGTCCCCCCGTGGTGGCTAAAACCCTGAAAGTTCAGGTAAGCCGATCCGAGCCGGCCCAGGCCGACCACACAGAGCCGGCGGCGCCCCCCAAGACCCAGAGCTTGTCTGATGGCAGCGATAAGACTACGGGGATTGTAGCCCGCACTGTTCCCAAGGCTGGCTTCGCTTTCCGGAAGGGCTGTCTCGGCTGAAGCTCCGGCGGCTGTATCAGGGACACAGGCGCCCTCATCGGCATTTCCCAGGTAGGAAATATCCTTTCGTATGGTATGGCTGGACCAGCCGGTGATGGACTCTATCTCTCCTGAGGTAATGCGGGCTTCCCCCCTTTTTTCGAGGAGCCGCATCAGGTAGAGAAGACGTTCTTTTGCCGGTTCAGGAATTTGTGCCATTACCATACCTTGTGAAATATTTCACAGATAAAATACCCTTAAAGAATAATTGTGTCAATATACAAATATGTGCTAGTATATACTTCTATGGAACAGCAGAAGCTCGAAGGCAGAAAAGTGTTTTTTTTATATCCCCACAGCGTTATCCAGGATGCCATGGTGGATGAGCTCATTATGAGTGGCTACGAAATATACATACTCAGAGACCACAAACGGGCCAGGACCCTTATAAAACGCTTTCCCGGGTCCATCATGTTCATCAATATAGATGAGCGGCTGGAAGAAAAGGAATGGGAAGCATATATTACGGAGATACAGGAAGACCCGGATACCGAGGTACGGCTGGGGATTATGTCCTACAACAATGACCGGGAACTTATGCAAAAATACCTCATGGAGCTTTTGGTCCCCTGCGGCTACATACAGCTTAAACTAGGGGCCAAGGAAAGCACCCAGATTATTTTTACCGCCCTGCTGGCGAATGAAGCCAAGGGCCGGCGGCAATGTTTTAGGGCCGTTGTCGAAGAGGGCCTGGCGACCATGAACTGCAAGAAGGGCGGGGAAATTATCGAAGGCAAACTCCTGGACATCAGCTCAGCGGGTTTTGCGGTGCGGGTAAGTAAGCTCTATGAGCTCAGGCAAAATTCCCAGCTCAAGGGGGTACAGCTAAAGCTCCACGGATCCCTTGCCATGGCGGATATGGTCTTCATGGGCCCCCGTTTTGACAGCCAGTATATCTGGATACTCCTCTTTGACCCTAAAAGCATAGCCGACAACAGCAAGCTCGCTATTCACCGCTTTATCAAGCAGTGCCTTCAGGCCTCTATTGATGCAATCAAGGTCTAGCGCTCCAGTTTCCGGTACACGTAACGGTGGGGCCTGTCCGCCTCGGCGCCTAATTTCTGACGCCGCCATTCGGCGTATTCGGACCAGTTTCCGTCATACCAGATGACTTCCCCGTCCTCAAAGGCCAGGATGTGGGTGACGATCCGGTCCAGAAACCAGCGGTCGTGGCTTATCACCAGGGTTACCCCTGCAAAGGTATCCACCGCCTCTTCCAGGGCCCTGAGGGTGTTCACGTCCAGGTCGTTGGTGGGCTCGTCCAGGAGCAGCACATTGGCTCCCTCCTTGAGCATCATGGCCAGGTTGAGCCGGTTCCGCTCTCCGCCGGAGAGTATCGACACCTTTTTCTGCTGGTCCCCGCCGGAAAAGTTATACCAGGAACAGTAGGCCCGGGAATTGACTTCCTTGACCCCTGAGCCCTGGTCGGATCCCAGCTTGATAATGTCCAGACCCCCTGAAAGCTGCTCCCACACGGTCTTTTCCCCGTCCAGACTGGTCCGCATCTGGTCCGCATAAGCCAGCTTAACGCTGTCCCCTAGGCGGAGAGTACCGGCATCAGGCGTTTCCTGGCCGGTGATAATTTTAAACAGGGTGGTCTTTCCTGCGCCGTTGGGGCCGATGATCCCCACGCAGGCCCCGGGCGGCACGGCAAATTCCATGTTTTCAAAGAGCAGTCGATCCCCGAAGGACTTTAACAGCCCCTTGGCCTCGACCACTAGTTGGCCCAACCGGGGCCCGGCGGGGATGGTGATCCGGTTCTCCCGGATTTTTTCCCGGCCGTCATCCTGGAAAAGTTTTTCGTACTGGGTGATCCGGGCTTTGCTCTTGGCGTGCCGGCCCTTGGGGCTCATGCGTATCCACTCAAGCTCCCGTTCCAGGGTCTTCCGCCGCTCGCTTTCGCCCTTCTCTTCCTGGGCCATCCGGGCCTGTTTCTGTTCCAGCCAGCCCGTATAGTTCCCCTTCCAGGGAATCCCCTCGCCCCGGTCCAGTTCCAGGATCCATCCGGCCACATTGTCCAAAAAGTAGCGATCATGGGTAACGGCGATAACCGTGCCATCGTATTCCCGCAAATGCCGTTCCAGCCAGGCCACGGTCTCCGCATCCAAGTGGTTGGTAGGCTCATCCAGGAGCAGGATATCCGGCTTTTTCAGCAGGAGCCGGCACAGGGCAACCCGCCGCCGCTCGCCCCCGGAAAGGACATCCACCACCTGTTCCCCCGGGGGGCAGCGCAGGGCGTCCATGGCCAGTTCAAGCCGGCTGTCCAGGTTCCAGCCATCAGCGGCCTCGATCTGCTCCTGCAAGACAGCCTGCCTGGCTCCGAGTTTGTCATAATCCGCATCGGGATCCCCAAAAGCCTCGCTCACCTTGTCAAATTCCGCCAAAAGGTCCACCAACTCCTGGACCCCCTCGGAAACGACCTCTTTCACGGTCTTCCCGGCCTCCAGGACCGGCTCCTGTTCCAGAAACCCGATGTTAAACCCCGGACTTGCGGAGCTTTCCCCGGAAAATTCCGTGTCCACCCCGGCCAGTATCTTCAGAAGGCTGGACTTCCCCGACCCGTTCAAGCCGATTACGCCGATCTTTGCCCCGTAAAAGTAGGAGAGGCTGATATCCTTGAGCACCTGCTTGGTCCCGTGTTTTTTAGAGACCCGGTGCATGGAATAAATAATTTTTTTATCGTCAACGGTTGTTGCCATGGGGATACTATAACAAATTTGTAAGCTTCAGGGAAGGCAAGATGGGGCGCTCCCTACAGCCACCAAATCGATAGCCAGTGGCAGATAGCCCCAACCAGGACAAAGGCGTGCCAGGTGACATGGGTGCCCCGGATCTCACGCTTGCGGTAAAAGAGGGCTCCCAGGGTATAAGCCACGCCCCCGGCGGCCAGCAAAATGAGGCTAATGTGGGAGATGGACCTGACCAGGGGAATCGTGGCAATCACGATGGCCCAGCCCATGAGCAGATAAACAATAAGCTCAACCTTTTTCAAAGCCCGAAAGTTGACCGCATGGAGGGTGATCCCCGCAGCAGCCAGGACCCATTCGGCGATAAAGATAGCCCAGCCCCAAGCGCCTTTGAGGCCGATGAGGCAGAAGGGGGTGTAGGAGCCGGCGATAAAAAGGTAGATGGCGGAATGATCAAGAATGCGGAGGATACGCTTGGCCTCCACATGCTGAATACCGTGGTACAAGGTGGAAGCCAGAAACATGCAGAACATGGCCCCGGTAAAAACCACATAGGATGTGATGGTTTTAGCCCCGGCGGCGGCAACACCCAGGTAGCCATTGCCCCGGAGTACCAAAAGAACGAGTCCCACAATGGCCAGGAAGGCCCCGAATCCATGGAGTATGGAATTGGCGATTTCTTCACCGATAGTTTGAAAGGGCAGCTTACTATTTTGTTTCATAATAGTAAGACACAGGCCGCTTGGAAAGGTTGCTAAAGGGCCGAAAAAAAGCTGCCCGATCTTTTGACCAGGCAGCTTGAACTTAAAAATCGTCAGGATTTTTAGTTGTTGTCGGTGTAAACATTACTACTAAGTGCAATTCTCTGTGTTGATCCGGAGAGTTTCCACTTAGGATAACGGGTGCTGCCGACAATAGAGAGCAAGCTTGTCAGCGCTGTATTAGGAGTAAAGCCGGCGGTCGTGAAAGGACCCACTTTGGCTCCTCCGTCGAAGGTACCTTCGGTGAAATTACCCAGCCCCACTATATTGTCAGTGGCAACCCAACCGAGTGCGGGCTGACCAAAAATGAGATAAAGGGCATTGTGGTTAAGAGTCTTAGTAGTAGTTGACAGGTCAATTTGAGCGCCGGTAGCTAAACTCAAACCACCGGCCCCCAAAGTAAAGGAACCGCTGCCAAAGGAAATGTGCGCGCTGCCGTCGGCGCTTACGAAGCCCCCTTCCACCAGGTTAATGGTCTTGTCACCGGCATCTATAACAGGAACTATGCTACTGCCACCACCACCAGCAGTAATATAAAATTCATATTCTGCGGCGCCACCCTTGCTGCCAAGTTTCAACCCGCCTGATCCAACAGTAACACTCTCGACAGCAGTAGCCCCGGTTAAAATAATCTTATTATGATTGAAGTTTACGGTCCCTCCGGCTTTCGCGACAACAGCATCGTCGCTGGTGCTGTTTTCAATGGTGTATGTAGCTAATGCTATCTTTCCATCAGGCCCGACAGTAATGTTCTGAGCGGTAGTGCGGTCTAACACGAAACCGCTGGTGCGTGCATCAAGCGTCCCATATACAGCCAAGGCTCCGCCAAAATTGGTAGTCTGCAATAGCGTAACAAAATTGTCAGCCGCTACGGTAAACGTACCGGTGATGGCGGTAGAAGTAAAACCGGTGTCGGCAATTTTGGTATGTATAAAGGGGGTTCCTGCTAAGATTGTTAAAGCACCCGTGTTTTTAGGCTCCAGAGGGATTGTGGTGTATATTTTTACACCCTTGTTGTAAACAATAGGAGCGGTAGGATGCACAGAACTTGATGCCAAAACCACATCATCACTGTTGTGAAGAACAGCTTCAACTATATCATCCACGGAGAGTGAAGCGCCGTTAATCCAGATAGAACCACCAATAGAGCCGGCAACAATAGCGTAGGCATCAATTTCTGCGGAGCTGGCGAGTACAATCTGGGATCCACGGGCAACAGTTAAACTCTGAGGATCAGGAGTATAACCAGTCACACCAGGTCCAAGTAGTCCTTTGAAAAGGCTTACCGTTCCATCAATATTGAGGGTTGATGGAATGATACCATCATCATCAGAATCAGTATTAACCGCTATCGCGCCGGAAACCAGTGCGTCCGAATAGATGGTCGCGGTAACACCATTTAACGTAAGCCCACCAGTTATTGGAAGCGTATTCCCACTTCCATCTTTGCGCAGATCCGCATCTTCTTCATAACCACCAATAAAACCATATATATCGTTTTTGCTGGATTGGCCGCTGAGTACTACCTCTCCGGCAATAAAACCGTTAGGCCAATTGGAAGAGGGAGAGGTAAAATCGTAATCAAATTTTGCAAGGTTAAAGTCACCACCTGCCACGACAGCAGTTCCAGTAGAAATCACAGATCCTTTTACCTCGATTATACCTGCGTTTGAACTATGAGTGTAGGGAGAAGAGATAGGCCAATCATAATAGGTATTAATAACACTAGCTCTGCCGCCTTCGCCTATTGTAACATTATAATGGCCGAAAATATTATTTGCCTCGCCATACACCCAAACGTTAGCTATTTCACCTTCGGCTTCGATATTATAAACAGAAGCATCTTTATCTACAAAAACATTACCGTTCTTAGAAATGACATCACCGTTAACTTCGCCTTTTTCGGAAACTTTTATGCTCCCGTTCGCAATAACTTTAAGTGAGCTGAAAGGGCTGGCGGTATATATGCGGCCCTTGGGTCCGACCAGTATCTGCCACTCCGCATTAACTCCCTCAATCTGGGTTGCAACAACACCACCGAGGATCGTAATACCGATTTCGCCATCCACCTCTATTTTGCCCCCACTGACAACATTAGCGACTTGAATATGCCCATTGTGACGGAAATTATAGTCGGAGCCACTCTTCGGGCCAACGTATATATCGCCGTCAATATCAATATTTCCGTCCAACTCAATAGAACCCCGCACATTGAGATAGCCGGAGCCGTATATATTGGCGCTGCCAGTTATGGCGCCACCATAATTCACTTCAAGAGCGCCGCCAAGAGCGCCATCCTCACTCAGAGCCACACTACCGCCATCCAAAACAACCAGGGTGCCGGGGCCGATGCCGATGCCGACCCTACCGGTGCTTAAGGGACCCGAGGCTATGGAGAAAGAATTTACGGTTCTGCCGGAAACATACAAGGTCTTCCCAGGGGGCACGATAACACTGCCGCCACCGGTGTACCAGATCTTATCGTACTGGTTGAAGGCGTCTTCAAGGCCCTTTATCGCATTACCAGCGCCGGTAGTAGTAGTGGTAGTTTTGCCGGGAGTACCGGGAGTACCGGGGACACCGGGTATCTCCGCTATGGCTTCCGTAATGGTTTGGACAATGATCGGAGCGCCATCTTCAGCCGTAAAACCGGTGATTATCGGAATATACACCCCGGGGACCAGGTCGAGATATGCATCATTTTTGACCCTGTCTTGGGTGCCTAGGCTGGTATATTCCTCGACTACAGTTTCTTCGGAATCACAGGATGCGAAAACCAAAAGGAGCGCCACAAAAAGAGCGCTGAAAATCCAGATTCTTTTCTTCATTACTTACTCCTATAAATATTATCTAGACGGGAATACACCCGTGATTGCCATGGATTAGGGGTAAGAACGGTGCGGGCCGGCTGGGATTGCCGGGGAAATATACGAAAAGCTTGTACATTTTTTATACACCCCCTTTAGAAAATACAAGAGATAGAAACAGTCTATTATAAAACGGTAAAAGAGTCAATATATTCCCTCTGGTTTTCATTTTTTTTGAATACCCTAGTAAATATATATAAATAGAAGGGTATTGTCAAATAAGTAATTCAGAGGAAATCTTAGCTACGGGGTCGGGGGCTCGGTTTCCCACTGCAGGCGCCAGCTTCCCGCTTCTCCTCCCAAGAGCGAGGCCAGTACCGGAAGGCTTTCTTCCAGGGCTGGGCGCAGGGTCCAGGGGGGGTTGAAGATAACCAGACCGTGACCGTACAGGCGCAGTACCGGGCTGCCCGACGGGGTATTCTGGGCCGGAAATTCAGGGGGAGCGGTACGGATTTCCACGGCACAGCGGTTTCCGGGGTACAGAGCCATGAGGGTTTCCGCCAGGCTCGCACCGGCTGAGGGCTCCCGGGAACTGCGCAATAAAGGGTACCAGATAATATACAGCCCCGTGGGGAAACGCCCTAGGGCTTCGGCGAGGGAGGCGGGAACCAGGGTATAATCGGTTTTAAGTTCGTAGGAAGGGTCCATGAAGATACAAGCCCGCCTGGACGGGGGCGGGAGCAGGGCTTTCAGGCTGGCAAAGCCGTCACTCCGGCTCAGACGGAAGCGGCTGTCCGTGCCCAGGGCTTGCTCCAGGCCGGCAAAATCTGTCGGGTGAAGTTCAAAACAAGCCGCCCTGTCCTGATCCCTGAGCAGCCTTTGCATAATAGCCGGAGAACCCGGATAGTTCCCCCAGGCGTCCAGGGATTCCGCTACCAGGGCGGCATACCGGGCTAGAAGAGGCGGCAAGCCGGGGCTTTCCAGTAGCCGCTGCGCCCCCCGCTCCCATTCCCGGTTCAGCGCCCCGAACCCTTCGGTCAGTGCATACAGCCCCGCCCCGGCATGGGTATCAATGGCGAAGAAAGGCGTCTCTTTCCGGCAGAGATACTCCAGGCAAAAAATCAAAACCCCGTGCTTCAGGACATCCGCACCATTGCCCGCATGAAACCCGTGCCTGTAACTTAACATGTAGATATCGTAACCTTTAACAGCCCAGTGTATAAGCCCTGTTGGGCGAAGACGAATCGACGTAAGTTCGGGGGGCCGATCTGATTTTTACTTATTCATGGCCTTCCTTCCCCTCGTCCTTCCCTTCATCCTTGCCCTTATCCTCATACTTCTCTTTTACCGCGTGGAGTTGGGCGTCCACAGTCCCCTTGGCGGAATTCAGTATTTCTGCAACCTGGCGGTTGCTGGCCCCGGTTTTCATGCCCGCAAGCCGTCTGCGCATGGAGTCCAGCCGTTTACGGGCCCGGCCGAGGCGGCGCTTCATCCGTTCATAGCGGCTGGAACGGGGGGCGGCGGAGAGGAGCTTTTTCTCAAAAATGATGCACCGGTAAAACTGGCTGTAAATCCGTTCCTGAAGCGAACGGATCTCCTCTTCCCGGTTTAAGCGCAGTATCCGTAACTGATCAACCAACTCAGAAAGTTTTTCTTTAGTAACACCCAGTGCCGGTGCAGCCCGTTCCAGAAAATCCGGTGACATATACTGGTAGGATTTAAGCAGTAATACTAACATCTGCCGGGGATTGGGAACCGAATCAAAGGCCGGTTCACTTTCAAGGTACTCAGGTTCCTCCTCGTTGACCGCCGCTTCATCCAGGGCCTTGGCTTTCCAGCAAGCGTATTCCGCGATATGGTGTTCGGTCTCTATGGTGCGGTATTCGCGGATACTCCAATGAACCAGGGCGCCTATGTAGGCATCAAAAGTGGCGCCCTGATCATGATAATGGTCTATTGCCCGGGATATTCGCGGGTAAAGCCAGCAGAGGTAATCCATATAATCATCCTGGTTGAAATTATACGGACGAAACTGATGGTAATTATCTTTGATGTGCTGAAAAATGCGGCCTTCCAGATCCTTCCGGCTGATCTGCCCCCGAAAATAGCGGTACAGTAGTTTTGTTAAAACAGTGCTGTCCATGATTGTTTACTCCTCTTCCGGTATATCGGGAGTAAACGGAGCGGAGAGCTTTTTTTAAATGTCTAAAATGATTTGAATCACGGGTTCTGGTTAAAAACTTTTTGGAAGGCCTGGAGAATTTGCGGCCGCAGTTCTTCTATGACCCCGCCTACGCTGAGTCCTGCAGCATTTTTGTGTCCCCCGCCGCCAAAGCCTGCGGCTATGGCCGCCACATCCACGGCGTCCCGGGAACGGAAGCCCACAGTACAATTGTCGGGGCTTTCCTGGCGTATGATGACGATGGCTTCTACCCCCTCCACAGCCTGGAGAAGCTGGTAGAGGCTGTCAGAATCCCTGCCTTCCAGACCGTAACGCTGGGTATCCTCCAGGGTTTCTGTGCAAAAGAGAAGCTTGCCCCCAAAATAGGATTCCGCGTGGGCAAGGATCGTGCCCATGAGTATCCGGGAATCCAGAGTTTTGCCGCCGTTCATGGCCTGGAATACTCGCTTGGGATTGGCCCCGGCGTCGATAAGCCGGGAGGCGCAGCGGAAGGTTTCGGCACCCTGGTCGTCCACGTGGCGAAAAAAGCCCGTGTCTGTACAAAGCCCAAAGAAAAGCAGTTCCGCCTCCTCTTTAGTGGGACTCAGCCCCAGGGCTTCGATAAGTTCCAGGACCAGAAAGGTGGTAGAAGGCGCCGAGGGGTCCAGGTAGCTCAGGAATTCATGGGTTTCCCCAGTGCGGTGATGATCGATGGTCGCCGTGGGGAGCCCCTTTAGAAAGGGGGCCAGGTCCCCGGTACGTTCCGGGGAACTACAATCCAGGATGATCACCGCCGCGCCGGAACGCTCCGCATCGGTGGGGCCGGAGCTAAACCGTGGTTCGTAGCCTTTTATTTCCCCCCGCTTAAAAGGTCCGGCGGAACAGGGGATGACTTCTTTGCCCAGCCGTTCCAGGACGGAACCAAGGGCTAGTTGGCTTCCCACACAGTCACCATCGGGCTCCCGGTGGCCGGCTATGAGAAATTTAGAATTTTCCTGAATAAATTCAAGCAGGGCTTGGGGTATCGGGGTTTTCACCAAAAAAGCCACCGGTCAAGCTTTTCTGCCCGGATGGCTTCCTGTATTCGATCTAATTCAGCAAAGGGCATTTAGAATTCGAGCCTGATATCTTCAACATTCTCAAAACGATCGTCAATATCGACATTCAGGGGTACATCCCCCCAGGTCTCATGGGTCCGTTCCTTACGCACATAGAGGCGAACATGGCTGAATTCACCATCCTTGTAAAAAACCGTCAGATGGGGCCAATCGGTCCCGGAACCAAGGAGAATCAAATCCGCTTTGGCTCCGGTTCCGTGGAACCAATCAATGGGCAGATAGGCGTCCACGGTCTGGGTCATACCCTTCCGATATTTAACCACATAACCCTTCCGGTAGGGGTAAATCTTTTCCAGGCTTATGGTAACCGAATACAAGCCCTCGTTTGCACCGGTCATACTCTGAGCGGCCAGGGGTATAATACCTGCCACGATAAGGAACAGGGTTGCGATAAACAAAAATTTTTTCACAGCGTTCTCCCTCTATTGGGTTTCGGAACAATCACAATTATTCTTGAATTATAGCGTTTTCAGGTAGATTCTGCAAGGGGGGAATAGAATCCAGAAAAAAATCGTCGATTTTCAGGCCCCCGGCGGTGATCCCCAGTTTCCGGTCCGGCCGGGACTCCCCATGAAAATCGCTGCCCGCGGTGATGTAGAGCCCCAGGGATCTTCCCAGTTCTTCCAGACGTTTGCAGGCCTGGACTTTAGTGGTGGGGTGCCAAGCCTCAATACCCGCAAGCCCCTGGGCAGCCAGATCCGCGATAAAGTCCGGGAGCCGACCCCAGGCAATATAGAGGGACATGGGGTGGGCCAACACCGGGATACCTCCGGCATCCCGGACAAGGCTCAGGGCCCTGGTAAATTCCAGCCCCTCCTTGGGGATATACAGGGGCCGCCCCTTGCCCAGGAACCGGTCAAAAGCCTGTTCCCGGTTTTTCACAATGCCCCGTTTAACCAAAAGGTCCGCAAAATGGGGCCGCCCCACAGAGCCGCCCCCGGAAAGCGCCTGGACTTCGCTATACTCCGCCTGGATCCCCTGCTCCACCATGCGGTCCAGGATCTGTAAGTTCCGGTTTTCCCGCCTACGGCCCAAATCTGTCAGGGTTTCCCGGAAACCCGGCCCGATCTCCCGGAGCCCCAGGCCCAAAAGATGGAATTCCCCGCTAACCGCGCTGGCCCCCGCTTCGTTTTCATACCGTATCTCCAGCTCTATCCCCGGAATGAACCGTATCCCAGCCTTTACCGCCTCCACCCGGGCCTCTTCAAGGCCGTCGACGGTATCGTGATCCGTCAAGGCAAGGGCGGAAATGCCCCGCTCTTTAGCGGCTTGTATCAGCTGAGAAGGGGTCAAAGAGCCGTCGGAGGCCCTGGAATGGGTATGCAGATCGATCATGGTTCTCCAATTATGGGTAAACTATACTATAATTGGGTAAAAGGTACCAGGCGCATCCCTAGCTAAACAGAATTCCAGCAGTTGACTGTATGGGGCCACCGACATAAAATAAAAATACGAATATGTAAGGATGGTTCTGGAGATGTATGCCTAAAACACTGCAATACAGAGACGGCGCGGTTATCTATTTTGCCGGGGAAACCAACTCGGAAAAGATATACCTGCTCCAGAGTGGCAAGGTAAATCTCTCCTATCAGGATATTGAAAATGGGGAGAACATATTAGACTCCGTACAGAAAGGGGAATTTTTTGGGGTTAAATCCGCCCTGGGCAAGTATCCCCGGGAAGAGAATGCCATTGCCTACCAGGAAACTACCGTTATGGCCTTTGTGGTTTCCGAATTTGAACAATTGGCCAGTTCCAATACCCGGATAATCATGAAGATGCTCAAGGTTTTTTCCAATCAGCAGCGGCGCGTCCACCAGCAAATCGCCAATATTATGGAAAAAGAAGGGTATAATCCTGAAAATCCCGAGCAGAGTCTCTACAATGTGGGGGAATACTACCTGAAAAACAAACGTTTTTCCCAGGCAAAGTATATTTTCGGCCGCTATCTGACCTACTACCCCTCGGGGAAGAATGCCGCTAAGGCGGCGCAAAATATGCAGGTCACCGAAAATTCCGGGCAAGAGGCTATGCCGCCCCCGCCACCGATCAGGCGAAAATCATCCATAGGCCAGGCCGTTGCGGGGGAAAACAGTTCCGCCACTGCCAAAGCCTATTATGACGCAGTCAGTTTTATCTCCCAGGGAAAATTCCAGCAGGCTTTCGTTGCCCTGAATCAGATCGTGGACGCCAAAGAGGACCTGGAGTACATGGCAAAAAGTACTTACGAAATCGGCCGCTGTCTGTTTATGATGAATAAATTTGATGAGTGCATCCAGCACTTTACGATCATGATCACCAGCTATCCCAAGCACCCAAACCTGGGGGATGCCCTGTACTTCATAGGCCAGTCCCATGAAAACCGGGGCATGAAGGATATGGCGATAGTATTTTATAAAAAGATCCTTTCGATGATCCCCGACCAGGAAGAGCCGGTCCATCAGAAAGCAAAGAAAGCCCTGTCCAGTCTGGGAGGTGCCTAGCATGGCCCTGCTTCCCGAGGCGGATCTTTCCGTCTTTGCCCGTTTTACCCGGACCTTCAAGCCCGGGGAGATGATCTTCTCCGAATTCGAACCCGGGGATACCTTTTACCTCATCCAGGAAGGCCGGGTAGAACTGGTCAAGGTTCTCGGGGATGTGGAAAAAACCCTAGACATACTCCAGCCCCCGGAAACCTTCGGCGAAATGGCGATCCTGGAAAATTCCCCCCGGTCCGCCACTGCCATAGCCTTGGACAAGGTGCAGGTTCTGGAATTCAACCGGAAAAATTTTGAAATTCTCATATCCGGAAATCCCCAGATAGCCCTGAAACTCCTGCGAACCTTTGCAAGACGCCTGTACGATTCAAAGCGCAAATTCATGATTCTCACCCTGGAGGAACCCCAGGCCCGTATTGCGGACGTCTTTCTGATGCTGGACGAACAGCAGGCCGACAATGACAAGACCATCGACCGCCGTGAATTCCGCACCACCGTAGATGATATAGCCCACTGGGCAGCCATGAGCGTCAACGAAGCCCGGGAAATCATCAACCATTTTGTCACCCAGCGCCGGATGGAACTCCTCAGTGACCGTATTGTGGTCAAAAACATCAATGATTTTTCTCGCTATGTAAATTCCCGCCGCCGTCAAATCCTGTAGCACCCCATACAGCAAAGCAATTTCTCCTTGGCTGGTATTTTTTTAGGTAATATCCAAGACTAAAAATGCCGAAATTCAGATTACGACCTTGGTTTTTCCCTTAGTATAGGTAATACTAGGTAATACTAGACCAAATTACCGGGGCCGGCCTGTGGCGCCGCTGTGGGAAAACCCGATGAAAGGGGAATAATGATGATTAAACGTGTGCTTACCGTACTGTTGTTCAGTGTAATGCTTACTGCGATTTGCGCAGCCCAGGCCAAACCATTGAATTATGTTCAAACCGGTGCGGCAACCCAGGATCTGGAATCGGATGAACTCGTTGCAGGTCACGCCATCCTGCCTATAGGCCAGGAAGTTAAGGTAACCAATCTGGAGACGGGCGCCGAGGCCACGGTAACAATTACTGAGCGTATAGGCCAGTCAAATTCCCGGATCATAAACCTTTCCCCTGCCGCAGCCGCGGCCATTGCCATGTTTGACGATACTACCCAGGTAACCATTGAAGCGATATTGAATCAGGACGCAGGAACAACTGCGGCGCCTGTAGCAGCAACAGCTACTGCGGCGGTAACACCGGCTGCCACACCCGCGCCTGGGGCAACTGTCCCGGCGGCGCCTGTAGCTGTTGCGCCAACATCGGCTACAATACCCGCGCCTGGGGTAACTACCCCAGCGGCGCCTGTGGCTGCTGTCACCCCGGGGCCTACAGATGCCCCGGAGCCAGTAGCTGCAACATCTGAGCCGGCTGCTTCTGATACCCTTCCCCCGCCCCCGGTGGCTTCCGTGCCGATCCCTGCCGCAGCCTCCCCGGCACCGTCCGGAATAACCCCAACCTCAGAAATTGAACCCATTGTTCCCCCTTGGGAGCAGGAACCCTTTATTCCCCGGCCTATACCCACTGATCCCCTGCTGCCGGAACTGGCCGCACCCTGGATTTCAGGGATTGAACGGCCCAGGGTAAACGGCCCGGCCCAAGTTCCGGCCCCGCCGGCCTATGCGCCTGCTCCGACTCTGGCCCCCCCGCCACCCCGTCAAGGTCCCGCAGTCAAGGTGATACCCCATATGCCAGGCGCCCGTGATAACACGGTGTACCGGGTCCAGGTAGGCTCCTTCAAAGCCCGGATAAACGCCCAGGAGGTTTTTGACCGCCTGTTAAACGCCGGGTTCAGCCCGGTCTTTGAACAACAGGGCACCATGACCCGGGTACTCATTCCCTGGATTCGGGGCTTTGAGATGCAGGGCGTGGGGGAACGGCTCTACAATGCGGGTTTCCGGGAAGTTTGGCTGCGGGAAGAATACTAGCGGCTCTTTAAACAAATGCCGGCAGGGCGGGGAAGCCTTCGGGGGGCTAACATGTTGAGTCCGCCTCCGTCAGCCCGCTACGCGGTCTGCTACGGCGGGGAATTCCATAGACGCCCCCCGAAGGCTCCCCCACCCTGCCGGCGCCTTGGTTAAAAGCCTGGGGGGGATGGCCTTGGTTGCGCCTCCGGCGGGGCTTGGGGAGTTTGGAAACGCTACATGGAATGGCTTGGGCGCGCCTTCGGCGGCGCTTTGGAAAGGGGTTAGTGGCCGAAGAGGGCGCGGGCTTCTGCTAGGTCGGCGCAGCGATGCCAGACTGTAGCCAGGACCTCTGGCGAGGGTTCCAGAATATCTTTAACAAATACCGATCGGATTCCTGCGGCGTGGAGGGCCATGAGACCCGCAGGGGAGTCTTCGAAGCCTATGCAGTCCCGGGGCGCTTCGCCCAGGCGGGCTGCTGCCAGAAGGAAGATGTCCGGATCGGGTTTGCCCCGGCGGATTTCATCACCAAAGGTCATTGCGGAAAAACGTTCCAGTATTCCTGCCTTGCGGAGCTTCCATAGGGCGGCTTCCCGGTCTGTTGAAGTGGCTACACCCAGGGGGACTTTCAGGGCGGCAAGGTGATCCAGCAGGGCGATGAGCCCGGGGCGGTGGGGAATACCTTCTTTTTCTGCTCGTTCAATAATACGTTCCCGGGTTAAATCCCGGACCTTTTCATAGGGGAAACCCGGGCCGAAGGCGTCGATCAGGAGATTTTTGGTGGATTCTTCATTTCTCCCTACAGCCTGAAGTATCAGCTCTTCGGCCATATCCCAGCCTAACTCCCGGGCGGCGTCTATCCAGGCACGAATCCCCGGCCTTTCCGAGTCAATCATCAGGCCGTCCATGTCGAAGATAACCGCATTGGGAAGAAATGGCGCCCCCAGAGGGGGCGCTTTGCCAAAAGTAGGTTCCATAGAGATTAGAATAATGCTTAGGCTACATAACTTTCAAGGACACACATCCGTGAAGGGTGCTGTAAGCGCCTAAGGGCCTTTTTCTCAATCTGGCGGATCCGTTCTTTGGTCAGGTTGAAGCGATCCCCAATTTCCTTTAAGGACATGGGGGCCTTTGCGCCCAGGCCGAAACGGTAGCGGATGATGTCCGCTTCCTTGGGATTGAGGGTGCCTAACACCGACTCAATATCGTCCTGGAGGGCCGAATCGGTGGCGTACTTCTCCGGGGAAGCGTAATGTTCGTCTTCGATAAAATCACCCAGGGTAGAAGAATTCTTCTCATCATACACAGGGTTTTCCAGGGAAACCAGGTCCCGGCTAATATTGATCAGATCCGCCACATGGTCCGGTTCCATTTCCAGGAGCCTGGCGATCTCGTTGATCTCCGCCTCTCCGCTGCCGACTTCCTGGACGCACTTCTTGGCTTTCTCAATCTGCACCAACTCATTGGCCCGGTTCAGAGGCAGCCGAATCATCCGGGATTTTTCGCAAATCGCCTTGAGTATGGCTTGGCGTATCCACCAGACCGCATAGGAAATGAAGTGGTAGCCCTTGTCCACATCGTAGCGCTCAATAGCGTTCATAAGGCCGATATTCCCTTCACTGATCAGGTCCGAAAGGGGAAGCCCCTGGCCCTGGTATTTTTTAGCCACGTTGACCACAAATCGGAGATTGGCGTTAATCAGTTTGTGCTGGGAAGCGCGGTTTCCCTTGGCTGCCTGGCGGGCAGCTTCCTCTTCCTCTTCTCTGGCCAAAAGGGGGATCTTATTAATTTCTTTTAAATACATGGAGAGAATATTTTCATCGGAATTAGTGCTCCGGGAAGAATTTCGCTGAATGTTCCGGGTCTCTTTTTTTACTTTCGCTGTCATTGTTGCCATTAGGGCCTCCTATTATTATTCGTTATATATAATAAGCAAGAACCATGCCAAACTGCAAATGATTTGCAAGATTTAAACTTCAAAAGTGTTTTTGTTTCGTAATTCTTTATAATATATAAAGTTATGTCGATTTATGGTTGGCAGCTTACAATTGACAATTCATCTAACGAAAGAAAAATAATTTCGTTGGAAACAGAAATTGTGTCGTTTTAACGCAATAAGAAAAGACCGGGCTTATAGGGTTCCAAAATGACTCACTTCGCTAAATCAGGTGATTTTATGGGTCATTTTGATACATTACCACAAAACTGCTTTAAACCCCACTACAAAGTTATATTTGAAAAAGGCGGGGCCCGTTCCAGCACCTGGGCTATGCGGCGGTGTTCCGGCAGGAGCAGGCCTGGGTCCTCCTCCAGTATGGCAAAGGCGTCGATCCGGGCCCGGGCGAGTTCCTCTGCATCCCGGATGGGTTCGGCTATACCTAGGGAAAGGTAGCCTGACTGCTCTATGCCGGCGATTTGCCCCGGGCCCCGGAGTTTCAGGTCCTCCTCGGCGATAACAAAGCCGTCGGTGTTTTCCAGCATCACCTTCAGCCGGGTCTTGCCGTCATCGGTCAGGGCCGCACCGGCTTCGGGCAGCATCCCCGGCGACTCATCGGATGCATCGGAGTACACCAGGAAACAGTAAGACTGCGCCTCTCCACGGCCAACCCTGCCCCGGAGCTGGTGCAGGGCTGAAAGGCCGAAGCGCTCGGCGTGTTCTACCACCATGCAGCTCGCGTTGGGTACATCCACCCCCACCTCCACCACGCTGGTGGCCACCAACACGCGGATTTCCCCCAGGCGGAACTTTTCCATGGTTTGCCGTTTTTCCTCGTCATCCAGCTTTGAATGGACCAGGGCAACGGGGTATTCGGGGAAAACTTTTTTTGCAAGCCGCTCCGCCATGGATTCCGCATCCTTCAGGTTTTTATTCAGGTCTGCCTCGATCAGGGGATAGACAAAATAGGCCTGCCGCCCTGCGGCCAGCTCGTTGCGAATAAAGTTGTAGACCCGCCCTTCGCTAGCTTCACGGGCCAGGTGGGTCTTTATGGGCTTGCGGCCCGGGGGCAGGTCGGGGATCACCGACACGTCCATGTCGCCGAAAACCGTCAAAGCCAAAGTACGAGGAATGGGGGTGGCGCTCATCATCAATAAGTCCGGAAGGGCCGGATTTTCCCCTGCATAGCCCTTGGCCATGATGGCCTGGCGCTGGGTTACCCCGAAGCGGTGCTGCTCGTCTATCACCACCAGGCGCAAGTTCCGGTAGGCCACATCCCGAGAAAAGAGGGCGTGGGTCCCCACCGCCAGATCTATATCCCCTGCAGCCAGGGCCTTTAACAGCCGGGACCGCCCGGCAGCCTTGATGTTCCCGGTCAAAAAAGCCGGCCTGATACCCAGGGGCTCCAGAAGCCGGGCGGCGTTTTCCGCGTGCTGCCGGGCCAGCAGTTCCGTGGGCGCCATGATCACCGCCTGCCCGGGTAGCGCCGTTGCCTGACCAGGTGCAGCCGCCTGTCTCGCCCGCCCGGCCTTCCCGCTGCCCCCCTCCACCGCCCGCAGGGCCGCCAGAAAAGCTACCAGGGTTTTTCCTGACCCCACATCGCCCTGGAGCAGCCGGGCCATGGGATAGGGGCCATCCATATCCCGGTTAATTTCACTAATAGCCGCTGTCTGCCCCGGGGTGAGGTCGAAGGGGAGCCGTTCCAGAAGATGTGCCTGCAGAGGAAAAAATTCCCCGGAGGAGCCGACGCCGGAAATGCCGGGACTCGGCGCTGCTTGCAACGCAGTTACCCGCGCAGTATCGCTGCTGACAGGCGCCGATGTTTCCCGGGTTGCGCGTCGTTCCATGGCGCGTTTCCCCACCATCACTTCCAGGTAGAAAAGCTCTTCGTAGATCAGAGACTTCCGGGCCTGATCCTTTTCCTCCATGGATTTGGGAAAGTGGTAGGCCCTGATTGCAAGACTTTTGGGGAAAAGGCCGTCCCGCTGAATGATAGCCTGGGGAAGCTCGTCCTCCAGGGGTTTGGCGTATTGTATCCAAGCCTGGCGGATGAACTTCCGCAGATTCCCCTGGGTCAGTTTTCCCCGCAGGGGATAGACCGGAACGATATGCCCGAATCCCTTGGGGCTTCTTAGCTCCGGCCCAATGCTGGCGCCCTCTTCGCAAAGCTCCGTATCAACGACGGAAGCCTGTACCTCGCCGTATTTCTGTTTATACTCAAAGGCGCCCCAAAGCCGGTAGTAGTTTCCAACCAGCATGGTGTCTTTCATAAAATCCCGGTTGAAACACAGCACCACCGCCTGGGCGCTTTCATCTTCAATGTAAATTTTCAGGGTTCTTTTAGGTCCTACATAAAACCAGTCATGGGCGATTACTTTTACTACTGTGCACACCGTTGCGGATCTATAATCCCTAAGGGGTACCTGCCGGCTCCGGTCCTCCCATCTGCGAGGATAGTAACAGAGCAGATCCGCCACATTGATGACCCCGGCCTTGGCCAGGAATTTGACGGATTCGGGACCGATGCCTGCCACATGATCCGCAGAAATGGTAAGTTCCCGTAAAAACATTGTGCCCTCCGCCGGGACTATCCCTCAGAAGGGGAGTTGAACCAGAAGCTTCAGGCCGAAGCGCACCAGCAGTTCCAGGCCCACCCGGAGGACCGCTAAAACCCCCAGGGCAGAGACAATGCCGGGCACATAGCGCACCAGTCTTTTTCCGAACACCATCCGGTTGATGCGGTACAGAACGGGCTGGGAGATCATGTCAACGATGCGCCAGAAACCGTGGTACACATCCCGGTTGGCAAGGTAGGCAATAAAGCGTAGGGCTAGGACAATGATAAAAAAGCTCAGGATAAAGGAAGCCGCAGACCACACCGCAGAAATCAGCATGGCCAGGATCACCCCCAGGGTAATACGCCCATAGCGGCCCAGGGTCAGAAATACATTGTTCACCACCGACAGCAATGCTAATGCGGCGATGGGGGACAGATCCAGGTTAGCTACCCTGAGGAAGGGAAAGCGGTGAAACCAGTCAAGGTAGGGGTCTGTGACATCCGAAAGGAGCTTGTATGCCCTGCCAAAATTGGCCCCACTGAACCAGGTGAGCATGATCCTAATAAAAATAAGGATCATATAGACACTGGTGACCCCTCCCAGTATGTTCATTAACCCTTGCATATTCCTCTCCTCATGCTCCCCACACTTCGGCAACCGCAGCATAGAGGCTCAGGGCCTCAATGCAGGGAGCATCCGCAGATACGCCTATCCCGGCAGCGGCTCGTATCACCGTCTCCGCGGCTACTTTACCCCCTGAATCGACCGTGGCAGTCTCCGCCGCTTCAGGAACATGGATGAACACCGAGCAGGGGCCGGAATTGTCATACAGATAATCCCGCAGGGGGTAGAGATTCTCTTCCCGTTCACAGACCGCAGTTTTTAGCCGTATGTGCAGTTCCCGCCAAACCGGAGCCCGCACAACATCGGGACTCCCGCCGCCCTGCCCCGGGTTTCCGGCAGCCTGGGCCGCCAGGGTCTCTGTATCCGGCCCTGCTTCCTCCCCGGGATGCTCCGTAGGCGCCGCATTTTTTGCCGCCTTTTTCCTGAGCTTGTCCGTTTCCAGGACCGAACTTACCTGAAAGCTGGGCTTCTCACGACTTTTATCCAGTTTCCCCTTAAGGGCAACACACTGGTTTTCTATCAGCTTTTCTTTGCTGTTTGTCCATGCCCGGGTAAAAAACACTAAATCTATTTCACCCCGGTAATCCGCCAGGGAACCAAAGGCCATATCCTTGCCAGCCTTGGTGGTGATGGGCCTGAGGCTGGTGAGCATTCCTATCAGGGTATACTCCTCCTCAGGGGCGCTTTCGGTCTTTGAAAGGTCCAGCTTTACAAACTGTTCCCAGGCTTCCGCAAAATCATCCAGGGGATGGCCGGATGAACAATACTCCAGCAGATCTTCTTTTATTTTAAGCCGTTCCGGGGAGAGTATCGATTCTACCCGCAGACTTGCCTTACCCCGGGATTTGTCCAGCCTGCCCTTGAGAACGATCTTGTCACCCTCGGCAATTTTATCCCGACAGCTTTCCCAGGGCTTTTCAAAAAACACTATGTCTATTTCACCCCGATAATCCGACAAAGAAGCGAAGGCCATGGCCCTGCCGCTCTTATTAGTGTAGGGCTTCAGGGTTTTCAGAATCCCTATAAGGGTATAATCCCGCTCCGGGGCGTTATCGGGATCCGAAAGATCCAGTTTTACAAATTTTTCCCATTCTTCTTTATAATCGTCCAGGGGGTGGCCGGAAAAATAAAAGCCGATAAGTTCCTTTTCGATGTTGAGCTTTTCCTCCCGGTCCATTTCGGGATGGATCGTAAATTTGTAATCCGGAAATGCCTGTTCGTCGGTGTCATCAAAGAGGCTGGCCTGCCCCAGTTCCTTGTCCGCTTTTTTGTTCTGGGCGTGATCCACCGCAGTTTCCAGGTTCTGTATCAGGGTCTGCCGGGTCTGTCCGAAACTGTCGAAGGCCCCGGTTCTGGCCAGGATCTCCGTCACCTTCTTGCCCACAGTTTTAATGTTCACCCGATCGAGGTAATCCATAAAGCTCTTGTAGGGGCCATCCTTGCGGCAGTTGATGATCTCCTCTGCGGAACCATCCCCCAGGCCCTTAATGCCCACAAAGCCGTAGACAATGCGGCCGTCCACTACAGTAAAAAGCCGGTCCGAGCGGTTGATATCCGGGGGATCGATGGAAATACCCATGCGCCGGGCCTCGTCGATATAGAGGGGGAGCTTGTCCACGCTAGAAATTTCGTTGGACATATTTGCAGCCATAAATTCCACCGGGAAATTCGCCTTGAGGTACGCAGTTTGGTAGGCCAGCACCGCATAGGCCGCAGCGTGGCTCTTGTTAAAGCCGTAGCCGGCAAAGGGCGCCAGGATTTCAAAGATCCGGTCTGCGTCCGCTTCTTTAAAGCCCCGCTTCAGCGCCCCGGCAATAAAGGGCACCTTTTCCTTGTCCAGTATTTCCCGTTTCTTCTTTCCCATGGCCCTGCGCAGTATATCTGCTTGCCCCAGGCTGTACCCTGCAATGATCTGCGCCACCTGCATGACCTGTTCCTGGTAGACGATAACCCCATAGGTCTCTTTCAAAATACCTTCCAGGCTGGGATCGGGATAGACAATGGCCTGGCGGCCGTGTTTGGAAGCGATAAACTGGGGGATATTATCCATAGGCCCCGGCCTGTATAAGGCGTTTAAGGCGATAAGGTCTTCGATACTGGTGGGCTGGGCATCTTTCAGGACCTTCTGCATCCCCTCGGATTCAAACTGGAACACCCCGTAGCTCTTCCCCTCTCCCAACATTTTAAAGACCGCATCGGATTCCGCCGTTCCGGTCTCGCTTATGGTTTCGATGTCAAAAGCCGCATATTCCCCACCCCGGCGGCGGATAAGTTTTACCGAATGGTCAATAAGGTCCAGGGTTTTAAGCCCCAGAAAATCCATCTTTACCAGACCCTGGGGTTCGATCAGGTCCATGGTGTACTGGCTCGCCACGGCGCCGCTCTTATCCTGGTAAAGGGGCACATAGTCGGTCAAATCCGTTTTGCCGATCACGATCCCCGAGGCATGGATGCTGGAATTGCGGTTTTTCCCCTCCAGTTTGCGGGCCATGGCAAAAAGTTCCTGATACTTAGGCTCCTGTTCCAGTTCCCGCAGCCGGGGCTCCTGCTCAAAGGCTTTTTTCAGGGTCATCTTGGGGTCTTCCGGGATAAGCTTGGTCAGCATATTGGACTCGTCAATGCTTATGTCCAGCGCCCGGGCCACATCTTTAACCGCAGCCTTGGCCTTCATGGTGCCAAAGGTGATAATCTGCCCCACCTTTTCCTTGCCGTATTTTTCAGTCACATAGTCAATCACGTCCTGACGGCCCTCGTTTGCAAAGTCCACGTCAAAGTCGGGCATGGATATCCGTTCAGGGTTGAGGAAACGCTCGAAGAGCAGCTTGTACTTAATAGGGTCGTTGTTGGTAATCCGCAGGGCGTATGCAACAATGGAGCCCGCCCCGGAACCGCGCCCGGGGCCCACGGGGATGTCATGCTCTTTGGCCCAGTTGATAAAATCCGCCACGATGAGGAAGTAGCCTGTAAAGCCCATGGAGATGATCACCCCAAGCTCATATTCCGCCCGTTGGACAACCTCAGCGTCCATGGCGGGGTATCGCTTTTCCATCCCCTCCATGGTCTGCCGCCGCAGATATTCATCTGCATTGGCGTAGCCCTCAGGAATTGCAAAGTCCGGCAACAGCGGCCCGGGGCTGGGAATCTCGGTTTTGCAGCGTTCGGCAATCCGCACCGTATTGGCGATGGCCCCGGGGTATTGGGCTTCCGGGAACAGGGCCGCCATTTCATCCCCGGTTTTGAAGTAAAACTCGTCGGTGTCAAAGCGCATCCGCTTTTCATCCCCCCGCTTCGCCTGGGTGCCTATGCAGAGGAGCAGATCCTGGGCAATGGAATCTTCCTTTTCTATATAGTGGATGTCGTTGGTAGCCACCAGGGGGATGCCGGTACGACCCGCAATTTCGACGATTATGGGGTTTACCTGCCGCTGCTCCGGAATGCGGTGATCCTGAACTTCCAGGTAAAAATTGTCCTGCCCAAAGAGGCTGTTGAACCACAGGGCGGTTTTTTCCGCCTCCTGGATCTGCCCCCGGAGGATCAGACTGGGAATTTCCCCCGCCAGGCAGGCGGAAAGGCAAATAAGCCCGGCATGGTATTTTTCCAGCAATTCCCGGTCGATTCGGGGTTTATAATAGAACCCTTCGGTATAAGAATAGGATGAAAGCTTCATGAGGTTCCGGTATCCTTCTTCGTTGGTAGCCAGGAGGATCAGATGGTAGTACTTGTTCCCGTTCTCGCCGCCCTTCCGATCGGTTCGGGACCCCGGAGCCATGTAAAATTCGCTGCCGATAATGGGATGCACCGGAGCGCGGTCCTTAAGGGGGTGGTCTTTATCGCCTAAACAGGCGTTACGAAACTTCAGGGCCCCGAACATGTTGCCGTGGTCCGTGATAGCCAAATGTTTCATCCCCAGGGACGCTGCCTTGGCTGCCAGGGCTTCCACCGAGGCGGCGCCGTCTAGTAAGGAAAAATCCGAATGGACATGGAGGTGAACAAATTCAACCAACCCCGCCCCAGAGCGGTCGGGGTATGGTTGTTCTTTAGAGGTATCAGACTCGGGTATATACCCTCGCTGCGAATCGATCATAATACTTCAATAGTACCGGTGCATATTGATTTTATCAAGGATATAACCCATTCTTTAGTAACAGAATATGAGAACCGAAATTTTTACCTTTTGCGACTTTGCCCAGGAGAATAGTGGTAAACTCACCATAGTAGGGACCTTCGATACCATCATTGCCCGGAATTTCCCCTGCGTACACCCCCAACTGGCGGTGGTTATCCGGATCCGCTTTGACCTCTGGGAGTTCACGACCCACAAATTCCGCATCGAAACCCGGGATCTGAACGGGGAACAGAGCATTGAGCCCATAAGCGGCCAGGTGGAGGTCTCCGGCGAAGGAAAAGCCACCGCCGTCTCCAACCTGGTATTTACCATTTCCAACCTGCATTTCAACGGCAACGGGGTGATCAACTTTGTTATTTATATGGATGATAAGGAATTAAACTCTATACCATTGCATGTGAGAAAGGGGTGAATCCTCAGTTTATGATAGCTGGGCCGGGTTACTGGCCAAAAAAGTTGACAAATTACACCTTTTTGCCATAAAATAAATTGAAGGTGCCAAGTGCCCATGTGAGGATTGTATGTCGTCAATTACATTTGAATCGAAAATTCAGGGGAATATCCTTAAAATACCCGAAGAATACTGCGGGACATCATCCATGGAGACCCGATCGGTAATCGTTACCATCACGGATAAATACTCAGACAGGCTAACACCCCCGCACATACTCCCCCGCAAGGAAAAAGGTCCCATTACCAAAGACAGCTTTACCCCCTTTATTAATACCGAAGCTTGGAAATTTGATCGGGACGAAGCCAATGGACGTTGAAAACGTCTTCATTGACAGCAACGTACTCATTTATGCCTATTCAAAAACCGAGTTAAAAAAACAACAACAGGCAGTTAACGCCCTGAGTACTTATACCAATGTGATTAGTACCCAGACATTAAGTGAATTTTGTAATGTATGCATAAAAAAATTACATTATCCGGTTTCAGAAATTCGGGAAAAAATAACCGAAATTCTTAAGGCCTGCGAGCTGTTTATCCTGGATGATGAAACAATACAACATGCGCTTACCATACAAGAACGGTATGGGTTTTCATATTTTGACAGCCAGGTTACCGCCGCCGCGATAGAATGCCAGTGCTCATATTTATACACCGAAGACTTGCAGGATGGCCAGATAATTGACGGCCTTATTATTAAAAACATCTTCCTGTAAAGCTGACTGCAATAAATTGTCATTGGTATAAATATAGGGACGCTCACCACTTGCGCTGCTCTCATAGGGACACTTTGACAAAATCGAGACTATTCCGTAGTATCTAATACGGATTGCATAGGGAGCTTTTATGGATGAGCATATTCAAATTGACCATGTTGGTAAGTATCTGCAAGAGGAGTTTTTGGAGCCCTGGAAACTCTTATAGAACGCATTGGCACGGGCTATTGATGTTCTACCCAACCGCATAACTAGGTATCAGCGCCGATACAGATTTACGCCTGACCGGTAAGTCGGGGGTATTGTTTGGTAACGGTATCCATTTGTTCTTATTGTCGCCGGCGGGATTATCGCAGCTTGTCAGCGCCAGGACGGTTGCGGTAATTATCATAGCGATGGTCAATATCTTTTTCATTGCTTACTCCTTGCTAACATGTTTTTCAGGGAATAAGGGCCTGAACCAGCGGGCTCCAGGAATAGAGCAATCCTACGCCCGATTGGGCGCGGTTTTACCTGGGTTTGAGGAAATTTGATATACGGAGGAAAACTGGGGCGTTAGATACTTGACATGCGGTGATTTAGCTAAAGAGCCGTGAGCGGGCAAAGGCGAGGTCTGTTTTACAGGGTTTAGGATTGCCGTTGCCTGAAACATGGGAATAGTGTAGTCAATACAGAAAACTTGTGCAACAAGTTAAACAACTGGCCTGGCGCCCTCCCCATGCGCCTACCCCCGACTAAGGTAAACACCAAAGCAACCCCTGTTTTCCAAATGTTGGCTCAGGTTTCCGGGAGGGATGGGGATTATTCCCGGCCCCGTCTCTGGAATTCCCTGCTGGAGGAGACCTACTGGGCTCCGCAAGCAGATTCTACAGGTTAGGGGCCGGGGGTAATCCCCATCCCTCCCGGAGAATAAGCGTACCCTTTGAATAAACAGGTATTTACCCCATCCCCCTCTTGACCCTAAGCCCCTGGAACCGTAGAATTTTCTATAATGGAATCATATCGGCCTCTACGGTTCATTTTTTTTATCTACGATCTTGCCCGCCTTATTGTCATGGTAAGTCTGCTTTCGGCCTTTGTTCCCCTGGAAGGTTCCGGGGATGACCGGGTGTTCCCTTTGCTCTTTTACGTTGTGCCCAACGGCCTCTTTCCCCTGATGAGCCTCTTTTTGTGGACCCGCCTGGATGCTTACAAACCCTATATCGCCCTGTATATGGCCGGGAAGGTCCTCGCGGTGGTGGCGGTTTTTGCATGGCTGATTTTTTCGCTCCCCAATATCACCCATGCCCTGTCGGTGAATACCCGGCCTTCCTTTACCGTGGTTGGGACTGCCCTGCTTCTGACCCTGGGGGATGCCCTGACGATCCTGGGCGGGGTGGTGCTGAAAAAAAAGATCCTCACCGGAGAGCAGGTGTTCCCGGCGGAACAAACCGGCGTGCTTCTGGCGGCGCCGCTGTCGGCGCCTCTGGCGGGGCAGGAAGCCGCTGTTTTGGTTAGCGGGGACCGGAAAATAAGCTCCGAGGAAGGTGTACAATGCGAATAATCCCCATAGCAAGCGGCAAAGGCGGGGTGGGCAAATCCATGGTGGCGGCGAACCTGGCAGTAGCCTTTGCCCAGGCGGGCAAGCGGGTGATCCTGGCGGACCTGGACCTGGGGGCGTCGAACCTGCACCTGGTCATCGGCCACCAGGCCCCCCAGCTGGGCATCGGGACTTTCCTCAGCGATACCCGTTCTGATTTTTCCAAGGTAGTGGCGGACACGGATATCCCCAACCTCAGGTTCATCCCCGGGGACACGGAGATTCCCGGCACCGCCAACCTCAAGCCCTCCCAGCGCAAGGCCCTGGTCAAGCGGCTCCTGGCCCTGGACGCAGATATCCTGATCCTCGACCTGGGAGCCGGCACCCACCAGTCCATCCTGGAATTTTTCCTCCTTTCAGGCCAGGGCATCATCGTCTCTGCCCCAACGGTTACCGCAACCCTAAACGCCTACGTGTTCCTCAAGAACACCATATTCCGGCTCATGTACACCGCCTTTCTCAAGGACACCAAGGCCTACAACTACCTGGAAAAACTGCGCAAGGAAGGCTCAGGGCTCCAGCGGCTCTACCTGCCCAAGATGCTCCAGGATATTAAGAAGATCGATACAAAGTCCTATAACAAATTCAAAACCAACGTGGATCGCATCCACCCCCGGCTTATCATGAACATGGTCCAGGACCCCAAGGACGCGGATGTGGCGGCCAAGATACGGCGCTCCTGCGAAGTATACCTGGACCTGAAAATCGAGCACCTGGGGATCATATACCGGGATGCCCTTCAGGACACCAGCCTGGCCGCCCGGCTGCCCATCACCATCTACAAACCCCAGTCGGTGCTATCCCAGGCCATCTTCCGCATCGCCGACAAGATACTCCAGTCAGACGAGGACAACTTTACCCTGACCGACGAGGAGATCAACGATACCTTCCAGGAAGCTGCCGTGGAAGCGGAGACGGACTTTGAAAACAAGATGGAGTACGTGGAAGAGCTGATGCACTCAGGCGCCCTGAGCCAAGGGGACCTGATAGAAACCGTAAAGACCCAGCAGATTGAAATTTCCAAACTGAAAAAGGAAAGCAATTTTTTGAAATACACCCTCTCCAGGGCGATACGGGAAGGGTTTAAGCCCTGATAGAAATAGAAATGGAGACCACGGCGTAATGCCGATGTCCTTATATTTTTTTCAATACTTTTCAAGTACTATTTTTAACCAATCCAAAATTGTATTCCGATGCGGATAGCAGGGCACATACAGTAAACGTGTTTATTATTTAATAGCTTTTGCAGGACAGATATTTACACAAGTACCACACAAAATACATTCTGAAGATAAAATTTTTTTCCCGTTTTTAATATAATTTCTTACATCAATGTCCATTGGGCATTTTTCATTACAGTTTCCACATTCTATACACTTATTTCCACTTGGAGCTATTTTAATTAACGAAATACGTGATTGAAGTTTCATTACCAAAGCAACAGGACACCAAATTTTACAAAATGCACGTTTTTTCTTAAATATTATTGCAAGCATTATTCCAATAATATAATACACTATATTTCCTGCAAGAAACCATATAAATTGATCTACTTTATACGGTTGAAATGGTAATGATTCTGATGAAGAAAGTGGAGAAAAAATATGCCTATTAACATAATCATAACCATTTTTTATGAAAATAAATGGGATTAATAATGACAATATTAAAACAACTATCCTTATGTATGTATATTTTTTAGGTATAGTTTTATTCTCTTTTATTGGTAACCATTCGAGCAACGCGGCTGTATAACAACCCCAGCCACAATAACCCCTACCCCAAATCAATGGGCCAAATACTTTTGCAATAGCATAATGTACTAAAACCCTTGTAAATAATCCGGTGTTTATAAAATATGCAAAATAAAACACTGTCTCTTCTATCTGTAAATTTTCATGTTGCATTATTCCAAGAAATATCAATAAATCCAATGCAACTAATGAAAGACCAATTTTTCTTCCGAGTCCTTTATTTTTTATTTTATTATTTGAATCTATGAATAATCCTATTGATATACTTAATCCAATGGGTATAAACACAAAGAAAAAACCGGCCCATCTGGTTAAACCCATAGAAATGGCTAGAGAAATTCCGATAAATAATGGAATTAAGTTTATTAAAATTTGCCTCATAATTCCTTTTTCAGATAAAGTATGGATTCACACAAATTTTGACGATTTTATATTTAAAAAACAAGGGAAGTAATCTTTCGAATTACTTCCCTTAACAAAAATCAGGGCAGGACCGGTTTATACGCGTCCATAGCTTTTCTGGCATTGCGGAATTCTTCCCATGCCTCTTCAATGGCCGCAGGGTTCTTAAATGCGTCATACCCGGCCTGGGCCAATGCCTTTCCCGCCTGCAATTCAGCCTTATGGCCGATTTCAGTGCCGGTACAGGCGGTAACCGCCCAATGGTGGAAGGGCAGGCCCCCAATCATACCGGCGCCCATAAACTGGGTGGTCGGCAGAATGTGCGTCACATCCCCCACATCACTAGAACCAGTCATGGGCCTTACAATCCCTGTCAGCGGGGGAACTGCGGTATCAAGCAGTTCCGTTACAGGTTCCTTACCCGTGGCGTTTCGGTAGACTTCGGCGGCAAACTTTTTATTCTCGTCTGAATATTCTATGGGTGGAATTTTCAGAAGCGCTTCCTGACAGAGCTTGTTCAGCCGGTGGTTGATAAAAACATCATAGCAGCCCGCCAGAAGTTCATAATCCGTGCTGGTGCCGGTCATCTTGGCGGCCCCTTCGGAAACATCAATTACCCGCTTTAGCACCTCGTCGTTCATAGAACGGCTTTGGGCGCGTACATAGTAGTAAAGCTGGGCATAATCAGGCACTACGTTCGGAGCAACCCCGCCATGGGTGTAGATATAGTGTATACGCACATCGGAGCTGACATGCTCCCGTAGATACTGTATACCAACGTTCATCAGTTCCGCTGCGTCCAGGGCGCTTCTGCCCTGATCCGGGTTTACGGCGGCATGGGCGGTTTTCCCACGGAAGTTGAATTTCAGAGCCGTGCTTGACTGCATACTGTTTTCAAGAACACTCAGAGCAACGGGGCCGGGGTGCCAGGCAAGACAGATATCCAGTTTGTCAAACAGACCCTGTTTGGACATATGTACCTTGCCCTCCAGGGTTTCTTCCGCCGGACAGCCGTAGTAAATCAGGGTACCGGACAGTTTTTCTGTTTCCATAGCAAGTTTCAACGCCGATGCTGCACCCGCGCACCCTGAGGCCATAAGGTTATGCCCGCAGCCGTGACCGGGGCTTTCCTTGGGAGTGCGGGTTGTTACCCTGTCCTGGCCAAGGTTGGGAAGGGCGTCAAATTCGCCCAGGATGCCGATTACCGGTTTCCCGCTCCCATAGGTTGCGATTAAACAGTTTGCTTCCTCCGGCTTCCCGCTAAGCAGGTTAAAAGCCTTTACTGTGAAGCCCTGGCTGCGCATAAACTCCGTAGTTTCCGCACAGCTATGCTGTTCATTCATGGCTGTTTCAGGATGATCCCATAAACTGTCCGAAAGCTTTATCACATCCGCCGCATGGGAATCAAACCACTTTTTAATGGTTTCGTTCATTTGATTGCCCCGCGCTTATACAGGAAGTAAGCCCAGAGGACCGACAGAACAAGGGCCACCGGGAGTAGATAACTCTGTTTTGCGGCAACAGCCGCATACCCGAAAATGAGAGTGCCAGCAATGGTCAGGATAACCGGCGCTGAAGCGATCTTAAAACTTTTCACAATGGCCGGTATGGCCAAAGGAGCAAAAATGGCGGGCATGATATTATCAAAAGCGGGCTTGAATGCCGGCTTCTGCAGGAATGGGGCGATCTGTCCGATAAGCAACATTCCTATAAACAATATCACGGTTGTTACGATTGATGAAACCCCAATCGCAATGGTTGCGACCGCATCGGCTTCGGGGGTTCCCGCATCAATATTACAGATTTTCTGCGCGTTTTTTGCGGCAGGCACCTTCATGTTCATCATGTTGCCTGTGATAAAATCAAGGTACTGACCGCCGGCGCCGATGATGGGCGCATAGGAGACAAATTCGCAAACCGCAATGGGGCCGAACACCGCAAGCGCCGCAAGCAGGGTAATAAGCATCTTCTGGACGTCGATGCTCACCCCAAAGGCTATCTGTATGCCAAGGGGAACCGCCACAAAGGTTAGAATAATAATAATCGTGGAAATTATGCCGAACCGATGTACGTTCTTATCATAGGTGGTAAAGATTTCTGAACTTTTCATGTCACACTCCTTGTTTATGCGTTACCGGCTATTACAGCCGCGACCATGCCCAGTACCATTGCGAGGGGAAAGGCAAAATCAGACAATGTTTTGACCTTCAGTTTTTTTGCGATGTATTCAATAAGCAGCACAGCTATAGCTGAAACACTACACACAACAATGCCGAGCCGACCGGCGGGGCTTTTGTAATTTAAGAAACGGGGCACCCCCATAATCGCCATAAGGCCGATAAACATCGCCGTGGTGGCGGGACGAATAAATTCGCTGGTCTTTTGAAGGGCCTTTATACGTTTGTCATAAAAGCGCAGACCGATAACATTGGTCAGAGGCCATACAACGGCAGCGCCGCACATGACCCACACAACACTGGCAAACACCGTGGTACTGATGCTGGTGTCACCAAGGCCGGTATAACCGTAGGCTTTGATAGTCATATCCGCACACATACTTTCATACATTGCCGAACCGATAACCGAAAGCCTGAGCCAGGGCACATATTTCCCCAGCACCAGTATCAATGCGGCAAGGGTTATGACAATAGGCAGGGACGGAACAACAGAAAAGATAGCACTATTGACAATAACCTTGCGCACAGTGCCTTTCTCCATACCAAGTTCCTGTATCCGTTTTGCACCCAAATGGATATAAACAAGAGCCTGGGCCAGTACAAAAACAACCGGTATGAGTACAATCAGAAACATAACCGGTGAATTCGCCACATCTAAATACCTGTCCATAATAAGCCTCCTTGAAAAATATTATGACCCCGGTTCAGCATAATCCGGGATTCATTATCTCTGTTACAGACCTCCCCGGGTCACCGCATCGTTCACCGCCTGGGCTATGGTTTCGCCGTAGGAAGGATGGGGAAATACGATCCGTCGTATTTGCTCTAGCCCCAGGCCGTCCTCTATACACTGGACTGCCCAGGGAATTATTTCGGTAGCATGGTTACACAAAAACTGCGCCCCAATGAGGGCCTGGGTTTCGGCATGGAATACCAGCTTGATGAAGCCCCGCTCCTGGTTTTCCAGAAACGCCCTGCCATTGGCGCCGAACACACCCTTCCCGGTGACCGCCGGAATACCCCGGTCCTTTGCCTCAGCGGCGCTAAGTCCCGCACAGGCAATTTCGGGAACCGTATACACGCAGGCGGGGATTACCCTTGCCCGGCCGGCCTCTTTATTACCAGTATCCTTCCCGCTGCTGGCTTTCCCGCCGCCATCTTTCCCGCTGCCTACACTGCCGCCGCTATCTTTCCCGCCATTCGCCCTGTCGCCGCCCTCCAGCGCCTCGGCGATACAAGCCGCCGCATACTCCCCTTCCGCCGCCGCCGCGTGGGCGAGCTGGATACCGCCCGAAAGGTCTCCTGCAACATAAACACCGGAAATGGAACTTTTCATGGTTGCATCGGCCTGTATAAAGCCTCTCGGACTAAGCGCAGGAATACTGTCAGCTGCAAAAAGGGAAGCGACGTCCGGTTTCCGGCCCGCTGCCAAAAGCACAATATCTGCGCTCACAACGGTATTTTCCCCGCCTTCCCTGGACACTATCACTGCCAACTCTCCCGGCTGTCCTTTCCCCTGCTCGATTTTTTCAACCCGGACCCCGGTATGAATCCCGACGCCCCTCTTTTTAAACTGAAGGGCCAGGGTCTGCCCTATCTCCCGGTCCATGTTGGCCAGCAGAGAGGGCAGGGCTTCAATAATGGTAACCTCGCTCCCAAAGGCGTTGTAAGCCGCTGCGAATTCCACGCCGATAACACCGCCGCCTATGATAGCCAGCCGCTTGGGGAAAAGCCCCTCTCCGGTGAGGAAGGCATCGCTGGTGCACACCCCGGGCAGTTCGTGCCCCGGAATGGGAACCATCGCCGGAGCAGTCCCCGCCGCAACCAAAATAGCCGCCGCTTCAAGGCTCTTTACGCCGTCTTCGCCGGTAACAGAAACCTTTCCCGGCCCTTCGACCCGGGCCGTCCCGGTTTCCATAATCACCCCGGCTTTTACCAAGGCCACGCTCTGATTCTTTCGCAGTGAATCTACCACAGTGTTTTTCCATTCGATAAGTTTCCCAAAATCAAACCGTATGTCCCCGGCAAAAACACCGTAGCGTTCACCTTCCCGCTCTTCCCGGATCAGATCTGCCGCATGAAGCAGGGTTTTTGTGGGGATACAGCCCCGATTAAGGCAGGTCCCGCCGGTATCGCCCTTTTCAACCAGGCACACGCTGAGGCCCAGTGAACGGGCCTTAAAAGCCGCACCGGCCCCCGCAGGGCCGGTGCCGATTATAATCAGATCAAATTTTTCCATTTACACGTTCCTGTTCTTCTAATTACCCGATTTTTTCAGATTCATCAAAAATCAGCTTAATAATATCTGTAGCATATTCCCGGCGAAGCGGGTCATCCTTGTAAGCAGCGGCAATTTTGCCGCTTAATGCCTCCCGGTTAAAGGGAGTTCCTTTCATCAAGTCCGCAAGTTCCGGAATAAAATCGCCGTCCATGGCGTCAGAGAAAATACGGGCCTCCCGAATGGTATTATAATGGACATCAAGCCCTATCTCTACCCCTCCCCAAATAAAACGCGATGCTGTTTCAAAGGTAAAGGGCGGGTTCTTGCCGTACTTCCAGGTGGGATCGGCAAACTGCGCTTCCAGTTCTGCCAAGCGATCTTTACCAGCCCCGAAAAATTCCGTAAAAATATTCTCCAACCTCAATTCCCGGGCTTTAATTCCATATACTTCATCAAAGGCCGCCCGGAGGCTTTCGATGAGCGCAGTAATACTAATAGCCGGATTACATTCCGCCAGGTTGACAATACGGCTCTTAACCGATTCCACCCCTTTGGAGCGGATCTTGTCCTGGGACACCGAAAGGTAACGGGCCGCAGCTTCCTTGTCGGCGTTGACCAGCAGGGTGCCGTGGTGATAGGCGTTTTTCCCGGAACGGTAGTAGGCGTTCCCGGAAAATTTGCGGCCATCGGTCTCAATATCGTTGCGGCCGGTTTTTACTGCGTTTATTCCGAGCCTTTGAACGGCCCGGAGGATCACATCGGTCTGGGTATCCAGGCTGTATTCCGCCTGGGGAACAAGAAACGTAAAGTTGAGATTTCCCAAGTCGTGGAAAACCGCCCCACCCCCGGAAAGGCGCCGGGCCAGGTAGCCCCCTGAGGCTTCCAATTCCTGGACCCGGCATTCTTTCCAGGCGTTCTGGTTCCGCCCTATGACCACCGTGCGCCGGTTCTGCCAAAGGTACAGGATGCAGCTTTCCTGGGGAACCTTTTCCAGCAGCAAAGCTTCAAGGGCTATGTTACGGTAAGGATTTGTCCTGCCTGTGAGAAAAACAAAGGTCTGCCGTACCATATGCCCCCCTTCAGCTTGCCTGGGTGTAGTTAAAGCGAAGAACCGGCTGGCGGGCGGCTTTTACGTCGTCCGGGCGGCCGATAACCGTAGACAGTGGAGCTGCGTGGAAACTTTCCGGCGCACTTTGCGCTTGTGCAAAGAGGGCAAAAAAAGCTTCCGCCGCTGCATCCAGGGTTTCCCGTGATTCTGTTTCTGTGGGCTCCACCATCAACGCCTCGTGCACAATCAGTGGGAAATATATGGTAGGCGGATGCATACCCCTATCCTGCAGCGCCTTGGCAAAGTCCAGGGCGGAAACACCCTTAGTGTTTTTCAGCTCATCCAGGGAAATTACAAATTCGTGCATACAGGGCCCGGCATAGGCTGCGGGGTACTTTTTATTGATCAGCTCCATCAGGTAGTTGGCGTTGAGCACCGCGTTCCGGGCTATTTCGGGCACAGTTTCCTTACCCAGGGTAAGGAGGTAGGCGGTGGCCCGTACCACAATCAGGAAGTTGCCGTAGAAGGCCCGCACCCTGCCTATGCTTTGCGGCTGATTTGCTGCACCGCCGTCAAGGCCGGTTCCTGACAGGGGCAGGAAGGGGGCCAGTAGCTTTTTACAGCCCACCGCGCCGCACCCCGGTCCACCGCCACCGTGGGGGGTGGAAAAGGATTTGTGCAGGTTGAGGTGCACCGCGTCAAAGCCCATGTCCCCGGGCCGGACTATCCCCATGATGGCGTTGAGGTTGGCGCCGTCATAGTAATTAAGCCCTCCGGCTTTGTGGACGATCTCAGTAATCTCGAGAATGTTAGGATCGAAGATGCCCACAGTGTTAGGATTGGTGAGCATGAGCCCCGCTGTGTCCGGCCCCACCGCAGCTTTAAGAGCGGCCAGATCAACGCAGCCGTCCTTCCCGGAGGGGATGTTCACCACTTGGAAACCAGCCATGGCGGCGCTGGCAGGGTTAGTGCCGTGAGCGCTATCGGGCACAATAATTTTAGTGCGCGCCACATCGGAACGGCTCCGGTGGTAGGCCTTGAAGAGAAGCAGCCCGGTCAGTTCCCCGTGGGCTCCGGCTGCGGGCTGGAAGTTCATGGCGTCCATGCCGGTAATTTCCCGCAGATAAGCTGCGCAGGTATCCAGCAGCTTGAGGCAGCCCTGCACAGTATGGGCGGGCTGCAGGGGATGGATATCCCGGAACCCCGAAAGGCCGGCGATCTCCTCGTTGAGCTTAGGGTTGTACTTCATGGTACAAGAGCCCAGGGGATAGAAGCCGTCGTTCACCCCAAAGGCCCGTTTTGCCAGGGCACTATAGTGCCGGGAAATTTCGTTTTCGTCCAAACTGGGGAGCTTAGCGGGAATTTTTCTGACCGGGGAAGAAACAAGCTTGGCTTCCGGTACGTCAGATGGGGGGAGTATGGAACAGCCCCGGCCTTTTTTGCCCTTTTCAAATATCAGTTTCACAATACTTCCTCCTTGAGGATACGGACCAGTTCATCGATTTCTTCTTTTGTGTTGAGTTCGGTGAAACACCAAAGGGTGATTTCATTCGAAAGAGGATAGCCGCCAAGTATGCCATGCTTTTCAAGAACCGCCAAAACTTTTTTCGCATCCGGGCACTTGGTAACAAATTCGTTGAAGAATTCGCCGGTATACACCAGAGAAAAGCCCGGAAGCGCGGAAAGGAGCTTTGCAGCGTAGACCGCTTTTGAGTGACATTGGCGGGCGACTTCGGTGAAGCCCTCCTCACCCAGCACGGACAGGTAGACCGCCGCAGTCAGAGCGCAGTGGGCCTCGTTGGAACAGACGTTGCTCGACGCCTTTTCCCGCCGTATATGCTGCTCCCGGGCCTGCAGGGTGAGCACAAAAGCCCGCTCTCCTTTGGCATCCGTGGTCTCGCCAACGATTCTGCCGGGAAGCTTCCGCATCAGGGCGCTTTTGCAGGCCATGAAGCCCAGGTAGGGGCCGCCGAAAGCCAGGGGCAAGCCCAGGGGCTGGCCTTCGCCCACCGCAATGTCTGCGCCCAGGGCGCCGGGGCTTTCCAGCAGTCCCAGGGAAATGGGGTTCACCCCAGTCACAAGCAGGGCGCCTGCGGCATGAACCGTTTCCGCTATTTTGGCGGTGTCTTCTATCAGACCGGAAAAATTCGGGGTCTGAAGGTAAAGACACGCGGCGCTTTGAAGCGGCTTGCTGTTTTTATCCGTAGTTTTTGTGTTGATCAGTTTTTCCAGAGCTGCCGTATCGGTCCTGCCGTCCTTGCCTGCGGGCACCAGGGTTACGGGAACACCATAGCCTTCACAATAACTGCGTATGGTTTCGATAACCTGGGGATGGGCGGATTCTGAAACGTAGATATGCTGCTTTTCCCGGTCCCGGCACATGTTCACCGCCTCGGCGGCGGCGCTTGCGCCATCATAGACCGAGGCGTTGGAAACATCCATGCCGGTCAACTCGCAGATCATGGTCTGGTACTCAAAGATCGATTGCAGTATACCCTGGCTTATCTCCGCCTGATAGGGAGTGTAGGCGGTAATAAAGGTTTCGTTGGCGGTAATCCGCTTGACCGCCGCAGGGATATAGTGCCGATAAGCCCCGGCGCCACGGAAAATTGTCGGAAACACTTTGTTTTCCTGCGCCAGGGCACCCAGCTTGCGGGACACCTCAAGCTCAGCCATGCCCGGCGGCAGATTCAGTTCTTTGACCATGACGTTTTTCGGAACCGCCGCAAACAGCTCATCTATTGATTTCCGGCCCATGGCCGTCAACATTCCCTGGCGGTCATCTTCGGTATGCGGTATATATGAACCCATAAGAACTCCTTTAAGACAAAAGCGCCTGATATTCCTCGGCGCTGATCAGTTCCCCCTGGGGAATTTCACCTTCTGCGCGGATGAGCCATGCTTCGTAGGGCGCCTTGTTGATAGATTCGGGGCTGTCCTGAATGGCGCTGTTGATTTCTTTTACGGTTCCCGTGAGGGGACTAAAAATATCCGAGACCGCCTTTACTGATTCGATGTCTGCAAAGGAGACTCCCGCACTAATGCTGTCACCGGGCTGGGGCAGGTTGATGAACACAATGTCCCCCAACTCTTTCTGCGCATAATCGGTCAGGCCGATTTCGACAAGTCCACCTTCCAGAACCTTTACCCACTCGTGGGATTTTGTGTACTTGAGAGTAGCCGGAAAATTCATTTCAATTCCTCCATATAACTAATTTTATTTTTGTCCCTTCGTATAAAACGGAAGAGCGCAAATTTCAGCTTCAACTTTTTTACCCCGCACATCAACCTCGCAGGGGGTTCCCACTTGGGCGATTGCGGAGTCCACCAGGGCCATGGCAAAGGCCTGCTTCAGCCAGGGACAGAAGGTACCCGAACTGGTTTGCCCCACAGGCTTGCCCCCGGCAAATACCGGGAAATGTTCCCTGGCTATGCCCCGCCCGGTGATACGCAGCCCCACCCGAATTCGGGAAGGTTTTTCCTTTCCAGTCAGACTTGCCTTCCCGATAAAATCAGGTTTGTCCATTTTAACCGCAGAGGAAAGATTTGCCTCAAAGGGATTCACCGTATCACTCATCTCGTGGCCGTAGAGGGGCATGGCCGCCTCAAGCCGCAGGGTATCCCTGGCCCCAAGCCCGCAGGGAATCAGCCCTGCGCCCTTCCCTGCTTCGAGGAGTTTTTCCCAGAGCCGCTCTGCATCGGCACTCTTACAGTAAAACTCAAAACCTGTCTCACCGGTGTACCCGGTCCGGGAAACAATACAGTCTATACCGGCTACCGTCCCCTGCTCGATCAGGGTGTAGTACTTCGCAGGAATAGTGTTGGAAAGGGACGCCAGTATGCCCGGAGAAGCGGGCCCCTGCAGAGCAATCTGGGCATAGGTATCGGAAACATCATCAAAGGTGACGTCCCCGCTCAGGTGTGCCTTGATCCAGTCCGCATCCTTCTCGCGGTTCGACGCATTGACCACCAGAAAATAGCGGCCCTCTTCCATTTTACACACCACCAGATCGTCGATGATGGTTCCCCCGTCATTGCACATCAGGGTGTACCGGACCCGGCCTATGGTCATGTTGGTAAAGTCGTTAGTTAAAATGCGCTGAAGATTGGCAAGGGCAGCCTTTCCCTGGATGACAAATTCCCCCATGTGGGAAACGTCAAAAAGGCCGGCCTTTTCGCGGACCGCGTTGTGTTCGGCGATAACGCCGGATTCATACTGCACAGGGAGCAGGTACCCCGCAAAGGGGACTATTCTTCCGCCATGAGATTCGTGCCATTGATAAAGGGGTGTTTTCTTTTCCAAATCGGGGCCTCCTACAGGTATATAAACGAGTGTTTCCTGAACATAAACAAGCTGTCTAATGGTAAGACAGCCGCTGTTCAGGAATGCTCTCCGTCTACAACCTGAGAGATTCTTCCCCGCTAAACAGAGAGTTGCCCCTTCGGCGCCGTGTTTCAATCATCACGGCTTTTTCGGAGTGTCGTCAAAATTCGGTACATTTGCCTGAGAGTTTTGTGCGTTTGCCCCTTCGGCGACGAAAACGCACCATGCGCTTCCATTCTCTCCCGAATTCATCAATCGAACTATTAATCTAAGTTTAATAATGTTTTATGCTCCTAGTCAAGTATCAATACAATTTTTCAAAAAAGCCGCTCTGTCACAACCAGGCCCTTTTACCCCCGCATCAGGCGGAAGAGACTTCGGACATAATTGACTATTTTCCTATGACACTCTAAGGTATAGTAAGAAAATCCGGTATAAAGGAAAACCCTTGTTAATGAACCTAAACCCTTTGGCGGTACAATTTCCCCCCTGGCTCACCCCGGAAATAATCCCCGGTTTCCCCTTCCGTTGGTACGGCCTGATGTATATCGTAGCCTTTGGCATTGCCTTTCTGCTGTACCGCAAACAGGTGCGGGAGCGGAATTTTCCCATGAGCGAAGATGAGCTTTCGGGTATCTACTTCTGGGGTATCCTGGCCCTGCTCCTGGGGGCACGAATTTTTTCTACCATGGTGTATGAAACCCGGGACATTTACCGGCGCCAGCCCTGGTTGGTGTTCTGGCCCTTTCAGAACGGCCGCTTTACCGGGCTCCAAGGCATGAGTTACCATGGCGGGGTCATAGGGGGCGCCCTGGCGACAATCATCTACGCTGCAATAAAACGTTGGGACTTTCGGGAAATCATTGATATGCACGCCGCAAGTATTCCCCTAGGCTATACCTTTGGCCGCTTGGGTAATTTTATCAACGGCGAACTCTATGGCAGGGTGACCACCGGCCCCTTTGGGATGATCTTCCCCCACGCCCAGCTCCTTTCCGCCAAGGAAAGCTGGGTCAGGGAGGCGGCGGAAAAGACCGGCATTGCCATACCCAGCCAGACTGCGCTGCTGAACCTGCCCCGTTACCCCTCCCAGCTCTTTGAAGCCTTCTTTGAGGGGCTGATCCTCTGGGCGATCATCTGGATTTGGCGGAACCGTAAACCCTTTAAGGGCTTTTTAGTCAGCCTCTACCTGGGGGGCTACGGCATCTTCCGATTTTTCATCGAATACTTCCGGGAGCCTGATTCAGATCTAGGTTACCGCATTCAGTTTATCCCCACAACGCTCCCCACCGCCCAGGCCCACCCCGCCTTGAGTTTTTCTACCGGCCAGATTTTCTCGTTCTGCATGGTGGCCATCGCCGTTGCCTGGTTTTTTATTGCCCGCAAGCTTCCCGGCCACGAAGTGATCCGTATCTATCCGAATGTTCCCAAAACAGACAGTCCCAAGATTATTCCCCCTGAAGAGCGGGAAGAAGCCCGGAAAAACCGACGTAAAATGAGGAAACGGCTTCGATAAGAAAACAACGTCTTCCCAGGTGACAATGATTCTGTCAGCAGACCGATACTCCATCAGGAGACGACCATTAGGGTCAGGTAAACATCCTGAAATCTATTTCCATGGGTGGGGATAATTCCCCCAATGCAACCCTGCGCTTTATCTGCTCTTCTGCTTCCGCCGTGGAAAGATTTTCCCTTTCACCAAGCCGCCGGGCCTCCCGGCTTATCCATAAGTCTATCAGGGTTGTATTAGCTTCCCGTATATGAGCAGGTTCCCGGGAAAACAGTGTATCCAGCAGCGCATCATCCCTGCGGGCAAAGGCAAGCTTGGCCAAGGCGTCGGTCAGGGGGCCGGAATCTTCTGCCATAAATCGGGGTTCCCCGCCGGAAACCCAGGCGTCCAGCACAGCGGCGGCTTCCACATCCAGACCCTGTTCCATGAGCAGGGTCACGTATTCCTCCGCAAAGGAACGATCCAGACTGACCGCGTCCCCGCCGCCAAAACGGCTGAATATTTTCCGGTACTGATCCAAGGCTTCCGCAGGCTTATTCTCCCGCAGAAAAACTACCCCCAGGTTCCGGTAAGCCCAGGGGTTTTCAGCGCCTTTCAGCGATTCCTCCCAGCAGGCCCGTGCCCGTGCCGCATCCCCCCGTTCAAGGGCGATAACCCCCAGGTGATAGGGGGTCAGCCAGTCCCCTTCCCGCCCGGGGCTTTTCATTAAAAGCCTTTCCCAAGTTTCATCAACAACAAAACCCCCGGGGCCTTCTTCAACAGGCCGCATAGGCAAGGCGCCTTTGGTAATAAGTTCCAGCCAGGGCCGCTCATCTTCGCCTATGGACGCCCCGGGAAAACTCAAACCCCGTGGTATGCCCGGTACTGAATCCACCGCCCCGGAAAAACCCAGGCCTTGTGACATGCCCGGCGCAGATTCCACCGCCCCGGAAAAAACCAAACCCTGGGACATACACGGCGCTGAATCCGCCACCGTCCCACTCGCATGCCGAAGTTCCGTTTCCAGGGCGCCCCAACCGCTGCCCAAAGCAAGGCATGAGGATACCGGCGTTTCCCAACGCCGCCTCGCCGCTTCCAGGGCCTGTCCCAAATCCGCCCGGCTGATGCGGTCCGCAAGCTGTGCCCCGGAGTATGCCCCGGCGGCAGCGTAGTCTTTCTGGTGGGCCTCCGCCGGGTCCAGGTTCAGGGCTGTAAAACCCTGCACCCAGTCAACAACACTGTCCCCGGCAATCTCTGCCGTATGGAGCTGGGTCGGGGCAAGGCCGGCCTGAACTTCCAAGTACTCCTCACCCTTCAGGGAAAGAAAATCCTGCCAGCGCCGCCCGCCCGGGCCGCTGCCCCAGCAGAACATCTTCCGGTACAGCAGGGGCGCCGTGGAAGCCTCGGCATAGGCATAGCCATCTTCGTAAACCGCGATTTCCCAGGGATAAGCCTGATCCGCATTATTACTATTATCTTGAATTGTCCGATCGTTCTGAAAAAAATATTCGTTAGAATAGGTAAACCTTGCAGGATAACTGGTATCGGCTCCGGGCATGGTGGGCAGTTCAGGTAATTTTGCGCCCCCCATGGTCTTCATTTTTCCTGTGCCGGGAACAAAGTAAATCACCTCATCGGTGGCAGAGAGAACCCGTACTCCCGGTTTTTGTGGAACCGCAGCATTGGTCCACCAGTACAGGGGTTTCGTCACCGGGTCGGGGTTTTCAACACAGACCGCAGCGTAAAGCACCGGGACCTCATCGGCCAGGGTGAATTCAATGCGCCAGAAGAGCCGGGTCTGACGCTCAAATTCCCATATACGCAACACAGGCCCGGAGGAGGGAGCTCCACCCGTAGCGGCGGTCTCAAGCACCCCCGCAAAAACCGGGGCGCAGGTGTGTACCGAGTGTCCCAGGCGGCCTATATTCCATTCGATGCCCCCGGAAAACCAGGCATCCCGGATAGCAAGGTTTGCGGGCCGGAACACCGGGTTGCGGTAGAGTATGTCCCGCTTAGCGGTTTTATCGTACAGGGACCAGAGCCGGCCGCCCAGGGCGGGGATAAATTCGGCTTTGAGAAAATCGTTTTCCAACACCACCGATGGCAGCTCAAGGTCCTCCAGTTCCCGGTTGTAGCGATCCTGTCGGGTATAGGGGAGTATGCGGAACGCAGTTTCGCTGCCAAAGGTAGCGTGTTTGTCCTCAGGGAACCCAAAAGCCGCCGCCACGGGCAAATCTGGGGCAGGGTCCCGGAAAAGGGGCTGAGGATTCGCCAGAGCGCCTAGACCCGGGTCCGGGGGAAGCATCCCGGGAAGCAAGCCCCGGGGGCTCCCTTTGAGGAAAAGCCAGTCGGTGCGGACAGAAGTTTTACCCGGCATAATCAACCCTTGATAGCCCCGCTGGTAACCCCGGCAATAATTTTCTCAGAAAGGAAGATGTAGAGCAGGAATGTGGGCAGAAACACTATTACTACTGCGGCAAACATCCCCGCCCAATCCCCGGTGTAGCGCATGGACTGGATCATGGAATAAAGCCCCACTGCCACCGGGCGCAGATTTGTCTTATTGGCAAAGATCAGGGCCATAAAATATTCGTTCCATACGGTGATAAAGTTAAAGATCGTCACGGTTATTATGCCCGGCTGAGCTAGAGGCAGAATGATAACCCAGAAGGTCCTGATAGGCCCACAGCCGTCAATGGACGCAGCCTCTTCAAAGGAAAAGGAAATATTCTGAAAAAAGGCGATCATAAAAAAGACCGTGAAGGGCATATTGATACTGATATACAAGAATACCAGTAATCCCCGGGAATTGGTCAGGTTAAGCCGGGTAATCAGGGCAAACAGGGGCATGATGATCATGATAGCCGGAATCCCCAGTGCAGCAACAAAGGTGTTCTGAATAAGTTTATTGCCCTTAAACGCATAGCGGGCCAGAATATACGCCGCAGGAGCGGAAACCAGGATAACCCCAAAACAGGTGGTAAGGGTATAAATGATGGAATTCACAAAATAGACACCAACTTTGTGGGTGATAAGGGCTTTAATGTAATTTTCCGGGTGGAAGCCGTCACTGAATATCTTCCCCGCAAAGATCGCCTTGGTGGTGGAAAAAGAAGCAGCCACTATCCAGCCTATGATTACCACCGTAAAAAGGCACCATAGCACTACTACTGCATAACCGGGAATCAGGGTAGAGTCGGCTTTTCTGCCGGCTAAAGGTTTGTTTGACATACAGGCCTCCTAGAATTCCACATCATCATCCCTGATGAGTTTGGTCGCTGCCGCAAAAACCACTACTACCAACAGGGAGAGCAACACCCCCACGGCGGCGCCTATACCAACGTTCCTTTCAGTGACCACCATATTTGCCCCAAAGATCATCTGGTACATATACACCATAGGGGTAACAGTACCCGGCTCCGGGTTCAGGGGGGAGAAGATCATGGACCAGACAAAAAAGCCCACGGTGCTGATGGTCCAGAGCACAATATTTGTCCTGAGCACGTTTTTCATAAGGGGGATGGTGATCTTTACAAACTGCTTCCACCGGGAGGCCCCTTCAATCACCGCAACTTCATAATAGTCCACAGGTATTTTTTCTATCCCCGCCATAAAGATGAGCATAAAGTAGCCCACCATACCGAAGCAGTAGGCTACCAGGAGGGCGGCAAATATATAATCCGGCGATGTCAATTGGATCGCCGCAAGTTTTTCAAGTTTAAGAAAGCCAAAAACATTTTTCAAAAGGCCATAACGGGGGCTGTAGACATACTGCATCCACATGGTACCCATGGCAACCGCGGAAATAACGTTGGGTAGGTAAATAAATGCCCGGAAAAAAGCCTTGTACCGCACCCCGGAAGTGAGGATCACCGCAAAGAGCAGCCCCAGGGCAAACACTAAAAGGCCGCCGTAAAACCAAATCCCGGCGATGTTTTGCATGGAGCGCATAAAAAGTGTGCTTTTAAAAAGGGAAGCATAGTTCCCCAGGCCTGTAAAGCTCCACTTTGCCAGAGCGTCCGTGATGGCATCAACCTTAAAAAAGCTCATAAAGGCGGTTCGCAGGGTGGGGTACAGGAAAACCACCAAATAACAAAAAACTGCAGGGCCCAGAAAGATAATCTTCATCGGAAGGGTACTGTTTTTTCGCATAGTTCCTCTTCAGGGGATCAAAATCGGGGAACGGCGAACCGTCCCCCGATCCGTTTGCAATTATTAAACGTCCTATCTCTTCATAGTCGCCACAAACTGATCCGCAGTAATGGTACCGCCGAGCAGCCGGGTAAAGCTTTCCACAATAACCGGGAGTTTGTCTGTATTGGCCTGAATACCCCCAGCCCAGGGGTAACAGATCTTCAGGTTATTGAAAATAGCCTTGGCTTCCGCCAGCTGGACCGGCCAGTCGGTAGTACCCCCCACGGGAACCCCGTAGGAACGCTGGGCCAGTTCCTTGTCCCAGGCGCCGGTGGTCAGGTGGGCGATCAGGGCAAAGGCCGCTTCAGGGTTGGCGCTGTTTTTGTTAACCTGGAAGGCCTGAGCGCCGTAGTTGGCGGCGGTCCCGTCATCCACACCATTAGGTACCGAGGGGAAGGCAAAGGTGCCCCAGGGGAATTCCGGCCCAGTGGTTCCCATGATCTCGTTCACCAGCCAAGTCCCGTTGAGGTACATGGTCACGGTTCCTGCGGCCACATCCTGCTGACCCGCAGGCCACTTGTTGGCAGCAACGGTGTTGGAGACATACCCGGCCTTGGCGATAGCTTCAAAGGCCTTGGCCATTTGCAGTACCGCAGGATCATTCCAGAGAGCATTGGTGTTATCGTTCACCAGTTGTTCCACCCACTGGTAGCCCTTAGCACGGGCCAGGTAGTAGCCCGGCAGGGTATCCATGTAAGCGTCATCCATGGTCATGGGCACAAAACCTGCGGCCTTGAGTTTGCCCATGGCCACTATCAGTTCATCCCAGGTTTTCGGAGTCGAGGCAATTCCCGCCTTTTGGAAATGTTCTTTATTGTACATAAAGGCAAACACAAAGGGCTGATAGGGAATGGCGTAGACCGCACCGTCGGAAGCGTAGAACCGGGACAGATCGATCAGGGAACCCATCACCGCATCCTTATAAGCCTTGCCTTCCGTGGTGGGATAGGTTTTGTCCAGGTAGCTGTCCAGTTTCAAAGAGTAGCTGCCCCAGGTTTTGATGACCCGTTCCAGGTCTTCGTCCCAGATATCAATGGTCTGGTTATTGTCCAGAGCGGGTTGAAGGGTCTTCCGTATCTCCCGGCCGTTCCAGTTGATCTCCACCTTAATGGTGGGGTTCTTCTTTTCGAAGTCCCGAATCCCCTCTTCAATGGCCTGAGCCTGGGGTTCGGTTTGATTCCACATGGACCAGTACACCAGCTTTACCGTATCGGCGCTGTCGGCTTTCTTGGAACATCCGGTCAGTAAAAGAGCGGCCCCAATGACCGCCAGGGCTGCCCCTGCAAAAATTCGTTTCATAGCGTATTCCTCCTGCTATTCCTTTATACTAACGGAAAATTGGAAAATTTCCATATTCCGAAAAATATATCTGCAAAAATTTTCAGGAAGCTCCGGCGCTTCCTGAAAAGTCTAGCTTGTTAATAATCCTCTCTGCCTCACCCCACCGAGAATCCATGGACCGGATCAGGGCAATCTGATTACGGCAGCGATCCAGGTTATGCCCGGGCCGGTCGATATGGTAATACTGATCCCCCTCAAGGTAATCCGTAAGAAAACGCAGACCCATGATCTGGGTGATAGTCCGGCCCGATTCTGCAAGGAGCCCCCGTTCTTCGCCAGTGAGAAATTCTGCAGCCTCGGAAAGGTACCCTTCCATAAGAAACTTAAACAGTTCCGGATCAAAGACCACCCGGGAAAGATCCCGCTCATCCTCCTCCGCCCGGGTAGTTACGGTGCGGATCAGGTCCCCGGTATCAAAAAGGATGGTTCCGGGCATCACCGTATCCAGGTCCCCTACACAGAGGGCCTCGGAATCAACATCGTCGATAAGAATATTGTTCAGTTTAGTATCGTTGTGACAGATCCGCTCAGGAATACTGCCGTCCCTAAGCGCCCGGATCAGGATACATCCCCGGTCCTCATTTTCACGCATAAAGGCGATTTCTTCCGGGATCTCTCCGGCCCGGTTCGCAGTATCCCTGGCAAGAGCTTCGTAAAAGCGGCGGTACCGATATTCCATGTTATGAAAATCAGGGATAGCTTCGTGAAGCCGCTCCCCTCCAAGGTCCGCCAACTGCTTCTGGAAATGCCCAATGCTTTTTCCCAGAAAAGCCGCTTCCCCGGGGGAGGAAACCACTTCCTGGCTGTGGGTACCTTCGATAAAAAGGTAGGTCCGCCACCAGCCCCCTTCAGCATCCCGTACCCAGGGCTTTCCGTCCCGGCCGGGAACCAGGGTCAGGGTCCGCCGGCTCCAGCCCGGGGCGCCCCGCAGTTTTTCTGTGATGTGGGCGGTGACCCGCTGTATGTTTTCCATTACCTCATGGGGGCGGAGAAACACCTTTTCGTTTATCCGCTGGTGCAGATACCGCACCGGTACCCCCGCCTGATTCCACCGGGACCTGAAAGTAGCGTTAATGTGCCCCGAACCAAAGGGCTCGGCAGACTCAAATTCGCCGTAGATGGCGAATTTATCCAGGAGCCCAGTAAGGAGCGAAAGCCGATCCCCAGCCATTACACTCCCCAGAGCGATTCCGGGTAGACCCCTTGTGTAACCAGTTGGGCGATGCGGTTCACCGCGGATTCACGGTCCTCTTTATAGGTTACCCCGAACCATTCAGAGTTCGCCTTGAGGACCCGGATTTTCAGATGCTTGTTCTTGATAAACCAATCCGCTGCCAGGGGCAGGTAACATTCACTCTTAGGCTCGGCCCCGGAGCTTTTCAGGAAATCGTCAAAGTAGTTTTGCAGTTTGGGGAAGATGCTCACCGGAAAACCCCAGAAATTCATGGACACCGGAGTATCCGCCGCCAGAGGCTGTTTCTTCCCGTCAGCGCCGGTGTTGAAAATTGCGCCGTCCTTTTTTTCGATAGACTTCAGTTCATCCACCGACCCAAGATAGCCGTTGACCACCTCGCAGACCCCCCGGGTTACGGTGCCCTGAGGGCTGAGGGTCATTTCCAACCGGTAGGGCACGATGGCCCCGTCAGTGATATTGGGGTCCGCCAGGTATTTTCCGATGACGTCAAAGGCTTCTTTACCATAAAAATCGTCGGCGTTAAGCACCGTGAAGGGGGCGTCGATCTTATCCCGGGCACAGAGCAGGGCGTGGGCGGTACCCCAGGGCTTGGTCCGGCCGGCCTTCCGGCTTGCCTCCAGCACATCCGAGGGGATGATGCTGTCCAGTTCCTGGAAAGCCAGCTCACATTCAATGCCCTTGATCCGGCTGAGGACAATTTCCCGGAAGTCCTTTTCGATATCGTGGCGAATAATAAACACCACCTTGGTAAAGCCCGCCCGTTTGGCGTCAAATACCGAATAGTCCAGGAGCACTTCCCCGCTTTTGCCAATCTTGTCCATTTGCTTGAGCCCGCCGTAACGGCTGCCCATGCCCGCAGCTAATACCACTAAAATTGGTCCTTTCATCTTACGCTCCTTATTTATTTTTTATGAATGATTTTCTCCGGAACGGAGTTTTTCCTCAAAGCGCTCTAAAGCTTTCCCGGTCAGGCCGCTTTCCCCGCCCTGTCCAAGCCGCTTCTTCAGCTCCGCAAATTCCTCTTTTGAGAAATTCATCCCTCCCAAGAGGTGTTTTTCAAAGGACTCGCAACACCGGGGAACCACTTTTTTGGTTATTTCCAGCAGGGTTTGGGCATAAAGGCGGATTTCCTTCTGGGCATGAGCCCCCAGGCGCAGTTCCAGGAAGTGAAACAGGTTATGGAGGTCAATATTCCAGTAAATTTCGGTATACAGGGACAGGGGCAGGTTGATCCGGGCAATTTCCCGGGCAATTCCCTGATCGATCAGGGAAGTATACTCGGTGTAGGCATGTTTTTGCCCTTCACCCAGGAAAGACCGCACCCGTTCCACCTTCGCCGGCTCAATAACCGTTTCCGCCCGGCCCTGTTTGTTGTCCGTACTCTGGAGCGCCACATCCTCCGGCCCAGGCACGTAAAAATCGTCCTTCATCACCGAATAACGGCCGGAAATCTCGTTGAGCCGGGCCATACGGTGGCGTATCCATTGCCGGGCGATAAAAATGGGCATCTTTACATGGAAGGTAAGGGAAATCTGTTCAAAGGGACTGGTATGCCGGTTCCGCAGCAGGTAGTCGATGAGCCCCGCATCCTCCCGGTAACTTTTCGTCCCCTCCCCGTAGGAAACCCGGGCGGACTGCACCACCCGCTCGTCCCCCCCCATATAATCCACCAGGCGGATAAATCCCTTGTCCAAAACGGGAAATTCCTTGTCCAGAATAGCTTCCGCTTCCGGTACTACACAATGAGCCATACTTCCTCCGAAAATTGAGTATCATCCATAGTATAATTGGAATGGGGCGGGAAAGAAAGGGTCCCGGTGCTAATCGATGATCTTGTAATCAAGCCCATGACATATTAAAATAACCATGGAGGATACAAAGGTGGAACTGGGTTATACCTATTATCAGTACGAAGCTTGGTTTATAGGCCATCTTAATGATTATCCGGATTATCAGACTCAAGGGCAAACCCTTGAAGAATTGGAAGAAATGCTGAAATCACTGTATGATGATATAAAATCCAATACTATTCCGTACATACGACATCCAGGAAAAATTAAAGTAACCGCATGAAAAGGGCCGATCTCATCAAAAAGATCAGTAAACTTGGAGCGGTTCTTGAACGGCATGGGGCGAATCACGATTGGTATGTCAACCATAAAACAGGCGCCGTGCAGGCAGTTCCCCGGCATAACGAGATTAAAGAGCCCTTGGCTAAGGCAATTATAAAAGTCTTTTCATAAAATTTGATTTACGGTTTCAATGTCTCGTCAATATCGTCGCTAATTGCCGTCAGAAGCTGCGTTTTAAGGACCCGCCTAACCCGATCCGGCAAATTTGCCAGAAAGTCCCTGGTTTCCCGGTTTTCGTCCGGCTCTTCCCCGGTTTCATCCTTAAACAGGCGGTAGGGTTTCACTTTCAGAACTGCGGCGATCCTTTCTATTAATTCTATCGAAGGAAATCTCCGGCCCATCTCGATCTGCCCTATATGATTGGCGGAAGCATCGCATCGTTTGGCAAGTGCCTCCTGGGACAGGCCCTCCTCTTTTCTGAATTTTTTCAGGTTTACCACAAAAAGCCCTTTCAAAGCCATACCTACTATCTATTAGTCAAAAATCATTATTGACTACTTGGCATTATGTCATGTGTTTTGTATATAAATTTATGACTATTTGGCAAAAATTTATATATGGAGGCATACTATGAAAAAGTTGATTATCCTTGCACTGCTTTTATCCGCCGCTTTTACCCTCTACGCTGGGGGCGGTAAAGAGAAACCAGCACAGCAGGCCGCCCCAGACTCAACTCCCGCCGCCGTACAGCCCGGAAACAGAACACAGCAAGCAGCCTCGGCCCCCACCCCTGCACAGCCAGCAAACGGAACCCAGCAGGCCACCCCGCTTCCGGATGCAAGCCCCGTTCCACCGCCGCCCCCTGTACCCCAAAACCCCTACTATGACGGGGATGGCAGCAAGGGGACCAGCCTTGCCATATTGATTCCCGAAGGGAAGAACCTCTCCGTCGCCGAGGCATACCTGCCCACCCTGGTACAGGGCGTTTTTGTAGGGGATTTAAGCAAATTTTCCGCCATATCCGTACTGGACCGGCAAAGCCTGGAAAAGGTGCTTACGGAAACCGAAAGCGGTATCTATAAGAGCGCAGAAGATTATTCCCACATTGGGGAAATCGCCAATGTGGGCTATGTCCTGACCGGGGCGCTGACAAAAACGGCCTCAGGTTTTGCATTGCAGGTACAGATAACCGATACCGCAAGCGCCGTAACAAAGGCGTCCTATTCCGGCGCCTGTACAGCCGGAGAACTGGACAATTTCACGGGCATAAAAAAAGCCTCCCTGGACCTGCTTACCCAAATGGGGGTTGCGCTTACCGCGAAAGGCAGGGAAGAACTTACCGGAGCCGGCGCCCAACAGGCCATTAATGGTGAAACCGCCCTTGCCAAAGGTATTACCGCCCAAAAGAGCGGGACGGTGGTGGAGACCCTGGCTTATTACTTTCAGGCAGCCTCCATTGATCCTTCTTTGTCCGAAGCGGTAAGCCGGGCATCGGTGATGTCTGCGGATATCTCCAGCGGCAATATCGGAGAGAATACCCGGAACGATATTGCATGGCGCAGGGCATGGCTTACGCGTTTAACGGAAACGGAAAATTATTTAAGAAATTATGTAAAAACTCCCGCCGTTCCCTATGACTTGGTATACTCCACGGATTTGCAGACTGGCGCCGTCAATTATGCCAATGAAACTGTCCCCATTAGTTTTGAAATAGAGCTGCTTCCCGCTTCTACTGTATGGCTTGATACCATGGAAAAATTGGTAAACACTATAAAAGTAGGTTTAGAGGCTACCGGCAAAACCGGAGATTGGGGCTTGTCGGACTGGCCGGTTAAAACAGTAACCCAGGGCGCAGATTTTTTTACAAAACGGCATAGCGCCTTTACCATTGTTGCAGAACTGGTGAATGAAAAGGGGATTAGCCTAGGCAGAGAGAGTATCATTTTGCCGTATGGATGGTTCTTTGATGTAAAGCTTGAGGAAGGAAAAAGATGGGAGAAGAAACGGTTAATAAACCCCTTGACAATAATACCAGAGCCGATTGTTACAAATTTAGTACTCTTCCCGGCAGTCAAGGCTGATTTAATTACCGACAAATTAACCATGAAAATGGTCAGTGTGGACGGCATTGCCGCTGAAACAGCAGGCAGAGATGGTCATATCATGATTACCACCAAAGAAGAATATCTCCAGTTACCCCGGGGTAATTTCTTGACGGAAGCGAGGACAGCACGGAATAAGTTATTTGGATTTGAAAGAGGAAAAATAACAAGATACTCCAGTCCTTTAGAAGACATTGCTATACCGTCAAGCATTGATGGTATACCCGTTACTTCTATTAGTTGGAATGAGTTAAACTTGAGAGAGGTGACCAGTATCGCCATACCCAATAGCATTACCGCTATTGGGTATAACCTATATGGAAGCGGCGCATTAAACGGCGGAAAATTGACCAGTGTTATTATTCCTAATAGTATTACCTCTATTGAAAATAATGCATTTGCCAATAATAAATTAACCGATGTCATTATTCCTAATGGCATTACTTCTATTGAAGGCGGTGCATTTTCTAGAAATCAATTAACCAGCATTACCATCTCCAATAGCGTTACATCTATTGGTGCCGTAGCATTTGCCGGAAATCTATTGACAACCGTGACTATAGGAGGCGGTGTTAAACTCGATACTAATCTTGCATATAACAACTCAATTTCCGGATTTGATGGTTTTTATGAGAGGCAGGGTAAACGTGCAGGGACTTACACGTATGATGGCAAGAATTGGACTCGGCGATAAAAATACAGGGGGGGGCAACTGTTATACGAAATCAACGTATATTTACTGCGCTGAAAAACTCAGAAATATCAGGAGGAAAACCATGATAAAATGGGCATACATATTAATTGGCGATGACTATACAGGAAAAACTACATTCCAAAAGGAGCTAATACGGTTTGTTGCCTTTAACAGATATCAACATCTTGATTGTAATCTGACATTTGATATCCGTATACGCATTGGCAATAATAATATCAAGACAATCTCGCTGATGAACCGGAGTTTCCAGGAAAAAGAGTATCAATCCGTACCTGACTTTTTCAGTTCCCATTTTAAAGAAGCGGATGCCTGTATTTTATCCTCCCATTTAGTTCAACCCGATATTGAACAAATGATCGGGGAGTTGAAGAAGCGGTTCTATAATGTTTGCGGCGTATTTTTTGAGAATTCCGTAAATGCCAATAAACCTGCCAACGAAGTAATAGCGCTTCTTGACTGGGACGAAAAATACTGGATTGAAAATCCAATAACCGGGGATGAAAAAAGCTGGCGTGATATAATACAAAACGGGGCAATGGAGTTCGGGAACCACCTCCTGTGCAAAATATAAAACCCCCTGATGAGGACAAAATTGCCGGAATCACATTATAAAATCTTCCGCCCAGCGGCTTTATGCGCCTTCACAGTTTTCCTCCTCTCATGTGCCACCGCTCCGCTCCCCGACTGGGCTAAATCCCCTTCTGCCATCACCCGCGTGTACCCTGCTGACACCTACATCGCCCAACACGGCCAGGGCCAAACCCGCGAGGCCGCCGAAGCCTCCGCTGCCGCCGCAATTTCCCGCTATTTTATCAGTGAGGTAAGAAGCGCCACAGGCATTTTAGAATTCGAGCGGCAGACGAACGGTGTAACAACAGAAACGCAGCTCGCAGCCACATCCGAAATCCTTGTCAATTCGCAGACTGAACTTTTTGCAGTTCGGTATGCCGAAGCTTGGTTTAACAAGGCGGAGAAACAATGGGAGACTACGGCCTATATAGACCGCGCCGAAGCATGGGCAATTTACGAACCACGTTTTCAAAAACAGGCAGAAGCATTGAGAGGCTTGTATCAGGCTGCGGAAACCGAGGGTGATTTATTCAAAAAAGCCTTGCTTTGGGGTGTAACGAACAGATACGCCCAAAGCGCGGATTTCGAGGCCGCCTATAGTTTTGGGCAAATCTTAAATTCGGCAAAAATGAACGTCGTTTTTTCTGTAGTGCGCAGCAATACTGCGTCTCTGCCGCAAAAAATCGACAATGCCCGCCGGAACGCTGACGTTTATATCGACTGCCCGGTAGACTTTGAATCCCTTATCGTCAATGCCTTTTCCCGCGCCCTCATCTCCGAAGGCTTCCCGGTTGCCAAAACCCGCGCCGGAGCTGCTGCAGTCTGCACCATCACTGTAGACGAAGGAATGCAGAAACGCGAATTGGGTATTTTTTACTACCCTTCGCTGCAAGCGGTTTTTACCGGAAGCTCCGGCGCATTGTTCACCTATAATGCTTCCGCAGGCAGCGCCAGTGCGGTAACCCCGGATGTGGCAAAACGGCGTGCCTATACTGCCCTTGCAGAGCAGGTACAAAAATCATTCTCTACGGAATTCAACGCCAATGCAGAAAAATAATGAGCCTCTGCGGGGCAAGCCCCACGGTATCCTTAGCGTTGCATAATTTGAACGGAGGCTCGTTCGATAGGAAGTTTATTATACCCTCCCTCGCGAAAGCGAGTTCTTTGGTTTAATACCAAATTTCGTAGGCTTCGCTTGGTAACAACCGCGGCAAGCCGCGGGGTATTAAACCAGACTCACGAATAAATCGATAAAAAAATTTAAACAGAAACAGCCTATCAACTTTTTAATAGACGCTGCAGCTTCCTACCGGCTCTTTAAAGCCCGCTCCACCAAGCTGAGGTCCTGGGTCAAATTCCGGTCCCGGGGAAATTCCTCCAATGCGGCGCGGATAAAGCGGTTCGCCTGTTCGTAGTCCCCGGCATTGAAAAGCGCCGCGAAGGCATTGTGCAGCTCCGCCACTCGGTTTGAGCGGTACACCCTGATAGATCCCTCCAGCTGGGGATCCCTGCCGTATTTGGCAAGCGCCGCTTCGGTATACTCAATGGCGTCCCGGGAAGCCCCGGCGGAAGAAAGCCGCTCCCCTTCCTTGAGAATGACAAAATCCCGTATCTCCCGGGCCCGGCTTTCGGTAAGAGAACCCCGGACCAGGGCATATTCTATGATTTGCAGTATATCCCGGGCTTCCTCGGCGGTTTTGACCCGTGCGGAGAGCTGTACTAATTCCGCATCCACCACCAGGGTGTCCAGCTTAACCAGGTTTTCCGGACTCAGTAGCTCCTTGTTAGCTTCCAGGGCATCCCGGGCCTCGGCGATACGCTGGCCCCGCAGGAGCCGGACCAGAAGGTTATTCATGTCGGCGTAGATAAATTCCTGCCAGCGCACCGGGTCAGGGTACTGCCTGCTTGCCAAGGCAGCCCATTGGAGAGCCGCAGCCTCCTGGTTGGACTTCATCAGGGATGATCCGTAATTGAGGAGCCGGTCCACAAGATCCTTCTGGGGATCCGAAAAAAAGTCTGAAACCACCGGGTCCCGGCGATCTTTCAAAAGGGCCGCCCGGTTTAAAGCCAGAGGCACCGCCTCGTTATAACGGCCCCGGGTTTCCAGTTCGGAGATGCGGTTGGTCAGGATGAGGGAGACCAGTTCAATCTGGCTGATGGCGGTACGGTCCCGGTAATTCCGGGCGGGTACATAGGCAAAGCCGGTCAGCCTGCCGAATCCATCGTGGAATTCCCGGCGGTTCCCCGGATCAAAGCCCATGGGGTTTGTGGTTTCCACATCGATAAGCTCATCCCCAATATGCACGGTAATAAAAGCATGATCCTTGGTCATCACCCCCCGGACATCCAGCCCCGCTGCGGAGGCAAAGACGGTGTAGAGCACCGCCGAAGAAACGCAGTTATACCTGCCGGTCCTGAAAAGTTCGTCCAGCCGGGTCTGGTGTTCTACATAGCCTCCCTTAAGGAAGCGCTGATGGATAAAGGTAAGGACAAATTCCCCCCGCTCCCGAAGATCAATGGGCAAATCCGGCAAGGCCAGCAGATCTGCTGCACTGTTCCGGATAAGTTCCGCATAGGCTGCTGTATTTGCCCCCGAAACCCCTACCGAGGAGGCCCAAAGCCCTATTTCCCCGATATCCTGCCAGTTGTAATCCCGTACCCGGGCAAATGCAGATGCACTGGGATCAGGATCAAGCCCCGGAAACTGAAGCGTCTGGGCCCATAGGGGATGTACAAAGGCCAATTCAGCCAAAACCAGGGCCAGCGCCCCGGCAAAAAACTTACTCTTCATAGAAAAATAGTGTAGCATAACCCCGTTGACGGTACTATAGGTCTTTTCTTATTATATAAAAAGTATAACAGGTATTGCAAAGGAGCAGCTATGGCACAGCTAGAAGCCGATTTACTCATCTTAGGCGCCGGTCCTGCCGGTCTCAGCGCCGCCCAGTACGGCAGCCGGGCCAACCTCAAGGTTCTGGCCATTGAACAGCTTTCCCCCGGCGGCCAGGCCCTGTCCATTGACAAACTGGAAAACTACCCCGGTGACCCTACCCCCCGCTCGGGCTTTGACTTTGCAGAGGATATGCACCGCCAGGCTGAAAACTTCGGCGCAAAAATTCTAAGCGATGCCGTCCTGTCATTAAAAAATGAAAAAAACAGTTTTACTGCTGTTTTAGGAAGTGGTGGAGAAATCAAGGCCCGCGCAGTAATCCTCGCCACCGGTGCCACACACCGCACACTGGGCATACCCGGGGAAGCGGAATTTAACGGCCGGGGTGTCTCCTACTGCGCCTCCTGCGACGGCCCCTTTTTTAAGGGCAAGCGTATCCTGGTGGTAGGCGGTGGCGATGCGGCCTGCGACGAAGCCCGGTTTCTTGCCTTCCTGTCTGACCGGGTGCTCCTGGTCCACCGCCGGGACAAATTCCGCGCCCAGAAAAGCCTTGCCGAGCGGGTACTTCATGACCCCCGCATTGAGGTCCGGCTCAACACCAGCCCGGTGAAAATTCTGGGGGACAAACAGGTAAACGCCGTAATTCTGGAAAACACGGCGGATCACACTCAATACGAAGAGCCGGTAAACGCAGTATTCATATTCGTCGGAACCACCCCCCAGACCAGCCTGGTTCCGGACGCAGAAAAAGACGAGGCAGGTTATATCGTCACGGATCAGCGCATGGCCAGCTCAATCCCAGGCATTTTTGTCGCCGGAGACGTCCGCGCCAGCCCCTTCCGCCAGGTTGTGGTCGCCGCCGCCGAAGGGGCCATTGCAGCACACTGTGCTGCGGAGTATATTGAGAATTTTTGTTAAACAATTTGGATATCGTTCACCACAAAACGTTAATACATCTCCGCTATTTTTCAGGGCTTTCTTTGTTTTCTTCGATTATTTCTTCTGCATCATCGTGCATTTCAAGAAATTTGTTAAAATCCATAGACCCAAGCATATGTTTAATATCTATACCAATATCAGAATTCTCCTCTTCCAGCTTTGCCGCTTCGCCGCGATCCGCCGCCGCTTTGTCAAGCTGTCCCAATGTCTCATAAATTTTCCCCTGCTTTTCAAAGCAACCGGCTGAGTACGGCTCAAGGCGTATAATTTCAGAATAGTCCGCGATAGCCTTATCATATTCGCCCAGTTTATCGGCATACACATCTCCCCGGCCTTCCAAATAAAAAGTGTTTTCCGGATCAAGTCGTATAGCTTCTGTCCAGCCGGCAATTGCCTTGTCATATTCGCCGCGCCTGGCATAAAGCCAAGCCCGGTTATTAAAAAGAGTTGCATTATTGGGGTTAAGGTATATTGCACCGGTAAGCTGTTCAATTTCCTCATTATCAAAAGGGTCCTCAGAGACATTTGAAAAATAATGAATAGTTTTGTTTCCAAAATATTTTAAAAACGGTTTTAGCCGAATAGCTTCTTCCCGATCCGCCAAGGCTTGCTCTACCTGCCCCAGCTCTTTGTATTCGTTTCCCCGGTTATAATAGGCGGTCTCATAATCCGGTCTTAGGCGTATCGCTTTGGTATAGTCCGCTATTGCCTGAACAGAGTCACCCTTGCGGGCATAGCTGACCCCCCGGTTGTTAAAGGCCGCCGCATAGTCCGGTTTAAGCCGTATCGCTTCCGTGTAGTGGGCTATTGCCTCATCATAGTTTTTTTCATTCCGAAAAATATTTCCCAACTGGGTAATGGCTTCGGCCATTTCGGGCGCCAGTTCCAGCGCTTTCTCAATAATCGCCTCGCTCTCCTGATATTTCCCCAGCTTCTGCAAACACTGGCTTTTTTTAAGATATGCCTCGGCCAATGTTTCCGGAGTTACCTTGTTTTCCAGGATTATCCTGTCGGCTTCTGCGATTATTTCGACAAGTTCCGCATCTGAAATATCTGTGCCTCGAAACAAATAATTCAGATCCAGGTCATATTTCGCTATTTTATGAGAAATCATATTTTTTTACCTTCACCGTCCACTTCGCTTCTCCATTTCATTGGCTACCACCGACGCATAGGCTTGTTTTTTAGTTACTACCCTCTGTATAATCTTTTATAGCCTGGTCAAACAGTGTTTTACTTTTATCGTTTATTTTTTCCAATAATAACTTGTTTTCTTTGTCTTATCATCATCAATCCTGCCTTTCTTCTTCTCTTCTTCAAGTTTTTCTAATTTTGCATTAACTCTCCTAATGAACTTCATGCCCTCAAAATAACCTTCAATCATGATACGTATCATGTTTTCCGTATCACGTATCATGTCTTCGTGAGACATTTCCAAATCGCTCGCACGTTCACATATATATATTAAATCTATAAGCTCTGATTTTTCATTTGGGTCAGAATCAGGACAATAATAAAAAACTTTATAGCCTTCAATTTCTATCAAAGAATCAACTTTTTTAATCTCAAAATCATATAGAGAATATAATAAAATTTTATCACCTTCAATCCAAGAAACAAATCCCATTTTTATTAATTGAGTAACGAGTATGTTTTTACATTCGTTGTATAAAGTATCTGATATAATCCTATTATTTCTAGGAAATTCAATAGGTAGTATGCCTATTTTTGCATTGGCTGCTTCTTTAGCTAAATGAAGAGCTTCAGGTGGAATATCCTTAGAATCAAACATACTTTATACCCCCAAATATAAACCAAATAACATTAGCTAATGCCGACATAGTATTTTCCTCCTTACGCAGTCATAATATCATTTCAGTCTATCATATAACGATAGACTGAACTATTTATCCGATTAAATTAATTAAAGTAGACAAAATACCCTTTTTTCTTCCCCGTTTATAGGCAGTTTTCCCGTCCAATTTGGCAAAATCCGCTTCCGCCTTATCCCGCTGTCCCAGCGCTTTGTAGACAAGGCCCCGGTTGCAGTATGCATCAAAGGCATCGCCAGGGGAAAACATTGCAGCGGCAATACATATCGCCTGGGTATAGTCTGCAATGGCAAGTTCGTACTCACCCTTTTCATCATGGGCAAGGCCCCGGCTATAGAATAGCTCATAGAACAGCATCTCGTAATTGCAGGGGGCTAATTCTATAGCCCTGCTGTAATCGGCAATAGCCTGCTCGCGATCACCACTGGCGTCATAAGCAATTCCGCGGTGGTACAAGATAAAAACGCCTTCATC